>NZ_JAMYLL010000027.1:0-76772 GCF_040318045.1 Mesorhizobium sp. M1338 | reverse complement strand
CCTGAAAAAACCTCTTCTGGCGGGCGGTGATAATGGTCTTCGGTTTATTTAAACCATTTCATTGTTTTCATTGGGCCGTCCGGCGGGGGGTGTACGCGGTGGGGACGCGCGCGGTCTGACTAGATCAGCCCGGGGAGGATCAGTTCGTTCCCTTGCCGCCGCACTTGCCCGTGGCGACGTTGAAGTTGCCGCAGGACAGAGGCGCGCGCCAATCGGAGATCAGGTCCTTGGAATCAGGCAAATAGTCGGACCACTCGTCGCCCATCACCAGGCCCGGCGTGCGCGAGACGGTTTCGAACTGGCCGTCGGCCTGGATTTCACCGATCAGCACCGGCTTGGTGATGTGGTGGTTCGGCATCATCGTCGAATAGCCGCCGGTCAGGTTAGGCACCGAAACACCGACCATGGCGTCGATGACCTTGTCCGGATCCGTGGTGCCGGCCTTCTCGACCGCCTTCACCCACATGTTGAAGCCGATGTAATGGGCCTCCATCGGGTCGTTGGTGGTGCGCTTGTCGTTCTTGATGAACTTGTGCCAGCCGGCGATGAACTTCTTGTTCTCGGGCGTGTCGATGCTTTCAAAATAGTTCCAGGCGGCGAGATGGCCGACGAGCGGCGCGGTGTCGAGACCGGCAAGTTCTTCCTCGCCGACAGAGAAGGCCATGACCGGGATGTCCTCGGCCTTGACGCCCTGGTTGCCGAGTTCCTTGTAGAACGGCACGTTGGCATCGCCGTTGACGGTCGAGACGACGGCGGTCTTCTTGCCGGCCGAACCGAACTTCTTGATCGCCGAAACCTCGGTCTGCCAGTCGGAGAAGCCGAACGGCGTGTAGTTGACCATGATGTCTTCGGCAGCGACGCCCTTGGCCTTCAGATAGGCCTCGAGGATCTTGTTGGTGGTGCGCGGATAGACGTAGTCGGTGCCTTCGAGCACCCAGCGCTTCACCGAACCGCCGTCCTCGCTCATCAGATAATCGACCGCCGGAATGGCCTGCTGGTTCGGCGCCGCGCCCGTGTAGAACACGTTGCGCTCGCTTTCCTCGCCCTCATACTGGACGGGATAGAACAGGATGTTGTCGAGCTCGGAGAACACCGGCAACACCGATTTGCGCGACACCGAGGTCCAGCAGCCGAACACCGCCGCGACCTTGTCCTTGGAGATCAGCTCGCGCGCCTTTTCGGCGAACAGGGGCCAGTTGGAAGCAGGATCGACGACGACCGCCTCGAGCTTCTTGCCGAGCAGGCCGCCCTTGGCGTTCTGCTCGTCGATGAGCATCAGCATGGCGTCCTTCAGCGTCGTCTCCGAAATCGCCATGGTCCCCGACAGCGAATGGAGAATGCCGACCTTGATGGTGTCGTCGGCCGCCCTGGCGGGTGCGGACATCAACAGGCCGGCGGCAACCACGCTCGCCGAAAACATCTTTGTTATTGTCGAGAAATTACCCCTCATATTACAGACTCCCAAGCTGGTTGATTGCACCGCAACACTACAAAGCAACCCCCATGCCAATCGCCTTGGCGACACCAAATGGAGACGAATAGTCCAGCGTTATCAGCGTGTTGAAATGCCAGGCTTATAGAAACAAAGAGAGCTGGTTAAAAATTGATTGAGAGAAATTTGCGCAGCACACGGGGCATCTGCCTAATTTTCGCTCATTCTTATCAAATGCCTAGATTTTGATCTTCATAGGCATGTCGCAGACGACCGGTGTTGCGGCACGGTGCAAAAATAGGGCAACCTCGCGCCTCAAACGAGCGACGTCATGGTTTCAGGCATTTCACGCATTTTTATGGGTATATTGCTTGCGGCGGCAGCAAGCGGAGCCGCGCGAGCCGACTTCAGCGACGGCAAGCTGCCAGACGGCACCTATCGCTGCGAAGTGTATCTGCTTGGCATGTTCCTTAATCTCGGCGACATCACCATCAAGGGGAACGTCTACACTGGCCCATTCTACACCGGCCTCGGCACCTTCGGGACCGCGCAGCAGGGGTACAATTATCAAATGGATGCAAACGGCGGGATCTCCTGGCTCGGGCCATTGGGCGGCTATACCGCCGGCGGCAACTCGCTGTCGCTGACCCAGGCAACGTTGGACGGTCAGACCCCGCCCTCCTTCGACATCATCATGAAGCAGCCCGACGGCGCCTTCACCGCCTCGACCTGCACCAAGCAATGAGGCGGCAAGAAAAAGACGCGGAACCTTGCGGGTTCCGCGTCGTCAGGTCGTCGGAAGGATGTGACTAGATCGTCTTGGCCGACATCTGCGCGGCGATGTAATCGGCCTGGCGGATTGCCAGCGACACGATCGTCAGCGTCGGATTTTCCGCCGCACCGGTCGTGAACTGGCTGCCATCCGACACGAACAGGTTCTTGATGTCGTGCGTCTGGCCATGCTTGTTGACGACGCCGTCTTCCGCTTTTTCGCTCATCCGGTTGGTGCCGAGATTGTGGGTCGACGGATAGGGCGGCGTCGGGAAGGTGCGCGTGGCGCCGACCGCCGCATAGAGCGCAGTGGCCTGCTTGTAGGCGTGATTGCGCATCGCGGTGTCGTTCGGATGGTCGTCGAAATGCACGTCGGCGATCGGCATGCCATGCGCGTCCTTCTCGTCGGCATGCAGCGTGATGCGGTTCTCCGCGCGCGGCATGTCCTCGCCGACGATCCACAGGCCTGCCATGTGGTCGTAGTGGTCGAGCGCGGTGGTGAAGGACCGCCCCCAGGCACCCGGATCGAGGAAAGCCGCCATGAACGGCAGGCCAAGTGACAGCGTCTCGAACTCGTAGCCACCGACGAAACCACGCGACGGATCGTGGCGCGCCTCGTCGCGGATGATGCCGGCCATGGTGGTGCCGCGATACATGTGCACCGGTCTGTCGAAGATGGCATAGACCGAGCCGGTGGTGTGCCGCATGTAGTTCTTGCCCACCTGTCCCGACGAGTTGGCGAGACCATCGGGGAATTTGCCCGATGCCGAATTGAGCAACAGGCGCGGGCTTTCGATCGAGTTGCCGGCGACGGCGACGATGCGCGCCTTCTGCTCCTGCAGCTTACCGTCCTTGTCGGCATAGACGACGCCAGTCACCTTGCCCGTGGCGTCATGGTTTATCTTGATCGCCATGGCGTTCGGCCTGACCTCGAGATGGCCCGTCGCCTCGCCCTTGGGGATCTCGGTATAGAGCGTCGACCATTTGGCGCCCCATTTGCAGCCCTGGAAGCAGAAGCCGGTCTGCTGGCAGGACATGCGGTCGTCGCGCTCGATCGAGTTGATCGCCATGTTGCCGGTGTGGCATTCCTTGTAGCCGAGCTTGTCGGCGCCGGCCTTCAACACCTTGAAATTGTTGTTGCCCGGCAGCCTCGGCCAGTCATTGGTGCCGGTGACGCCCATCTTGGCTTCGGCCTTGGCATAGTAGGGCTCCATCTCGGCCAGCGTGATCGGCCAGTCCAGCAGGTTGGCGCCTTCCAATTTTCCGTAGGTCGACAGCGTCTTGAACTCATGCTCCTGGAAGCGCAGCGAGGCTCCGGCCCAATGCGTGGTCGAACCGCCGACCGACTTGACGATCCAGGCCGGCAGGTTCGGAAAATCCTTGGCCACACGCCAGTCACCGGACGTCGTGCGCTTGTCCGTCCAGGCGAGTTGGGTGAACGAACCCCATTCGTCGTTGATGAAATCCTCGTATTCGTGGCGCGCGCCGGCTTCCAGGATGACGACGTCGACACCCTTTTGGGCGAGTTCGTTGCCGAGCGTGCCGCCGCCGGCGCCCGAGCCGATGATGACGACCACGCCATCGTTGTTCAGATCAAATGAAGCTGCCATGGTTTCCTCCCATGATTTCTGTTTGCGGGTTCGGGGGCTCAGAGCCACTCGATGTCGTCGAAACCGCGCGCGATGTAGCCGCCCTTGGAATAGGATTCGCCCTCGTAGCCGAAGATCGGCCACACCTCTTTTTGGTTGTAGAGGCTGACGACGAGGCCGCCACGGATGGCCTGGAAGAACGGCGTCGCCTCGACCTGCTTCAGCACGCCGACGCGCTGGTCCTCCCAGCCGAGGCCTCGATAGCCGCCGTCACCGGCCTTCTTGTCGAGGTCGGCGATGCCGTCTTCGATCATCGCCTTGTAGGCGGCATCCTTGCCGGCCTCCTCGTCATGGCCCTTCACGGCAATGGCGTAATATTTGTCGGGGACCTGATCGTGCGGATAGATGTCGCGCGCCATCTGGATCAGCGTCGCCATGGTTTCGGGCTTGAGCGCCGATGTCTCGAGCCCCCAGGCATGTTCGGGACTGATGACCGCACTGCCGGAGATGACCAGCAGCGCGCCGATGCCACCGCGTTTGAGAAGCTCGCGACGTGAAAGCCCAGGCTTCGCGTCATAGATCGTGACCATTTTGTTCCTCCCTGCTTGCTATTTGCACCCCTTGAAGCACGTCACAATTGACGGGCTTCAAGACCTTGTTTGTGCATGTCGTCGTCCCGAAACCGCTGCGCACTTTTGGGCGACATGCTTGAGAGTGCCGTTTGCTGGCGTCGCGCCGACGAGCGCGGCCGAATATTTCCCTATTGGAAGCGACCTCCACGTTGCAGAACCTCGATCTTGTAGCCGTCGGGATCCTCGATGAAGAAGAAGCGGGCGATCAGCGACCCGTCGCGGTTGAACTCGACGATCTTCTTCGGGTTGAGGCCGAGCGCGCCGAGACGGTCATGTTCGCTGTCGAGGTCGGCGACCGAGACCGCAAGGTGACCGTAGCCGTCGCCGAGTGCGTAAGGCTCCTGCCGATCCTTGTTCACGGTCAGTTCGAGCTCGAACCCCGTCTCGGCATTGCTGAGGTAAACGAGCGTGAAAGTCTCGAAGTCCAGCCTGTCGGCGACATCGAGCCCGAAGGCATTTCTGTAGAAGTCGACGGATCGGGCCTCGTCGAGAACCCGGATCATGCTGTGAATCGCCTTGGCCAAATCAGTCTCCGCGATGGTGCGGAGGCGATTATGCGCGGCGCGGACAAAAGGTGGTGGCAGCCGGTTACCCCGCACGAGGCCGTAACCGTCCTGCATCGCCGACAGGGACAAAAGTCCGATTGCCGTCGCGGCGATTTTGCCCGAGAATGCACATGGGGACAGGTTAAGCAGTATCAAACCGCAGGCCCGTCCACCCAAGACCAACAATCACGGGAGGTTTGTCGGATGTGCAGGGTGTTTGCGGGCCAGGATCCCGAAGGCTATCGCCAGATCAACCGGTCGATTCGCATCGACGGCCACTCGACCAGCATCCAGCTTGAAGCGACATTCTGGGCCTTGCTGGACGAAATCGCTGAAAACCAGGGTTTGACGACGCCAAAATTCATCTCCAAGCTTTATGACGAAGCCATCGAGATCAACGGCGCCATTCCGAACTTTGCGTCGATGCTGCGCACCACCTGCGCGCTCTACCTGCGTGGCCACCGGCCGAGCATGGAAGAGCGGATGGTGCCGAAGCGGGAAGCCGCCTAGGGCGCTTCCACGGCGACCGCGAGCGCTAGCCGGGTCATGTCGGCGAACAACTCCTGGCGCTCGGAATAATCGATCTGTTCGCCGGTCTCGATGTCGTCGACCACGACGCAGATCGACAGCGCGCGAGCCCCGAAATGCGCGGCGATGCGATAAAGAGCGCTGGTTTCCATATCCACGGCCAGGACTCCGGCCGCCCGCGCATCGGCAAAGCGGCCGGCTCCTACGGGATGATAAAAGATGTCACTGCACACCGTTGGGCCGGTGCAATGGTCGATGCCAAGTTCGGCCGCCTTGGCAAGCGCACAGGCGAGAAGCGCCGGATCCGGGCCGGCGGGTTCATAAAGGCCGAAGACCTGACCACTCTGCGCGCTTTCCGCTTGTGCCGATTGCGAGATGACCAAGCTGCGCAGCTTTGCCTTGGCGGTCAGGCTGCCGCAGGTGCCGGTGCGGATCAGCGTCTGGGCGCCATAATAGTCAAGCAATTCATGCACATAGATCAGAAACGACGAGACGCCGATGCCGGTCGACTGGATGCTGACGGGCTTGCCGCGAAACAGTCCGGTGAAGCCAAGCGCGCCACGTCGGCGATTGATGCAGCGCGGCACTTCCAGGAAGGTTTGCGCCATCCAATCGGCGCGCTGCGGATCGCCCGGCAACAGCACCGTGTCGGCGTAGTCGTCCTTGTCCGCTTCGTTGTGCGGCGTCAATCGCTGCTCCCCAAGCCCGCTTGCCGTTTCATCCGCGATCATGGCGTTGTCACGGCGCGACGCAAGGGAAGAAAATAGAGAAGTTCTAAGACTCCAGCATGTCCTTGACGATCGTCGCCAACTGCTTGAGCGAAAACGGCTTTGGCAGGAAGCCGAAATGCGCGTCGGCCGGCAGGTTTCTGGCGAATGCGTCCTCGGCATAACCGGACACGAAGACAAACTTGATGTCCGGCTGGCGCTTGCGCAACTCACCAAGCAGGGTCGGTCCATCCATTTCCGGCATCACCACGTCGGAAACGACGATGTCGACCTTGCCGCCCAGCGCGTCGAACACTTCCAGCGCCTCGACGCCCGAAGACGCCTCATGCACGGTGTAGCCACGCGACACCAGCGCCCGCATGCCGCCCATGCGCACGGCATCCTCGTCCTCGACGAGCAGCACCGTGGCCGAGCCAGACAGGTCCTTGGCCGCATCGGCCACCTTCACCGGTGCCGCCGGCACATCGTCGGGCTCGCCCGCTTTTTTCAGCTCCGCGATATGACGTGGCAGGAAAATGCGGAAAGTCGACCCTTTGCCGACCTCGGAATCGCAGTAGATGAAGCCGCCGGTCTGCTTGATGATGCCGTAGACCATCGACAGGCCAAGGCCGGTGCCCTTGCCGACTTCCTTGGTGGTGAAGAAGGGCTCGAAAATCTTCTTCAGCACGTCGGGCGCGATACCGCTGCCGGTGTCCTCGACTTCGACCACGACATAGTCGGCCGGGGTGAGTTCACGATAGGAAAAGGCCTTGCATTCCTCGGCGGTCACATTGCGGGTGCGCACGGTGAGATCACCACCCCCCGGCATGGCGTCGCGCGCGTTGACCGCGAGGTTGACCACCACCTGCTCGAACTGCCCGATATCGACCTTGACCGGCCACAGGTCGCGGCCATGGTCGACCTTCAGCTTGATATCGTTGCCGACCAGGCGGGCCAGCAGCATCCGGAGATCGGCGAGCACGTCGGTCAGGTTGAGCACTTCCGGCCGCAACGTCTGCTTGCGCGAGAAGGCCAGCAACTGCCGCACCAGCGAAGCCGCCCGGTTGGCGTTCTGCTTGATGTTCATGATGTCGGGGAAGGATGGATCCGACGGACGGTGGTTGGTCAACAAAAGGTCGGACGCCATGATGATGGCGGTCAGCACATTGTTGAAATCATGCGCGATGCCGCCGGCAAGCTGGCCCACCGCCTGCATCTTCTGGCTTTGCGCCATCTGCCCTTCGAGCGCTTTCTGCTCCGTCGTCTCGACGGCGTAGACGATGGCGGACTCCTCGGCGCCCTCGCCGCCGGTACCGTCGGCGACAGCGTTGACGTAGAAACGGATGTGCCGCTCGTCATTGCCGGGCAGAAGCGTATCGATCGGCTCGATGTCGGCCTGCCGCTGCTGCGCCTTTTCGAAAGCAGCCGCGAAGGCCGGCCGGTCGCGTTCATGGATGACCGTGTCGAGCCGCACACGGCGATCGACGGCGTCGCGGTCGACGACGGATGAAAACAGCGACAGGAACGGCGCATTGGTGCGCAGGATGCGCCCGTCGTGGTCGACGCCGGCTATCGCCATCGGTGTCGAATTGAAGAAGCGGGTGAAGCGCACTTCCGAGGCCCGCAAATCGGCAGAGGAGTCCTCGCCTTGCGTACGGTTGAGCACGATCGTGCGTGTCGGCCCGTTGAGGCCTTCGCGGCTGGCCGACACGCGATGCATGAAGCGCACCGGCAGCGCCTCGCCCGTCATCGTCGTCAAGTCGAGATCGATGACCGCGTTGCGCGTCGTGCCGGGATCGGCCTTGACCGAACGGACCAGCGCCATGCCGTCGCCGGCCACGATCTCGGCCAGGGAGACCGCACCGGGCGTGAAGCTGGTGAGGTCGATGCCCAGCCATTCGGCGAGCGTGGCATTGATGTAGGTGACGCGGCCCTCCTGATCGGCCGAAAAGAAGCCGGCCGGCGCGTGGTCGAGATGATCTATCGCCTGCTGCAAATCTAGAAAGAACCGCTCCTGCTCGGCCCGCTCCTGCGAGATGTCGGCAAGCTGCCAAGCGAGCATGGGCAGCCGCTGGCCCGGAACGCTGAAGGTGCGGGCGCGCGCCCGGTACCAGCGGGCGCCGGGCTCGGCACCGGGCCGAATGGATTGCGCGAGCCGAAACTCGCCATCGCCCGGCTGGCCGTCGCGCAGGCCGGACGCCAGGCGATAGATCGTCACCGACGCTTCGGGGACATCCGAGAGCAACCCCTCGACCGTCTTCAGGTCGGCCGCCGACGACGCTCCGGTCATATCGGCATAGGCGCGATTGGCGTAGACGACACGGCCCTTGGTGTCGGTGACGAGAAGGCCCTGCGACATCGAATCGACGAAGGATTTCGACAGTTCGTCGCCCGTCGAGCGCGGCGTGACCTGCACGAAGCCGATCGCCGTGGCAAACAGGAAGCCGACGCCGATCATCGCCAGCACGCCGAGCATGCCGAGCAGGAAAGGATCGCCGAGGCGCTCGCGGAAAAGGCCGAAGACGATCGCCGCCCCCGTCAGAACGACGATGAAAATGATGAGCCGGGTGACCGCGCCCGGTCGCGTGTTCTGGTCGACGATCGGTACCGGATAGAAATCGCCGCGCGCTTCCTTGGCCATATGCCCCCTGCTCGTGAATTCCGGTGTTCCGACATCCGCCCCTAGCGGGTTGAATCACATTCTCCTAGTCCGGAAAAGGCCTTGGCGGCAAATGTCGGATAAAAATGATGTCTTCAAGCCTTCGGAGTTTTTCTAGCTGTTCACCAGCGTGAAACGCAACTTGCGGTGGCCCGCCGCAACGGTCTAGTGTCGCGTCACTTCCAAGGGCAATCAGGGGAAACCGATGCAATGGCTGGATAGCGTGGCGGGTCCTGGTTATGCCGCGGCACTGTTGTGGACGTTTGCAGCACTTGTCCTGCTGGTCATCGTTCTCATCATCGTCAAGCTGGTGCGCAATCTGACGTTCGGAACCTTCGTTGCCGGCGGCAGGAACCGCAAGACACGGCTGGCCGTCATGGACGCCACCGCCGTCGACAGCCATCGCCGGCTGGTGCTGGTGCGCCGCGATGACATCGAGCATCTGCTTCTGATCGGCGGCCCGACCGACCTCGTCGTCGAGCGCGATATCCGTCTTTCGGCGCCGCGGCGTCCGGCATTGACCGGAGACGGCGGCTTGCAGCCGGTGCCGGCCGCCGCGGCCCCGGCGGCAAGGCCGCGTCCGCCGCAACCCGCTCCACCGCCGCCAAGACAGGCACCGGCTCCGCAGCCGGCGAACACAGCGCCGCCCGCTCGCCCGCGCCAAACAGCACCGGCACCGCCAACCGCGGCGCAAAGCTACCAGCCGACCAATGTCACGCCGCTGCCCGCCTACGGCTCCGCGAATGCCAATGTCGTCCGGCCTGCACCACTGCCGCCGCCGAGACAGGAGAGCATCGACGACACGCTGATGAGGGAACTCGAAGTGTCGCTCGACCAGCCCCGCTCCGGCAGCCCGGCGGGCAAGCCGGCGGCCAAGACACCACAGTCGCTCGACGATGAAATGACCAAGCTTCTCGGCGAACTCTCCAGCCAGAAGCGATGAGCGGCCCCTGATTAGCTATCCCAAGCGAAAATCGTAACCGGTTTGGCTGCCGAACCACCTTTCGGAAGGCCCATACGTCAAGGGCCATGGGGTCAAGAGCCCATGCTTCAAGGTTTTGTGGATTTCGTGCGCCCTGACCGGTCTGCCGCGCCAATGAAATGGCCGGAAAACCGGCCATTTCAAAATCAACGTCGCTCATGACGGCCGGTCGTGCGCCGCCGGCTTTGACTCTCAGTCGTCGCGGTAGACTTTTTCGCGGCGCTCATGCCGCTCCTGCGCTTCGATCGACAACGTCGCGATCGGACGTGCATCGAGCCGCTTCAGCGCGATCGGCTCGCCGGTCTCTTCGCAATAGCCATAAGTGCCTTCGTCGATGCGCTGCAGCGCGGAATCGATCTTTGCAATGAGCTTGCGCTGACGGTCACGCGCCCTGAGTTCGATGGCGCGGTCGGTTTCCGAAGAGGCGCGATCGGCCAGATCGGGATGGTTGGCGTTTTCTTGTTGCAGGATTTCCAGTGTTTCGCGCGCTTCGCGCAATATGTCGTTCTTCCAGGTGACGAGCTTTGAGCGGAAATAGGATTTCTGCCGCTCGTTCATGAACGGCTCGTCTTCGGAGGGTACGTAATCGGCGGTAACGATGTCGTTCATTCGACTCACCCAAACTGCCCCAAATTTGGCGCCTATATATTCGCCGTCCGACGCCTGCACAAGCGCAATCAGCCGCTGTCTCACGCAATTGTTAATGTGCGCCGGAGCGCACCTTTGCAGCGGTGCGCGGTGGTCTTGATACCAAACTACGCTGTGACACGTTGGATCCTGTGAAACATGCTTTCGGAACATCGGCTGTGATCTTCGGCCGATGCACTATCGCCTTTTGCGGCACCGCATCATGGGTGATTCGGGTATTCGAGGCACACGAGCCATTGTGCGCAACGCGTTCTCGTGGCTAATCCCGGAAGGCCACGGCATTCGGAGGTTGGGTGAGCAGGCTTTATCTGTTGCGACATGCCAAGGCTGGCTGGGCACTGCCCGGCATGCGCGATTTCGATCGCCCGCTCGATGCATCCGGCCGCGCCGACGCCGAAATGATGGGCGCCGCCATGCGCTCCCGCTCCTATGTTCCGGACCTGACGCTGTGCTCCAATGCCAAACGCGCCAAGGAGACGCTGGAAGGCCTGGCCGGCCAGACCGACACCGGTCGGGTGCTGTTCTTCGACACGCTCTACAGCGCGGACGCGGCCGGCTACCTCCATCTCATCCGCGACAATGGCGGATCGGGCTCCTTGCTGGTCATCGGCCACAATCCGATGACGGAAGATCTCACCATGGCGGTTTCGGGCGATGGCGACGAGACGGCGCGGGCAACACTCAACCATGGGTTCCCGACCGCGGGCCTGGCGGTCGTCCGCTTCGACGGCGATCTTGCCAAGGCCGCCCAGGGCACCGGCTATCTCGAAGCGTTCCTGACGCCGGCCAATCTCTGAAGCCATTTCAAACGCGGGTTGCAGAGCCTATATCGGGCGGAGGCAAGCCCAAGAGAGCACATTTTGGCATCATCGCTGACCACCTTCACCGACGAGGCGAGGATTGCCCTCGACACGCTGTCGGGACGCGCTACCGGGCTTTTTTCCCCATCGCTGCGCCTCGGCGTGACCGGATTGTCCCGCGCGGGCAAGACGGTGTTCATATCGGCCCTTGTCCACAACTTGATCCATGGCGGGCGCCTGCCGCTGTTCAAGGCACAGAAATCAGGGCGCATCGCCCGCGCCTTCCTTGAGCAGCAGCCGGACGACGCCGTGCCGCGCTTCCAGTACGAAGACCACATCGCCGCCTTGGTCAACGACCGCGCCTGGCCCGATTCGACGCGCGCCATTTCGGAACTGCGGCTGACCATCGAATATGAATCGGCCTCCGGCTGGAGCCGCATGTTCTCCTCCGGCAGATTGTCGGTCGATATCGTCGACTATCCCGGCGAATGGCTGCTCGACCTGCCGCTGCTCGGCAAATCCTTCGCCGATTTTTCGCACGAAGCATTCGAAATGGCCGTTCTGCCGGTGCGCGAGGACCTGTCGCAGGCCTGGCGGGCGCTGTCGGCGGAGATCAACCCGAACGCCGATGCCGACGAGATGACGGCGCGCCGCCTGGCCGAAAGTTTCGCCGCCTATCTGAAGGCATGTAAGCTCGACGACCGGGCGCTTTCGACCTTGCCGCCCGGCCGCTTCCTGATGCCTGGCGATCTCGAGGGCTCGCCAGCACTGACCTTCGCGCCTCTGGCTGGGATTGGCGACAAGCGTCCGCGCCCAGGGTCGCTGCACGCCATGATGGACAGGCGTTACGAGGCCTACAAGACGCATGTCGTGAAACCGTTCTTCCGCGAACACATCACCCGCCTCGATCGCCAGATCGTGCTGATCGACGCCATGCAGGCGCTGAACGCCGGTCCCGGCGCCATGGCCGACCTGGAGCGCGCGGTGACCGAGATCCTCAGTTGTTTCCGTCCCGGCCGCGGCAGCTTCCTCACTGACCTGTTCTCGCGGCGCATCGACCGCATACTGGTTGCCGCGACCAAGGCCGATCACCTGCACCACGAAAGCCATGACCGCCTGCAGGCGATCGTGCGGCGGCTTGCCGACCGCGCCGTGGCGCGCGCGAATTTCACCGGCGCGGATGTCGATGTCGTCGCCATGGCGGCGATGCGCGCGACACGCGAAGGCACCGTCAAGCAGGGTCGAGAGACGTTGCCAGTCATCATCGGCACGCCGATCGCCGACGAGAGGATCAACGGCGAAACCTTTGATGGAAAGACGGAAACAGCCATATTTCCCGGTGACTTACCGGAGAATATTGATGCGGTGTTCGATGTTTCGGGCCCCGACCATAAGCAGGACTCCGCGGATCACGCAATTCGCTTCGTCCGTTTCCGTCCACCAAAGCTCGAACGCACGGCCGAAGGTGTCACGCTGTCGTTGCCGCATATCAGGCTCGATCGTGCCTTGCAGTTCCTGATCGGAGATCATCTGGCATGACCGCCCCCCGCAAGCCGGCGGCATTCCGCATCGAGCCGGAAGCCACATCGAGACAATCGGCCCCTGGGCCTCGCAACGACCAGGCTGAGACCCGTGCCCAGGCCGCAATCCGTGCCCAGACCGACACCAAACGCAAACCCCGTGCGATGAAAACCGATGTCGCGATGGTCATACCGGCGGATGTCGATGTCTTCGACGAGCCCGACATCATTGCCGCGGAGCCGCCGCCAGCGATCGCCCCCAAAAAACGCTCGCTGCTCGGCAGCATCTTCTTCGGCGCTTTTGGTGTCCTGGTTTCGCTGGCTGTCGGCCTGTGGACCGACCAGCTCATACGCGACCTCTTCGCGCGCGCCGAATGGCTGGGCTGGCTGGCCGCGGGCATGGCTGCCATCGCCGTGCTGGCGCTTGTGGTGATCCTGATTCGCGAGTTTCTGGCGATTGCCCGCCTCGCCGAGGTCGAAAAGCTGCAGAAGCGGGCGCTCGACGCGATCGCGCGTGACGATCCCAAGGCAGCACGATCGGTCGTCGACGAACTGTCGGCCTTTGTCGCGGCCAAACCCGAGACTGCGGCCGGCCGGCGCGCGCTGGCCGAACTGCGTGGCGAAATCATCGACGGCGGCAATCTTGTGCGCCTGGCCGAGGCCGAAATTCTCGGCCCCCTCGATGCCAGGGCGAAGGTGATGATTCTCGAGGCCGCCAAACGCGTCTCGCTGGTGACGGCGGTCAGCCCGCGCGCGCTCGTCGATGTCGCCTATGTCGTGTTCGAGGCCGGGCGGCTCATCCGCCGCCTGTCGGAACTCTATGGCGGACGGCCGGGAACACTGGGTTTCTTCCGCCTGGCGCGCAGCGTGCTGGCGCATCTGGCGGTTACCGGCTCGATCGCGATCGGCGACAGTTTCGTCCAGCAGATCGTCGGCCACGGCCTGGCGGCGCGTCTTTCGGCCAAGCTTGGCGAGGGCGTCGTCAACGGCATGATGACGGCGCGCATCGGCATCGCGGCGATGGAGACGGCGCGCCCCCTGCCCTTCAGCGCCGCGAAGCGTCCCGGACTGGGCGATTTCCTCTCCGCGCTGACATCGTTTGCCACCAGGAAAGACAGTGAAGCAGCCCCGCCTGGCAAGTAAGCCGGGCCGGAGCGTTTGGACCTTCGGAATTGTTACCGGACTGCTTTGTGGCGGCCCCTTAGTGACGAAGCATTAACCAATCTTGTTCATGGTCAGACGGGTTCCAAACAGCCTCTTTGTTGCCGGGTGTCGTCGATGAAAAGCGTAGTACTATCCAGCGTCCTGCCCCTGGCAACCGTGATCACAGCTCTCGTCGGCATTGCCGGAGCGGCCTCCGCGGCGGAACCGGACAAGCAGTTCTTCCAGTCGGCCGAAGGCAAATGGATCGGCCCCGGCGAAATCGTCGCCGGCAAGTACAAGGGCACCAAATTCAACTGCAGCTTCACCGGCTCGACGCCCGACGGCACGGTCGGCATGTCGCTCGACGGCGGCTGCCGGGTCGGCATGTTCACCCAGCAGATGTCGGCCAAGATCGAGCGCAAGGGCCGGGAGGGCTACAAGGGCAGCTTCATGGGTGGTGCCACCGGCTCCGGCCTCGACATCATCGGCGGCAACGTGGTCGATGCCCGCAAGGTGGTCTTCACCATCAACCGCAACCAGTTGCGCGGTGTCATGCAGGCCCGCATCCCCGACGACAACTCGATGACGGTGACCATTGCAGTGCGCGTCGACGACCAGTTGGTGCCGGTGATCGGCATGAGCCTGAAGCGCGTCGACGCCGTCCAAGTCGGCTCCATCGCCCCGAACTGAAAAATCCAAAAAAAGGCGGCGACCCAGCGGTCGCCGCCTCGTTTGAATCATCGAATCAGGCGCTTAGCCCTTGATCTCGAATCAGGGCGTTAGCCCTTGATCGCGGCCGTCACCTCGTCATAGGCCTTGCAGGCGTCGGCCAGTGTCGTGGTGCCCTGATACTTGGTTGTCACCGCCTGGACCTTGGCGGTCAGATCAGCCGCCTTGGACGGGTCCTTGGTGATCGCCTCCTGCAGCGCGGTAGCCATGTCCTGCGCCTTCTTGGTCGCGATCTCCGCCGTGCACTCAGGCGCCTTCGAGCAAGCCGAACCGGCAAGCACCGCCAGGCCGACGGCAACAAACAAAAACTTCTTCATGTCAGTCATCTCCTCAAAAAGGGCGCGACTTGATCGTCGATCACCCTCCAATGGCCGAAGCCGAGCGTCCTTAGCCATCGATTGTGCCAAGATGCAACGTGTTCCCGGCGTCAACTTGTGTATCGCGCCTGCAACGTCGCCGGTGATCTGGATTCGGGCTGTTCGATCCCCGCCGAAGCCCCTATCTTCGCCCCCTGTCACATAAACCCGAAATCGGAATCGGTCCTCAAACGAGCGGAATGGCGGCATGGCGGTAGAGGCATCGAGCAGCGATCTGGTTCAGGTGGTGGCGCTGCTTGCGGCCGGCGTCGTCGCCGTTCCGATCTTCAAGCGCATGGGCCTCGGCTCGATTCTCGGCTATCTGGCCGCCGGTGTGGTGATCGGCCCGTTCGGCCTCGGCGTCTTTTCCGAATCGGAAGCCATTCTTCATGTCGCCGAACTCGGCGTGGTGATGTTCCTGTTCATCATCGGGTTGGAAATGCAGCCGTCGCGGCTGTGGGGCCTGCGCCGCGAGATCTTCGGCCTGGGCGCCCTGCAGGTCGGCGTCTGCGCGCTTCTGCTGACCGGTGTTGGCATGGCGGGAGGGTTTCCGATCGCGCAATCCTTCGTCGCCGGCGCCGGCTTCGTGCTGACCTCGACGGCGATCGTCATGCAGCTTCTCGAGGAACGCGGCGAAATCGCCGCGCCGAAAGGCCAGCGCATCGTATCGGTCCTGCTGCTCGAGGACCTGGCCATCGTGCCGCTGCTGGCCCTGATCGCGTTCCTGGCGCCTGGTGGAGCCGACACCAGCCTGTCGGAGCGGCTGACCGAGGTCGGCATCGGCCTCGCCGCGATCGTAGGCCTGGTGGTGGCCGGTCGCTATTTGCTCAATCCGTTCTTCCGCATCCTGGCGGATGCCCGTGCCCGCGAGGTGATGACGGCGGCGGCGCTTCTGGTCGTTCTCGGATCCGCGCTCGCCATGCAGCTCAGCGGCCTGTCGATGGCGATGGGGGCCTTCCTGGCCGGCGTGCTGCTGTCCGAATCGACTTTCCGCCACCAACTCGAAGCCGACATCGAACCGTTCCGCGGCATCCTGCTCGGCCTGTTCTTTCTCGCGGTCGGCATGTCGCTCGACCTGCATGTGGTCGCCGCGAACTGGCGGCTGATCGCCATCTATGTCGTCGCCTACATGGTGATGAAGGCGTTTGGCATCTACATCGTCGCCCGGGTCCTGAAGTCAGGTCATCGCGAAGCCTTGGAGCGCGCGATCTTCATGGCGCAAGGCGGCGAATTCGCCTTTGTCCTTTACTCGGCGGCGGCGGCCGTCGGCATCATCGACGGCAACGCCAACGCGACGCTGACGGCGATCGTCATCATCTCCATGGTACTGACGCCGCTGGCGATCATCGCCTTGCGGTATCTGACACCACGCGACGAGCAGTCGCTCGACGGGGTCGATGTCGCCGATGGCCTGACCGGCAGCGTGCTGATCATCGGTTTCGGCCGCTTCGGGCAGATCGCCAGCCAGCCGCTGCTGCTGCGCGGCATCGACGTCTCGATCATCGACAATGAGGTGGAGATGATCCAGGCGGCGGCCGATTTCGGCTTCAAGGTCTACTATGGCGACGGCACCCGGCTGGACATCCTGCATGCGGCCGGCGCCGGCCGGGCGCGCGCCGTACTGATCTGCGTCGATAAGCCGGATGCCGCCGTCCGCATCGCACAGCTGATCAAGGCTGAGTTTCCTTTGCTCACAGTGCTGGCACGCGCTTTCGATCGTGGTACCGCGCTGCAACTCATTCGCGCCGGCGTTGATTACCAACTGCGTGAAACCTTCGAATCCGCACTTGTTTTCGGCGGCTCGGCCCTGGAATCGCTGGGTGTCGATCCGGAAGACGTGGCTGAAACGATCGAAGATGTCAGACGCCGCGACACCGACCGCTTCGAAACTCAGCTCGCCGAAGGCATTCGCGCCGGACAGCGCTTCTTGAAAGGCAATATCGGCACGCCGATTCCGACACCGCTCTCCACGCCACGCCGCCCTGGTCAGGCGCTCAACGAAGAGACGGCCGGCGTGCTGCACAAATCCGAACCCGCTGACTGAGCAAGGAATCAGGCATGGAATTGGACAGCACAGCCCTGTCGGTCACCAAGTTCTGGCGCGATGCCGGCGAGGACGCGTGGTTCGAGAAGAATGAGGCATTCGATGCCGTCTTCCGCGACCGCTTTCTCGATCTGCACTACGCGGCGGCGCGGCGTGAATGCGACGGCTGGCTGGAGCATGCCGAAGGCTCGCTGGCGCTGATGATCCTGCTCGATCAGTTTCCGCGGAACTGCTTTCGCGGCACCGGCCATATGTACGCGACCGACCCGCTCGCCAGATATTTTGCCGCAAAGGCGATCGCGGCTGGCCATGATCTGGCGCTCGAGGAGGAAGTCCGCGTCTTCCTCTATCTGCCGTATGAGCATTCGGAATTGCTCGCCGACCAGCACATATCGGTCGATCTGACCCAGGCCAGGGCCGAACCCTATCTGAAGTATGCTGTCGAACACCTTGATATAATTCAGAATTTCGGTCGTTTTCCGCACCGAAACAGGATGCTTGGCCGCGAAACCACCCCACAGGAGCAGACGTTCCTGGATGGCGGCGGATTCTCGGGCTAAAAGTCCGGCCGCCGCCTCGTCCGGATTTCAGGCCAGCCACCAATCCCGGCCGGACGACAATCGCTCGATGCCAGAGGTGTCGACGGCGACCAGCCGGTCCGTGATGCTGCGACCATTGACAACCAGGCTGGGCGCGATCTCGGCCAGCGGCGCCAGCACGAAGGCACGCTCCAGCATGCGCGGATGCGGCACCTCCAGCCCCGTCTCGTGAATGACGCGGTCGCCGAACACCAGAATGTCGATGTCGATCAACCGTGGCCCCCAGCGCTCCTCGCGCACCCGCTTCAGCTTGCGTTCGGCATCGAGGCAAAGGTCGAGCAAGGCACGCGGCGCTAGCCCGGTGGAAATTTCCGCAGCCGCATTGAGAAAATCCGGCTGATCGAGCTTGCCCCAGGGCGGCGTGCGATAGAGCGAGGAGACGCCGGTGACACGCGTGTCCGCGTCGGCATCCAGCATGCGCAGCGCCGCGCCCATCGACTTTGCCGGGTCGCCAAGATTGCCGCCAAGGCTGAGATAGACCGTGCTATTCGGGCCAGACAACGGTCACCTCGACGTAATCGAGCACGCCGGGCACCGGGGCGTTCGGCTTGCGCACCGTGATCTCGGCTTTCTTGATCTGCGGAAAACGCGCCGTCAGCGCACGGGCGACTTCGAGCGCCAGGGACTCGATCAGGAAACGGCGCTGCCCGGTGATGATCTTTTCGATCACCGTGAACGCAATGCCATAGTTGACGGTGTCATCGATGGAATCCTCGACAAGCGCGCGGCCGGGATCGACGGTGAGCGCGGCATCGACATAGAAGCGCTGGCCGAGCCTCTCTTCCTCGTCCAGCACGCCGTGCCGGGCAAAGAAAGCGCAGTTCTTCATGCGGATGACATACATCGCTCAGTTTCTCGCCCGGTCGGTTTGACGCGCCAGCATAGCATCCGCGAGCGCCAATGCGTCCACGTTGAATGCGACATCGTGGACGCGAAACAGATCGGCGCCCTTGAGCCGCAAGATGACGCTGGTCGCCGCTGTTCCAACCCCTCTGTCGGCGGCATCGCGGCCGGTGACCGTGCCGATGAAGCGTTTTCGCGACGTACCGGCCATCAGCGGCAAGCCCAGTATATGCAGCTCGGAAAAGCGAGCCATCAGGTCGAGATTTTCCTCCGCCGTCTCCTTGGCGAATCCGAATCCCGGATCGAGCACGATATGGTCGTCGGCAACGCCGTTCTGGCGGGCGATCTCCAGCGATTTCCGCAGGAACGCCAACTGATCGGCAATCACGTCCGGCAGCTTCCGGCGATCCCGCCCGGTATGCATGATGACCAGCCCGGCGCCGGTATCGGCGGCGACGCGCGCAATGTCGGGCTCGCGCTGCAAACCCCAGACATCGTTGACGATATGCGCACCGGCGGCAACCGCGAGCCGCGCGGTGTCGGCGCGATAGGTGTCGACCGAAATCAGCACCTCGCCAGTGCTCGCCAGTGCCTCGATCACCGGCAGGATGCGGGCCTGTTCCTCGCTTGCCGATACCGCGGCGGCACCGGGGCGGGTCGATTCTCCGCCGATGTCGACGACCAATGCCCCTTCCGCCATGATGCGCCGTGCCTGGGTCAGCGCCGTTTCGGGGGCGTCGAACAGACCGCCGTCGGAAAAGCTGTCGGGCGTGACGTTGAGGATGCCGACGACCACGGCCTTATCGCCAAGGTCGAGATGGCGCCCATGCGCCAACTGCCACCGCCTAGCCGTCATTGCTCATCAACCATGGAGTTCATCAATCATGTGTGATCCCCGGCGGATCAATTCCGTTGCGCCGGCAACGGCCGTAAAGCAAGGTGGTCGAAGAGGCAACATGATGAAACCATCCATGCTTGGCATGAAACAATTCCTGCTTGGCGCGCTGCTCGCCCTGACCGCGATCCCGGCGGGTGCGGCCAATCTCGTCAAGACGTACAGCTACTTCGCCGTTGGCGGCAGCACGCTCGATGAAATCGAGGCACAGCTCTTCAAACGCGGGCCGGAGGTGAAAAGCACGGGTACGCGCCACCCTGGCGCCACGCAAATGGCCTTCACCACCCGCATCAGCTATGCGCGGACATCGAGCTCCTGCCGGATCGCCGATGCCGTGGTGACCGTCAAAGTGAAGGTGATCCTTCCCGAATGGCGCCGCACACGCAAGGCCGATGCCGATGTCAGGCTGTTCTGGGATACGCTCTCGGCCGACATCAAGCGACATGAGGAGCGCCACGTCGAGATCGCGAAGAACCATGGCCGCGAGCTCGAACAGGCGCTGGAAGCCACCTACCCGCAAAGGAACTGCGACGCCGCCAAGGCCAAGGCCGCCGCCATCACGGCAGCCGTTCTGGCCAGACATGACCGTGCCCAGGTCCAGTTCGACCGTGTCGAAAGCGTCAATTTCCAAAGCCGCATCCTCAGGTTGCTGCGCTACCGGATGGAGCGCATCGGGAACGGTAAACTGCCGCCGGCCTGAATCCGCCGAGGCGTTGAATGGCGGCGCAGGCCAATTGCGCTGAAGCGTAGTGCCAGCTTCGAAAAATTTCCGAGCACCGGTCGAAATCGGCCTATACGGGACGACATATGTCAGGTTCGCCAGGGCGACCTTCGAAAGATCAATGCGGCCAACGCGATCAACACGCTGGAATGGCTGAATGGGGCCGGCCAGCCGCAAGCATACGGATGAATGGACATGGACCAGACTGTCGATAGTCGGACGGCGGTGAAGAGCGACGCGCCTCTCAGCGAAAGCGAAAAGAACGCAATCATCGGTGGCGTACTCCTGTCGATGCTTCTGGCAGCGCTTGACCAGACCATCGTCGCGCCGGCGATGCCGACCATGGCGCGCCTGCTCGGCCATGCCGAATATCTGCCATGGATCGTGACCGGTTACCTGTTGACCGCCACCGCGATGGCGCCGCTCTATGGCAAGATATCGGACGTTTATGGTCGCCGGCCAACGATTTACGCGGCAATCCTCATCTTCCTTGCCGGATCACTGGTTAGCGCCATGGCGCCTAACATGCTGGTCCTGATCGTCGGCCGCGCGATCCAGGGCGCCGGCGGCGGCGGCCTGTTCGCGCTGGCGCAGACCGTGATCGGTGACCTCGTGCCGCCGCGCGAGCGCGCGCGCTACTCGGCCTGGATCGCGGGAACCTGGGCGGTCGCCAGCATCGCGGGCCCGCTTTTGGGCGGCACCTTCGCCGAGCATCTCCACTGGTCGCTGATCTTCTGGATCAACATCCCGCTTGGTCTCGTCGCCATGGCCATCATCAACAAGCCGCTGAGAAAGCTGCCGATCGCGGCAAAACACCATCGCATCGATGGCCTAGGCGCGTTGCTGCTCGTCGCGGCCACCGCCTTGCTGTTGCTGGCGTTGAACTGGGGTGGCAGCGAATATCCATGGCTGTCACGCGAAATCTTCGGGCTGCTCGCCTGTTCGGCTGTCATCTGGAGCGCCTTTGCGTTGCGGCTGCTGCGTGCGGCCGAACCGTTAATCTCGCTCGAAGTGCTTGGCAACCCGATCGTCCTTGCCGGCACGTTGTCATTGTTCCTGCTGCAGGCCGCCAATATTGGCCTTGCGGTCTACCTGCCGGTCTATTTGCAGTCCATCCTCGGGCTTTCGGCCAGTGAATCGGGAACCGCCATGCTTGGGCTCATGCTCGGCACCGTTGCGGGCGCGACATTCAGCGGCCGCACGATTCCCCGGTTCGTTCACTACAAGCGGATCGCGATGGCAGGGGTAACCTTCGCCATCCTGTGCCTCGGCATACTCAGCCTGGTGGCGGGACATGCTTCCCTGCTGATCGTCGAGATTCTGACGACCTGCATCGGCCTGGGCAGCGGCACGACATTCCCGGTTGCCACCGTATCGGTTCAGAATGCCGTCGATCAGGCCCATCTCGGCGTCGCCACCGGCGTACTGACCTTCCTTCGTTCTTTGGGCAGCGCGCTTGGCGTCGCCATCCTTGGCGCGGTCGCGCTCGGCTACGGCCTGCCGCTTGCCGGAGAAGGGACCCAAGCGGCCAGCACCGCCGTCGAGGCACTGGCATTCGTGATGATCTTCTTCACCGCGGCAACGATGCTGGTCATGGCGCTCGTCGCGCTGGTGCTGATGCCGGAAAAGCCGCTGCGCGGCCATCCCGAGGCTCCGGTGCTGGCTGACTGACAAAAGACGTGAAGCGCGTCGGCTGCATTTGATTATTCAAAGCGACGCGTTTCAAGAAGCTTCCACCACGCCGAGCTTCTTCTGCAGGCTGGTCGACGAGGTCGTGTACTGGAACACGATACGCTCGCCGGGGCTGATGACGCGCTTGGCGGCCTGCGCCATCAGCGCCACCTCGTGGAAACCCGACAGGATCAGCTTCAACTTGCCCGGATACCAGTTGATGTCGCCGACCGCGAAGATGCCGGGCACCGATGTCTGGAACTTCTCGGTATCCACCGGAATGAGGTTCTCGTGAAGATTGAGCCCCCACTCCGCGATCGGTCCGAGCTTCATGGTCAGGCCGAAGAACGGCAGCATGCGCGTACAAGGCACCTCGACATCGCCGTCCGGCCCCTTGATGGTGGCCGATGACAGCTGGCCGTCGGCGCCGGTCAATCCGGTCACCTGCCCGACCTGGAAATGCAGCTGCTTCATCTCCTGCATGGCATACATCTTGTTGACGCTGTCGGGCGCGGCACGGAATTCAGGCCGCCGGTGCACCAGCGTCACGCTCTTTGCCACAGGCTGCAGGTTGAGCGTCCAGTCGAGCGCCGAGTCGCCGCCGCCGACAATGACGAGGTCGTGGTCGCGAAAATCCTCCATCCGCCGCACCGAATAGAAGACACTCTTGCCTTCATAGGGTTCGATGCCCGGGATCGGCGGACGCTTGGGCTGGAAGGAGCCGCCGCCGGCGGCGATCACCACCACCTTGGCCTCGAACACTTCGTTCTCGTCGGTGGTGACGCGAAAACTGCCGTCCTCCAGCTTTTCGAGGCTGGAAACCATGCGGTTGTAGGTGAAATCAGGCTTGAACGGCGCGATCTGCTCAAGCAGTTTGTCAACCAGCCCCTGCGCCGAGATCGAGGGCCAGCCGGGAATGTCGTAGATCGGCTTTTCCGGATAAAGTTCCGCGCATTGGCCGCCGGGCCGGTCGAGGATGTCGATCAGGTGGCACTTCATGTCGAACAGGCCGAGTTCGAACACGGCAAACAGGCCGACAGGCCCTGCCCCGACAATAAGCACGTCTGTCTTGGTGGTCTCGGTCATGCGATGCGCCTCGCTGCGAAGAGAGCAGGACACTGCATGACCAATGCTCCGCTGCCAAGCCGCAGCGGGAAAAATCAGTTGGCAAGGATCCTGCGCTTATCCCTGGCGGGCGGGCACGCGGACAACCAGGCCGTCAAGCGCGTCGCGCACCTTGATCTGGCACGACAGGCGTGAGTTCGGCTGGACCTCGTAGGCGAAGTCCAGCATGTCCTCTTCCATCGCTTCCGGCTCGCCGACCTCAGCCGTCCAGGCTTCGTCGACATAGACGTGACAGGTCGCGCAGGCACAGGCGCCGCCGCATTCCGCCTCGATCCCGGGCACGGCGTTGCGGATCGCGTTCTCCATGACCGTCGAGCCGTTCTCGGCGTCCACGTCGAAATGTGTGCCGTCATGGGCGATGAAAGTCAGCTTGGTCATTTGTCACCTGAAGGGAGTTGCAGCCGAGATAATCACTCCGGCGAGCAAGTCAACTGCCGCGCGAAAGCGCCGCCCCGTGACGTTTTTCCGCAAACCGGCTTTAGCGCCGGATTCAGCGACTGATGGCGGCGATGAAATCGCGCACTTCGTCGATCAGCGTGCCGAGCCGCTTGAGCGTCTGGTTGTCTTCCGGCCGGCGCTCGATCTCGGTGACGCAATCGGCAATGGCAAAGGCACCCACGCCCCGTGCCGAGCCCTTGAGCCCATGGGCGAGCAGAAGCCGGTCCTTGATGTCGGCGTCGACTATTCGGTCGCGCACCGACAGAGCCTGTTGTACAAACAGCGCCAGCACCTCCTGCTCGAGGCCGCGGTCGCCCATCGTCTGGTGGGCAAGGTGTGCCAAATCGACCGGCCGCGACCGCCTCGGTCCGGATACGTCGCCCCCGGGCATTGAGAAGGCAATGCCGCTTTCGCCACGCATGAACTCGAACTCCGTTTCTTCAATCGCCCCAAAACCTAGGCGAATCCAGTGGACAACGGGTTAATGGATGGCCCCGAAAAATGTTGCGAAAACGGCGCCGAAATCACGGTTGCGTTAACCTTATATTTAAAGTTTTACGTATCCCGCGGAATGCATGTTTTCTTTACCCCCCTGTGTCATTACGATACGAGGGGTCCATTTTCAGCCTCCTGCGCGTGGTACGACAAACAGAATTATAAGCCCGCGGCAGCTAGTACAGGGTAGCGAAGGCATGGCAAAGAAACCAACGACGACGAGAACTCTCGACAGCGACGTGGCCAGGGAACTGGAGAAGGCGCTTGATATCGACCTCAGCAATGACGTCGGCAGCGGCGACCTCGACATCGCGGCTTCGATGGAGGATCTGGAAGCACAGATATCCCAGGCCGCCGACGAGCTGGCACGCGAGGGACGCAATCAGAAACCAGAGTCCGTGGTCAATCAGGGCCAGGCCCAGAGCCAGGCCACAAAACCCGCGCCAAGGGCCAAGCCCGCCGAGTTGCGCCCCGTGGAAACACGCAATGGTGCCCAGCCCGCGGGCTTCGCCCCGGCCAATGACGATCGCCAGAAGGACTACAAGACGCTCCTGCACAGCCTCAACAGGCGTGCCTCGAACACCATTTACTGGGTCGTTGCCTTCGTTTCGCTCGCCTGGTTCGCCGGCGCCGGCGGATTGGCCAATCTCCTTTTCGGACCGAGCATCTGGAGTATCCGCACGCTCGACCAGTTCCTTGCCCGTCCGGAACTGATCGGCCTCGCCGTCGCGGCGATCGTGCCGGTCATCCTGTTCTGGGCCTTCGCGGCCATGATCCGCCGCGCCCAGGAAATGCGCATCGCCGCCCAGTCTATGACCGAAGTTGCCTTTCGCCTGACCGAACCGGAAAACCTTGCCCAGGACCGCGTCATGATGATCGGCCAGGCCGTTCGTCGCGAGGTCGCGGCCATGGGCGAAGGCATCGAACGCACGCTTGCCCGCGCCGTCGAGCTGGAAACGCTGGTGCACAGCGAAGTCAACCAGATCGAACGCTCCTATTCCGAGAATGAATCCCGCATCCGTTCGCTGGTCGACGGGCTCGGCAGCGAGCGCGAAGCCGTCGTCACCCACGCAGAGCGCGTCCGCGCGTCGATCACCGGTGCGCATGAGACGCTGAAGGACGAGATCGGCGCCGCCTCCGACATCATCCGCGACAGCATCCTCAATGCGTCGACCAAATTGTCGATGACCATCACCAATTCCGGCGACACGCTCATCGACCGCATCAACGAAAGCTCGATGTCGATCTTCGATTCGGTGGAAGGCCGGCTCGATTCGATCACCGACCGGCTGTCGACCTCGGGCGAGGCCTTCGCC
The DNA here is from genome assembly GCF_040318045.1 of Mesorhizobium sp. M1338. Lineage (NCBI taxonomy): Bacteria > Pseudomonadati > Pseudomonadota > Alphaproteobacteria > Hyphomicrobiales > Phyllobacteriaceae > Mesorhizobium > Mesorhizobium sp. M1338. The sequence goes on along the minus strand of NZ_JAMYLL010000027.1, from coordinate 51,584 downwards.
AGCCTTCTCGACACCCGCATCGCCAAGCTGACGGACACCACGGACGGCCTGACACGGTCGTTGACCGATCTGCTCGACGATCGCACCACCGGCATGGTGTCGCTGCTTGGCGGCGCCGCGCGCACGCTCAATTCCGAATTCGAGGCCAGCCTCAACGGCATCGAACGCACGCTCGCCGAACGCGGCCAGGCGCTGATCAGCGAGTTCCAGACCCGCGCCGAGGCGCTGGATACCGGAACGCAGAAGCTTAATGCGGCCCTCGAGGCCCGCGCCCGCCAGATCAACGAGACACTGGTCGAGCGCGCCCGCGAAATCGCCCATACCTTTGCCGAGAGCAAGGACACGCTGTCGGCGATGATCGATCAGGGCAAGACCCAGATCGGCGCCGATATGGCCGACATCGTCACCTCGACCTCCTCCATGCTCGAAGCCCGCGCCAGCGACTTCGCCGGGCGCATGGAAGCCGCCCGTCACGTCGTCTCGCGTTCGTTCGACAGCGACATCCAGCGGCTCGCCGACGCCCGCGTCGGCATCGAGGAAGCCGTCGAGAACCACAGCAGAAAGCTGTCCGAAAGCCGCGAGCGCATGGCCGAGGCCATGCAGGCCGATCTGGCGAAGTTCGCCGAGAGCCGCGCCGGCATCGATGCAGCGGTGACAGACCAGGTGCAGAAGCTGGCCGAGGGCCGCAGCCTGATCTCGCGCGCTCTCGAAGAGGATCTGCGCAAGGTCAATGAATCGCGGGCGGCCATCGATGCGTCGCTTGGCAGCCATCTCGAAAGGCTGGAAGAAGGCCGCAACAGGCTCTCCGCCGCCCTGAATGAAGACTCAGGGAAACTGGTGCAAGCCCGTACGATCATTGATGAAATGGTTGCCGGCCATGTCGGAAAACTCGCCGAAGGCCGTAACATCCTGTCGCGCGCCCTGGAAGCCGATCTCGGCAAACTGTCGGACAGCCGTGCCGACATCGACGGTCTGGTCGCCGGTCAGGTCGAAAAGATCGCCGAAGGCCGCGCCGTGCTCGCCAAGGCGTTGGAAAACGACATCATCGGCATCAAGAGCCTCATCGAAACCCATTCCGCCAAGCTGGCGGAAGACCGCACGCAGCTTTCCCATTCGCTGGACGACGATCTATCCGGCATACGCGGCCTGATCGAAAGCCATTCGGGACGGCTGGCCGAAGACCGCAGCCTGCTGTCACAGACCCTCGAAGCCGACCTTGCCAAGCTGGCGGAGAGCCGCTCCAGCATCGACGGGCTCGTCGCCGGCCAGGTCGAGAAGCTGGCCGAAGGGCGCGACATTCTCAAACGCGCGCTTGAATCTGATCTGAACACGATCAAGGGCGTCATATCGAGCCAGTCGGAAAAGTTGGCCGAGGATCGCGGCCAACTTTCGCGGGTGCTGGAAACCGATCTGGAGAATGTGAACAGCGTCATCGCCGACCACATGAACAGGCTGGTGCAGGATCGTTCGACCCTGTCCAAGGCCCTTGAGGACGATCTCGCCAAGCTGGCGGAGAGCCGCTCCAGCATCGACGGGCTGGTCGCCGGCCAGGTCGAGAAGCTGGCGGAAGGCAGAGATATCCTGCGGCGCGCCCTGGAATCCGACCTCAATGCGATCAAGGGAACCATTGCCGACCAGTCGCAGAAACTGGTCGATGACCGGGCACAGTTCGCCCGGGCGCTCGAGGCTGATCTCGAAAGCGTCAACGGCCTCGTCAACAGCCATTCCGAACGGCTCGCCCAGGATCGTTCGACCCTGTCGAGATCACTTGAGGCCGACCTCGACAACGTCGCCGGCCTGGTCGACAGCCACGCGGAAAGGCTTGTCCAGGAGCGCTCGACCCTGTCGAAGGCGCTTGAAGACGACCTAGCCAAGCTCGCCGAGAGCCGCTCCAGCATCGATGGCCTTGTCGCCGGCCAGGTCGAGAAACTCGCCGAAGGCCGCGATGTTCTCAAGCGCGCGCTGGAAGCCGACCTTGCCAAGCTGGCCGAGAGCCGCTCCAGCATCGACGGTTTGGTCGCTGGTCAGGTGGAGAAACTGGCCGAAGGCCGCGATATTCTCAAACGCGCCCTCGAAGCTGACCTGCAGAAGCTGGCCGAAAGCCGCGGCGATATCGACGATGTCATTGCCGGACATGTCGGCAAGCTGTCCGAAGGCCGCAATATGCTGACCCGCGCACTGGAAGACGATCTCGGCAAGCTCGTCGAGACCCGCAAGGACGTCGACCGCTCGTTGTCGGGCCATATCGACCAGATCGCCGCCAGGAGCACCGATATCTCCGCGGCGATCGCAAGCGATGTCGAGAAGATCGAGCAGGCGTTCAGCCGCCAGACCGGCATCATCGAGGAGCGCGCCGGCACCATGGAGCGTGCGCTCTCGACAGGCGTCGACAACGTCCGCGCCGTGCTCGAAAAGAGCGCCGTGTTTGTCGCCGGCGCCTTGCGCGAGAAGGTGCTGGAAGTCACCAGCACGCTGCACGAGCAGGCCGGTGCCGCGTTCAGCGACGCCGACCGCAAGATCGCCGAGCGCGCCGAGCAGACTTCCGCAGCCCTGCTGGCACGGGCCGAGGACATCGCCCGCACGTTCGAGGACGCGGACCGTCGCCTGCACGCCCGTGCGGAAGATACGTCGAACGCCTTGCTCGCCCGCGCGGAAGATACGTCCAGCTCGCTGCTGGCCCGCGCCCATGAATCCGCCGATCAGCTGGCTGCTCGTGCAAGCCAGATCGCCGGCGCCTTCGACGTGGCGGACCAGAAGCTCGCCGCCCGCGCCCAGGAAACCACCGACCAGCTGACCGCCCGGGCTCAGGACGCCGCCGATCATCTGGCCGCCCGTGCAAGCGAGATCGCCGGTACGTTCGATGCAGCCGACCAGAAGCTGGTCGCCCGCGCCATCGAAACGGCCCAGTCGCTGGCCGCTCGCGCCGGCGACATCTTGCGCAATTTCGAAGGCGCCGACCAGCGGCTCGGCATGCGCATTGGCGAATCGGCCGAAGCGCTTGCCGCCCGTGCATCGGACCTCGGCCGCATCTTCGATGCCGCCGACCAGCAATTGGTCTCGCGCATCGCCGAAGGTTCGGAAGCGCTGTCGAGCCGTGCCTCCGAAATCGGCCGCATCTTCGACGACGCGGATCAGCGTCTGGTGTCGCGCATCGCAAGCAGCACCACCGCGATCGGCGAGCATGCCGAGACCATCGTCGGCGCCTTTACCGACACCGAGCAACGGGTCGCCGAACGTGCAAGGCGGACCGGCCAGGAAATGGCCGTGCATGCCCGCGAAATCGAACAGGCGCTTGTCGGCGCCGACGAGCGGCTTGCGTCGAGCGCGGCGGCCGCGGCCGCCCGTGTGGAAGAGCAGGTCTCGGGCGTCGAGAACCGCCTCGCCCACACGGCCGAGACGATGGGCCAGAAGCTCAACGAGCAGGTGTCGAATGCCGAGGCGCAACTCGTCTCGCGCGCCAATGTCATCGCGGAGACCTTCACCGCGGTCGGCCAGCATATCGGCCAGAGCACCAACGATGCCGCCAAGACGATCGGCGCCAACACCCGCGAACTCAACACCATGCTCGCGGCGCGTTCGGCCGAAATGTCGAAGATCCTCGACGAAACCGCACGGCCTTTGGTCGAGCGCTTCGCGCAAGGTGGCTCGGAACTGCAAAAGAGCATGGAAGAGGTCACCGAACGCGCCACCGAGAAGCTGCGCAGCGAGAATGCCGCCCTTGTCGACGCGCTCGCCAGCCGTACCGCCGAGACCTTGTCGGCGGTCGAAGGCGCTCGCTCGTCGCTGTCCGACAGCGTCGCCGATCTCATCGGCCGCATGACCAAGTCCAGCTCGCAGCTCGGTCAGCTGATCGAGCAGGCCGCGGTCAATCTCGGCCAGGTCGATGAACGCCTCAGCGGCAGCACACAAAGCTTCGCCGCCACCACGGAGAAGGCCGCTCAGACCTTCGCCAGTTCGGCGCGACTGGTCGATTCGAACACGACAAGGCTGACTGAACTGTCGTCGTCCACCTTGCGCGAGGTCGCGTCGATCGCCACCAAGTTCGACGAACATAGCCGCCTGCTCTCCAGCGCTTCGGACCTGTTGAGCTCGGCCCAGAGCAACCTCGAACACACGCTCGAACGGCAGTCGTCGCTCGAAGACCTCGCCGTCGGCTTGGTCAAGAAGTCGGAAGATCTCGAAAGGGTCATGCGCTCGTTCGAAAACCTCGTCGGCCAGACGCTGCAGAACGCCGAGGGCAAGACGATGGAGTCGGCCGACAAGATCCGCAACGCCATCACCGACGTCGTCGATTCGGCTACCAAGCGCTTCGCCGATGCGACCGAGGAGATGCGGCGCACCGCTGGCTCGATCAAGAGCGAGCTCGACCTCACCCGCGCCGAGCTCAAGAAGGGCGTCATCGAAATGCCGGAGGAGGCCAAGGAATCGACCTCGGCCATCCGCCGCGCCGTTTCCGAGCAGATCAATGCGCTGAAAGAGCTTTCCGAGATCGTTGCGAAATCTGGCCGCAATGGTGACGGGTCCGAGCCACGCAATCTGCGCCCGGCGCCGCAAGCGCCGGCCGCACGCGCCGCCGAACCACCGCGCCGTGCACCGTCGCCGCAGCCGGAGCTGCGCACGCCCCAGGCACCCTTGGGCGGCCCTGCATTGCGCGGCACGCTCGACCTTGAGCGTCCGGCCGAATCGGCGCCGCGCCAGCGTTCGGACGCCAGTGCCCGCACGCCGCAAGGCGGCTGGGTGCGCGATCTCCTGACCGCGGCGTCGAACGACGAGGACCTGAGGCCCGCGGCACCCTCGGAAGGGCCGCGCGCGGCCCCTGCCCAGCGCTCGCCCCTGCATGTCGTGGAATCGCTGAACTCGCTCTCCGTCGATATCGCGCGGGCCATCGATCACGAAGCGTCGATCGAGTTGTGGAACCGCTACCGGCGCGGCGAGCGTGACGTGTTCACGCGGCGGCTCTACACGCTGAAGGGTCAGCAGACGTTCGACGAGATCCGTCGCAAGTATCAGGCGGAGGCCGAGTTCCGCGCCGCCGTCGACCGTTACTGCGACGATTTCGAGAAGCTGCTCAAGGATGTCTCGCGCAACGACCGCGACAACATCATGGCGCAGACCTACCTGACGTCGGATACCGGCAAGGTCTACACCATGCTGGCCCACGCCAGCGGCCGGCTGCACTAAGACAGCAATTGAATAGGCGGGGCCATGGGTCCCGCCTGTGACTGCCTTAACCTCCAGCACGCGCTGAACCTGGATGCGTTCGGGAATCGTCCAAAGTCCGATTCCCAACGGCACCAAGTCCACTGGCAAAGCTCCGCCTACGCTCAAAGGATGTGATCGTGAAGACGGCAATCATATTCGACTGCGAGTTTCTTTGCCTCGAAGGTTCGCAACGTCGATTCTGGTGTGCGGCCCACGACCCCGACCCGGTGATCGTGCAGATCGGCGCCGTCAGACTAGGACTCGGGCACGACTTTCCCCTGTTGGGCACGCACAAGGCCTATATCAGACCGGTCGACCGGTTTGGCAACAGATACGCCCTCGACCCGTTCTTCACCAAGCTGACCGGCATCACCGAGGAAGACTTGGAGACCGAAGGGGTAGACCTCGGGGAAGCCCTCGCGGACGTCGATCGCTTTTCCGATGGAGCGCGGTTCTGGTCCTGGGGCAAGGACGAACTGAACATGGTCGCCATCAGTTGCTATATCGCGGGCATTCAACCTTCGATCCCGGCCACCCGGTTCGACAACGCCGTCAGGCTGCTGGTCGAGGCTGGGATGCCGACCGAGGATCTGGCGAGAACACCGAGCAACAAGCTTGCGGACTACTATGGCATCGAACACCCGCCATTGCAGGGGCACGACGCGCTCGATGACGCGCTGTCTGTGGCCTACACCCTGCAGCACGTGATGAAGACTGGAAAGCTCTGGCCGGACATCTTCGACCGCCTGTAGGTAGAAGAGTTTGATGGGATTCTGGCGCCTCGCGCTCAGATCACCGAATCCGTCCAGCGCACGATCTGCCGGGCGGCATCGCCGAACGCGTTGTCGAGCGCGTTGACATAGGCTGGATTGCCGCTGCCCGAAACAGGCGCCGAGGCGGTGAAGCTCTTCGATGCACGCACCTCGCCATTGCGGTCGTTGAGGATGCGCACGAACAGGTCGACCTCGGCATGCTCGCCGCCGTCGACGCGCACCTCGAACGAACGGATCTCGACGATCACCTGATAATCGATGGCAAGGCCCTCGCCCGGCTTGCCGACGCCGGCAAAACTGCCCGAACGCTGGAACGTCTCGGCCAGCCGCGCCTGCACGATCAGCGGCAGCCGGTCGGCCCATTGCGCGCCCTTGAGATACTGGATCGAGCGATCCGACGGCTTGATGACGATGTTCTGGCTGTCCAGCGCCTTGAGCGCAGATGGCTGCGCGATCAGGATCTGGCGACGGCTGTGGCCGCGCACATCAATCGAAGGCGCCGACAGCTCAAAGGTGTCGAGTGGCGCAGGCTTGCCGCCCAACACTGCGCAGCCGGCCAGCGTTAGGGCAAGCAGAGCCGCAGCCGATGTCAACCCGCCCGTTCTCACCCACACAGACTTCACACGCGATCCCCGTTGTCCCCGGATCGTAAGATCAACCCGCTTTCGCGGCTCATGTTCTTGCGGCGCGCCGACGCCGAAGTCAACGCCGCGCCCTGCCATTGAACTGCCGAACCTCGCCCTCGCCACCCGAAAGGATGCGCTGCGGATTGCGGCTGAGATCGGTCACCGCCTCCTCGATGCGGCTGATCGAACGGCGGCTGTCCTGCACCAGTGCTTCGACATTCGACAGCCCCTGGCCCGAGAAACGCGTCAGATTGTCGGTTATGACGCCAAGGCGGGCATTCAGCGTGTCGGCAACCTGCTTGAACGATTTCAGTGTGGCCCTGGCGTCGGCCATCACCCCATCGGCCTGCCCTGAACCGAGCAAGTGGTCGACCCTGGCGAGAATGCCGTCGACACGCACCGAGGCGTCGTTGAGGCGTTGCGCCAGTTGCTTGGCGTCCTTGATCGTCTGGTTGATGTCGTCGGCGCGGTTGGCGAACTTGTCGGTCACCTCCGCGATGTCGGCGGCGGCCTTGTTGGCGTTTTCGCTGGCTTTCTGGATATTGGCAAGCGCCGTGCGCACCTGCGCCGGATCGATGCCGTCGAGCACGCCGTCGACCTTGGCCAGCGTGCCTTGCGTCTGCTTGGCGAAATCGTTGACCGACCCGACCGCCGTGTCGACGTTCTTGATCACGCCGTCGAGCTGTTTCGAAGTCTCCTTGAGGTTGCCTGTCACCGTATCGACGTTGGCGACAATGCTCTTGATCTTGTCCTTGTCGACGGCGTTGAGCAGGCCTTCGGCTGCCTTCAGCGTGCCGTCGAGCTTGCCGGAAACGCCTTTCAGCTCATCGGACAGCGCACTGGCGGCGGACAGGAACTTGTCGATGCCGTCGGAATTCTTGGCCAGCGCGTCGGAAAAGGTCCGCACGTTCTGCACGGTCTGCGTCAGCGGCCCACGAACGTCCCTGGTGAAGCCTTCGAGCTCCGTGAGCACCTTGTCGGCGCGAGTGAAGATGTTCTGCGCTGTCTGCAGGAGGTTGGTCACCGCCGACGGGTTGGCGACGATCTCGGCGACCTTGCCTTCCTTTTCCGCCTGGTCGAGGAGTTTCACTTCCTTGGGATCGGCGCCCTTGAGCTCGATGTTGGCCTGTCCGGTGAGGCCGGCAAGACCGATATCAGCCTGCGTCGACTTGGTGATCGGCGTCAGGCGATCGATCTCGGTATCGGCGATGGCGACGGTCGGATTGTCGACGTCGATATAGACGCGCCTGACATCACCGACCTTGACGCCGTTGAACAGCACGAAACTGCCGCGGCCTAGTCCGGACGCCGAGCCTGGAATGCGCACGCGCAGCACCGTCGTCTCGCCCTTGTCGCCGATCGCCGCCGTCCAGTAGACGAAGGCAAAGGCCGCCAGGATCGCGGCCAGCGTGAAAATGCCGACAATGACGTAATTGGCTCTGGTTTCCATTGTCCCACTTATGGCTATGCGCGCGCCGCAAGATCAAGTTGCCGGGCGCGTTTTCCGCGGAAATAGGACTTTACCCACGGTTCCTCGCTCTTCAGCATGTCGTCGATGGTGCCTTCGACCAGCACTTTCTTCTTGCCGAGCACGGCCACCCGGTCACACGCCGTGAAAAGCGTGTCGAGATCATGCGTCACCATATAAACGGTCAGATCCATCGTATCGCGCAGTTTGACCACCAGTTCGTCGAATTCAGCCGCGCTGATCGGATCGAGGCCGGATGTCGGCTCGTCGAGGAAGACGATATCGGGGTCGAGTGCCAGCGCCCGCGCCAGCGCGGCGCGCTTGATCATGCCGCCGGAAAGTTCGGACGGGAATTTCTGCGCCGCGTCAGGCGGCAATCCGACCAGTTCGATCTTGAGCAGCGCCAGCTCATCCATCAGCTTCTTGGGCAGGTCGAGATATTCGCGCATCGGCACCTGGACGTTTTCCTGTACCGTCAGTGCCGAAAACAGGGCGCCGTGCTGGAACAGCACGCCAAGCCGCATGTCGATGCGCAGACGCTCCACTTCGCTGATCTTCTCGACATCGACGCCGAACAGCTTGATCGTTCCCGACTGCTTGCGCGTCAGGCCGAGAATGGTTCGCAGCAGAACTGACTTGCCGGCGCCCGAGGCGCCGACAAAGCCAAGGATCTCGCCGCGCCTGATATCGAGCGACAGTTTGTCGAGGATGAGCTTGTCGGCGAAGGACACGCTGATGTCGTGCGCGGAAAGCACGATGTCGCCCTCGCCCGTGTCGTCAGTCAGCGCACTTGCCTTTTTCCGGTTTCGCAGCTTCATCTCAAAACTCGATCGCTGCGTAGAACATGGCGAAAAGCCCGTCGAGGATGATGACGACGAAAATCGACTTCACCACCGAGGCTGTCACGTGCTGGCCGAGCGATTCCGCGCTGCCGCCGACCTTCATGCCTTCGACCGAGGCAATCGTGCCGATGATCATGGCCATGAACGGCGCCTTGATCAGGCCGGCGAAAATCGTGCTGAGATCGATGGCGACGCGCAGCCGGTCGATGAAGGCGGCCGGCGCGATGTCGGAATAGAGCCAGGCAGCCAGTATGCCGCCGCCGAGAGCGGCGAAATTGGCGATGATGGTCAGGCACGGCAAGGCGATGACCAGCGCCACGAGCCGTGGAAAGACCAGGACGCCGATCGGGTTGAGCCCGATGACCTTCAGCGCGTCGACCTCCTCGCGCATTTTCATCGAGCCGATCTCGGCGGTGATCGCGCTGCCGGAGCGGCCGGCGATCATGATCGCCGTCATCAGCACGCCGAGTTCGCGCAGGATCAGCACGCCGACCAGGTCGACGACGAATATGTCGGCACCGAAATAGCTGAGCTGATAGGCGCCTTGCTGGGCGACGATGGCGCCGACGATCGCCGACATCAGCACCACCACCGGAATGGCGCCGACGCCCATGCGGTCGATCTGGTTGAAGATCGCCGCCGGATTGACGGCATGACCACGACCGAGCTTCATCTGCGCGCCGCGGATGGTGGCGCCGAGGATGTTCATCGAGGCGAGGAAGTCGTCGCGCATCTCGTAGACGCGACGGCCGACCGCCTCCAGCGCGCGGATGACGATATTGGGCGGACCGGCGGCGCCGGATTCGGGTTCGCGTCGCACGGCCTCGCCCACAGCGTCGAGCAGGATCGAAGCGATCTCGCTCTGGCCTTGCATCTGGATCTCGACGCCCTTCTTCTCGAAGGCGCTTACCAGCCGATCGATCAGCCAGGCGCCGGCGGTGTCCATCTTCTCGATCTTGGAAAGATCGAGCGCCAAGGTTTTGAAGCCGCTTCGTTTTTCGATCTTGCGCATGTCGGCGTCGATCAGCGCGACGGTCCGTGTCGTCCAGATTCCGGAGAAGGCGCAGCCGAGAACGCCGTCCTCCTCGCCGATTGCCACGCGCGGTTCGTGGTCAGCCTCCCCTGCGGTCGTGCCGCTTGCGTCGCGCTTGCCAATGGTCAACATGGCGTCCTGTTTAGCCTGACGGGTCTGACCTGTCGATTTGCCGACAACGCTTGTCGCATAGCAGGAGCAGAAAAATATGGCGCGTGTCATTTCGGTCGAGGCCGAGCGTTTTCCAATCGCCGGAACCTTCACCATTTCGCGCGGTTCCAAGACCGAAGCCGAAGTGATCTCCTGCACGATCAGCGAGGGCAGCCACGCCGGCCGCGGCGAATGCGTTCCCTACAAGCGTTATGGCGAGACGATGGACGCCGTTCGCGAGGCGATCGAAGCCATGCGCGACCGGATCGCCGGCGGCATCAGCCGAACCGCCTTGCTCACGGCCATGCCGGCCGGAGCCGCCCGCAACGCTATCGACTGCGCCTTATGGGATCTGGAGGCAAAGGTCAGCGGAACATCGGTAGCCGATCGTATAGGTGCTGCTCCCTTACGGACGCTCGAAACCGCCTACACGCTGTCGCTCGGCGAACCGGAAGCGATGGCGGCGCAGGCCCGCGCCAATGCGGCGCGGCCTCTGCTCAAGGTCAAGATCGGTGGCGACAACGACATCGCCCGTATCCGCGCGGTAAGGCAAGCGGCGCCCGACAGCCGCATCGTCCTCGACGCCAATGAGGGCTGGACCGACGATAATATCGTGGCAAACCTTGCCTTTGCCGCCGAGCAAGGCATCGCGCTGATCGAACAGCCGCTGCCGGCTGGCCATGACGAAATCCTGCGCCATATCGCGCATCCAGTGCCAATCTGCGCCGATGAAAGCGTGCACGAGGTGAAGAATCTCGGAACTCTTATCGGCCTTTACGACGCCATCAACATCAAGCTCGACAAGTCGGGTGGCCTGACAGCTGCCCTTGTGCTGCGCGATCGCGCCCGCGAACTCGGTTTCGGCGTGATGGTCGGCTGCATGGTCGGTACGTCGCTGGCGATGGCGCCGGCGGTGCTGCTCGCTCAGGATGCCGATTTCGTCGACCTCGACGGTCCGCTGCTGCTTGCTCGCGACCGTGTGCCCGGCCTTGTCTACCAGGGCTCGCTGGTGTCACCGCCTGATAAGGCGCTGTGGGGCTGAGCGCGCCGCTAGCCCGATCAGCACCAGGCCGATCAAGGCGATCGGGATCATGGCAAAAAAGCCGTTGACGCCGAACCGCTCGTAAAGCGGGCCGGATGCCAGCGTCATTACCGCCATGAAGAAGCCGTTGGAGAAATAGGCGATGCCTTGCGCGGCGCCTGTCCGCTCTTCGGACACCGTTTCACCGATCATCTTCTGCAGGCCGATCAGCACCAGCGCCACAGAGACCGAGTGCAGCGTCTGGACGCCGAAAAATCCGGCAACGCCGAGGCCGAGCGGCCAGACCAGCGGAAAGGCGATCCAGCGCACGATCGAGCCGATCCCTGCCATCACCATGATCGACACGACGGAGAACCGGTCGAAAAAGCGGGTGAACATCATGAACATGCAGACTTCCGAAACCACGCCCCACGCCCACAAAAAGCCCACAACCGAATCGCTGATGCCGATCGATTTCCAGTAGATGGAGACGAAGCCGTAGAGAAATGCGTGGCTGGCGGTGATGACGCCGACGCCGATGGAAAAATACAGGAAATACGGGTTGAGAAGCTTCGGTGCTGAATGCTGGATGTCGGTGGCCGACAGCGGCGAAGCGCGCCGCGGACGGCCAAGACGCGGCGCCAGCAGCCCGGCGGCAAGGGCCGCGACAAACGCCACGAGAATGATCACCGGAACCGCCCGCGAGCCGGTTGCCGACAGGATGAAGCCACCGGCGACATTGGCGAGCAGATAGGAGATCGAGCCCCATTTGCGCATGCTCGTATAGTTCGATCCGAAGCGGCGCACGCCTGAAAGCGCCAGCGAATCGGCGATCGGCGAATGCGGCGTCCAGACGATGGTCAGCGCCAGCGACACCGCCAGCACCATCGCGTAGGTCGGCGTCAGGAAATAACCGGCCGACAAAAGCAGCGACGCAGCCACCAGCGCGACGTAGACATCGGCGCGGTCCCTGGCACGGTCGGCCAGCGCGGTCAGCAACGGCGTCGTCACCACGCGCAGGAACATGGGGGCCGCCAGGATGACGGCGATCTGCTCGGCATGAAAACCCTTGGCCTGCAGCCACAGCGGGAAATACGGCAGATGCGTTCCGAGCGGCACGAACAGCGTCGCGAAGATCAAGCTCATGCGCAGTTCGAAATGACGCGGCTTGACGAGTTGTTCGGGCGAAAGCGGCGGCAGGGACATGAATCGATCCAATCACGCTGCACTTGGCCGGACGGCAACGCGTGTCGATCCCTTAACATGAGCGAAAACCGGGCGAAACCGGTTGGACCAATCGATTGCCGCCGGAGCGGGGAGGAACGCCGGCGCTATGCCGCCTGCCCTACCCGGTCTTCGATGAGCAACGGGATAAAGGGCTCGTCCGGCGCCTCGGGCAGCACCTGTGCCCAGGTCAGGATTTCCATCCGGCCATCAAAATGCTCGACCACCGCCGTGCAGCTTTCCACCCAGTCGCCGGTGTTGATGTACTGGACATCGCCAAAATTCTCGATGACGGCATGATGGATGTGGCCGCAGACGACGCCGTCGACATGCGAGCGGCGCGCCTCTTCGGCAAGCATCGTCTGGAACGAGCCGATGAAGTTGACCGCTTTCTTGACGTTGACCTTGGCCCAGGAGGAGAACGACCAATAAGGCAGTCCGAGCAGCTGGCGCAGCCGCGTCACCACGCGGTTGACCAGCATGGCCGCGTCATAGGCGTGATCACCAAGATAGGCCAGCCAGCGCGCATTGTGGACGACGGTGTCGAACTGGTCGCCATGGATGACGAGCAGGCGCTTGCCGTCGGCGGTCTCGTGGATGGCACGGTCGGCCACGACGATGCCGCCGAAATGCACGCCCTGGAACTGGCGGGCGAATTCGTCATGGTTGCCGGCGATGTAGGTGATGTTGGCGCCCTTGCGCGCCTTGCGCAGCAATTTCTGCACGACGTCGTTGTGGCTTTGCGGCCAGTGCCAGTTCCGCCGCAGCCGCCAGCCGTCGACGATGTCCCCGACCAGATAGATGATGTCGGCGTCATGATAGCGCAGGAAGTCGATCAGGAATTCGGCCTTGGCCGCCTTCGAGCCCAAATGGACATCGGAAATGAACATGCTGCGGAAAGTGCGGGGCTCTTGGCCGGACATCGCGATTTTTCACCGTTGCTTTCGCGAGAGCCTATGCCCCGATTCATGCAACAACCGTATGACGGTTGCGATTGGTCCAGTCGAAGGACTAGCTTGCCGCCGGCTCACAAGGAGAAATCATCATGGATCTCGGTATCAGCGGGAAGAAGGCCATCGTCTGCGCTTCGAGCAAGGGACTTGGGCGCGGTTGTGCCATGGCGCTGGCGGAAGCCGGCTGCGACGTCGTCGTCAACGGGCGCAATGCCGAACTGGTGGCGAAAACCGCTGCGGAACTGCGCCAGCGCTATGGCGTCACGGTGACGGAAGTCGTTGGCGACGTCTCGAGGCCCGAGGTGCAGAAGGCGCTGCTCGCGGCCTGCCCGGAACCGGATATCCTCGTCAACAACAATGGCGGACCGCCGCTTCGCGATTTCCGCACGCTCGACCGCGAAAAGATTCTCGAAGGCGTCACCCAGAATATGGTGACGCCGATCGAACTGGTGCAGGCTGTCCTCGACGGCATGGCGGCGCGCGGCTTCGGCCGCATCGTCAACATCACCTCGCTGTCGGTCTATGTTCCGATCCCCGGCCTGGACCTGTCGTCCGGCGCACGCGCCGGCCTGACCTCGTTCCTGGCCGGCGTGGCGCGGACGGTGGTCGATCGCAACGTGACCATCAACAGTCTTTTGCCGGGCAAGCTCGACACCGACCGGCTGCGCGGGCCGCACGAGGCCGGCACATCAGAGGATCCCGCCGCCGCGGCAGCCCGCAAGACCCGCATCAGCGCCGATGTTCCGGCCAAGCGGCTCGGCACGCCGGAGGAATTCGGCCAGATCTGCGCCTTCCTGTGCTCGGTCCATGCGGGCTATCTGACCGGGCAGAACATACCGGTCGATGGCGGTCTCTATGTCAGCGCCTTTTGATCGACGCGCCTGCCAACCAGCAGCAATCATTTGCTGTCAAATCGGCATAAGCACTTGATAGATAACGATTTTCGACACGCCGCAGGGTAAAGCCGCCGGCGCGTCAATTAGCGTCGCGAAAAACCTCGGCTGCATGCTAAAAGGGAATCTCCAGGCAGATTTCGGAGGAGCGGCCGCATGGAAGGCGAGAGCAAAAAGACGGCACGTTCGGACCTCGACGAAGCCGCCCTCTACTTCCACAAGCACCCAAGGCCGGGAAAACTCGAGATCCAGGCGACCAAGCCGCTCGGCAATCAGCGCGACCTCGCGCTCGCCTATTCGCCTGGTGTCGCCGCCCCTTGCCTGGAAATCCGTGACGATCCGGCGACCGCCGCCGACTATACGGCGCGCGCCAATCTGGTTGGTGTCGTCTCCAACGGGTCGGCGGTGCTCGGCCTCGGCAATATCGGCCCGCTGGCCTCCAAGCCGGTGATGGAGGGCAAGGCTGTCCTGTTCAAGAAATTCGCCGGCATCGACGTCTTCGACATCGAGATCGACGCGCCCGGCATCGAGCGCATGGTCGAGACGATCTCGGCGCTCGAGCCGACCTTCGGCGGCATCAATCTCGAAGACATCAAGGCGCCGGAGTGCTTCGAGGTCGAGGAGCAGTTGAAGGCCCGCATGGGCATACCGGTGTTCCACGACGACCAACACGGCACCGCGATCATCGTCGCCGCCGCCGTACTCAACGGGCTGGAATTCGCCGGCAAGACCATCTCGAACATCAAGATCGTCACCTCAGGCGCCGGCGCTGCCGCCCTTGCCTGCCTCAACCTGCTGGTCTCGCTCGGCGCGCGGGTCGAAAACATCTGGGTCACCGACCGTTTCGGCGTCGCCTACAAGGGCCGCGTCGACGAGATGGACCGCTGGAAGGACCCCTATGTGAAAGACACAGAGGCGCGCACGCTGGCCGATGTCATATCAGGCGCCGACGTCTTCCTCGGCTTGTCGGCGGCAGGCGTGCTGAAGCCGGAACTGCTCCAGCACATGGCGCCGAAGCCACTGATCCTGGCGCTGGCCAACCCCAATCCGGAGATCATGCCGGAGGTGGCGCGTGCGGCGCGTCCCGATGCGATGATTTGCACCGGCCGCTCCGATTTTCCTAATCAGGTCAACAACGTACTGTGTTTTCCTTACATCTTTCGCGGTGCGCTCGACTGTGGCGCCAGCGCCATCAACGAGGAGATGAAAATGGCCGCGGTGCGGGCGATCGCAGCGCTCGCTCGTGAAGAACCCTCCGATGTCGCGGCCCGCGCCTATTCCGGCGAGACGCCGATCTTCGGCCCCGAGTTCCTGATCCCCTCGCCCTTCGATCCGCGCCTGATCCTGCGCATCGCCCCGGCGGTCGCCAAGGCGGCCTGCGACACCGGTGTCGCGACAAGGCCGATCACCGACTCCGCCGCCTATATCGACAAGCTCAATCGCTTCGTTTTCCGCTCCGGCCTGGTGATGAAGCCGGTGTTCTCGTCGGCCAAGGCATCGACCGCCAAGCGCGTCATCTACGCCGACGGCGAGGACGAGCGCGTGCTCCGCGCCGCCCAGGTGGTGCTCGAGGAAGGCATCGCAGAACCGATTCTGATCGGCCGCCCACATGTCATCGAAGTGCGCCTGAAGCGCTACGGGCTGCGCATCAAGCCCGGTGTCGATTTCGGCCTGATCAATCCGGAAGACGATCCGCGCTATCGCCACTATGTCGACCTGTTGATCGAACTCGCCGGCCGGCGCGGCGTGACGACGGAGGCCGCGCGCACCATGGTGCGCACCGACAACACGGTGATCGCAGCACTTGCGCTCAAGCGCGGCGATGCCGATGCCATGGTCTGCGGCCTCGAAGGCCGCTTCGAGCGGCATCTGCGCAACGTCACCCTGATCATCGGTCCGCGCACCGGCGTCAGGGATCGCGACCTCTCGACGCTGTCGATGCTGATCTCGCAGCGTGGCATCATCTTCCTCACCGACACCCACGTCTCCGTCGACCCGACGGCCGAGGAGATTGCCGAGATGACGGTGCTGGCGGCGGAAGAAATCCAGCGCTTCGGCATCGAGCCGAAGGCAGCACTCCTGTCGCATTCCGATTTCGGCTCGCGCGATTCACCCAGCGCGCTCAAGATGCGGCAAGCGGCGGCGATCCTGGCGCGTATCGCACCCGAACTGGAGTGCGACGGCGAGATGCATGCCGATTCCGCCTTGTCTGAGCATCTGCGCCAGCGCGTCTATCCGCATTCGCGGCTGAAGGGCGAAGCCAATCTGCTGGTATTCCCCAACCTCGATTCGGCCAACATCACGCTGACCGCACTCAGAACCATGATGGATGCGCTGCATGTCGGGCCGATCCTGCTCGGCACCGACATGCCGGCGCACATATTGACGCCGTCGGTGACCTCACGCGGCGTCGTCAACATGACGGCGCTTGCCGTGGTCGAAGCCGCTCACAAGGCGCAGGCGGTCGTCAATCTGGGCTGAACGCGGATTTCGCGGTAAACTGCGGTTAACCGCGAACACGGTAGCCTTGCGGGCCAACGGGCGGGATTTGGGCAGGCGGAGTTTGGGCGGATGGCAAGCGGAGGGTGGAAGCAGGCGCATGCTGCCGTGCTGCTTGGCCTTCTGTTGTCCGCAACCTGGGGAGTGGCCGAGCCACAGGCCGCCTCGCGGATCTGCCGCCAGTTGGAGGCCGATCTTGCCTCAGCCTCACGCGGCGGTGGCGGCGGTCCGGCACTGATCCGGAAATACGATTCCGCAATTGCCAGGCAGCATGAGCAGATTTCCAAGGCCCGCGGCCAAGCGAGCCGGGCCGGGTGCGGCTTTTCCCTGTTTGACCGCAACCTCAATCAATGCGCCGGGCTCAACGCCACCATCGACCGCATGAATGCCAATCTCGACGCCTTGCAAAACAAGCGCGAGCGGATGGCCGGCGGTGGCTCGCGCCGTGACCGCGAGCGCATCGTGGCGGCACTTGATGCCAATGGCTGCCGCGACGACACCGTTGCGCCACGGCGCGCGCCCTTGCAGGAGGCGGACCGCGAAGGCGGCGGCACAAACCTGTTCGATCAGCTTTTCGGCGGCAACAGCCAGCAGCTCGATACGCCAGATCCACTTGACCAGCTTGGCGATCCTGGCGAGGAGCGCAGCGTCCGCCGGGTGCTCAACCGGCCCGGCGTACCGGACTTTCCGAGCGTCGGCGGTGAATTCCACACCTCCTGTGTGCGCACCTGCGACGGCTACTTCTTCCCGATGTCCAACTCGGCCTCGGCGAGCGATTTCGAACGCGACCAGAAGAATTGCGAATCGAGCTGCCCAGGCACCGAGATGGAGGTTTTCTACTCGCGCGGCATGGATGACGATTCGGCCTCGATGACGTCATCGGTAACCGGCCGGCCCTACAGCGAATTGCCGACCGCCTATCTCTACAAGCAGCCCGACATGTCGCGGCCACCGGCTTGCGGTTGCAACGCCGCCGCGCAGGGCTTCCAGATCATCGCCGGCAACCCGCCATATCAGGAGCAATCGCAGCCCGAAACGGACGCTGCATCGTTCATCCCAGTCCCCAGTTCCAAGCCAGACCCGGGCGCCGATCCGGAAACCCTGGCCAATCTGGAAGGCGGGCTCGACCGCGAGGCGATCAAGCGGCTTTCCGTCAAGCCGGTGACGTCGCCGGTGTCCGCGCTGCCGCCGGACCAGCGCAAGGTCAGGGTCGTCGGGCCAACGTTCCTTCCCGACCCATCAGCGGCAATAGATCTGCAAGCTCCGGCCCCGAGGGCAGTCCGGTAAGGGCTGTTCTGAGCGGCATGAACAACGCCTTGCCCTTGCGGCCGGTCGCTTCCCTGATCTTGCCCGTCCAGTCTTTCCAGATCGTCCCGTTCCAAGGCTCTTCCGGCAAAAGGTCGAAGGCCTGACCGAGAAAATCGCGGTCGTCATCGGAAAATTCCGGCTTCTCCCGTGGCCCTTCGCGCAGGATACGCCACCAATTGACCGCATCGGCCAGCCTGTCGAGATTGCCGCGCACCGCCAGCCAGAACGGTTCGGCCTGCTCGCCCGATACGCCGAGCACGATCAGCCGGTCTTGCGCCTCGGCGAACGGCATGTGGTGCAGCAGTGTCCGGTTGAGCACGAACAGCTCGTCCGGATCGAATTTGGCCGCGGATCTCGATGTCGCCGCCGGATCGAAGCGTTCGGCGAGTTCGCCCATCGTCGGCACCGCCGCGACATTCTCCGAGGTGCCAACCAGCACGGCCAATGAGGCGACGGCCATCGGCTCGATGCCGTCCTCGCGCAGGCTTTCGATGGAGAGCGCGCCGGTGCGCTTCGACAACCCCTCGCCCGAGGACGTGGTCAAGAGATTGTGGTGGCCGAACACCGGCGGCGCGGCAGCCAGTGCCTGGAACAGCGCGATCTGCACGCCCGTATTGGTGACGTGGTCGTCGCCGCGGATGACATGGCTGACGCCCATCTCGATGTCGTCGACCACGGAGGGGAGCGTATAGAGGTAAGTACCGTCCTCGCGCACCAGCACCGGATCGGAAAGCGAAGCGAGGTCGACGGTTTCCTCGCCGCGCACCAGATCGTTCCACTGGATTTCGGTGCGTTCCGGCTGTTGCGGATCGCCCGAGAAATTGGGGAGGAGAAAACGCCAGTGCGGCCGGCGGCCATCGGCCTGGTATTCGGCGATCTGCTCGTGCGTCAGGGCCAGCGCCTCGCGGCCATAGACTGGCGGCAGGCCGCGCGTTCGGCGCACCTTGCGGCGGAGATCAAGTTCCTCCGGCGTTTCATAGCAGGCATAGAGAACGCCTGCCGTCTTCAACCTCTCGACCGCCGCGTCGTAGATCTCGAAACGCCGCGACTGGTACTCCGTGGCGTCCGGGAAAATGCCCAGCCAATGCAGGTCGTAGAGGATGGCGTCTGAAAATTCCTGCTTCGAGCGCGCAATATCGGTGTCGTCGAAGCGCTGGATGAAGCGACCTTTATTGTTCATGGCAAACAGCCAGTTGAACAAGGCGGTGCGCGCATTGCCGATATGGATGCGGCCGGTTGGCGACGGGGCGAAACGAACGGTAACTGTCATGAGCGGGGCGTACCGGATGCTTTTGCGGTTGACAAGACGCGCCCCCGCGCTGCCCGGCAGACATAGAACATGGCGCACATAATGAAAAGACCGGGGCGGGGCGCCTCAGGCGGCGCATACCCGGCGGCCGGCCGGCGGTTAGAGGTGGCCCCCGGCCGAAGCCGGAGGCCATCTCAGGGTCAGATCACCAGACCCTTGGTCAGTTCCAGCGCCTGGCGCTCGAACAGGCGGCGATAGATGCCGCCTTTCAGCCGGATCAGCTCGTCATGCGAGCCTTCCTCGACGATCCTGCCGCGATCGAAGACCAAGAGCCTGTCGAGCGCCCGCACCGTCGAAAGCCGGTGCGCGATAACCAACGTGGTGCGGCCGACCATCAGCCGCTCCATCGCCTGCTGGATCAGCACCTCGGATTCCGAATCGAGGCTTGATGTCGCCTCGTCGAGGATCAGGATGCGCGCATCGGCAAGAAAGGCACGCGCGATCGCCACGCGCTGACGCTCGCCGCCCGACAGTTTCACACCGCGTTCGCCGACCAGAGTGCCGTAGCCCTTCGGCAGGTTGGTGATGAAATCATGCGCGCTCGCCAGCTTTGCGGCATGCTCGATCTCATCCTGCGTCGCGCTCGGCCTGCTATAGGCGATGTTCTCGGCCAGCGACCGGTGGAACAGGATCGGTTCCTGCTGGACGATGGCGATCTGCCCGCGCAGCGACGCTTGCGCCACCTGCGAGATGTCCTGGCCGTCGACCAGGATCTTTCCCGCATTCACGTCATAGAGCCGCTGGATCAGCTTGACGAAGGTTGTCTTGCCCGAACCCGAATGGCCGACCAGCCCGACACGTTCACCCGGCGCGATATCGACCGAAAAGTCGCGATAGAGCGCCGATCGGTGATTGCCGTAGTGAAAGGTGACGTTGTCGAAGCCGATCCGTCCTTCAGTGATCCGGATCGGCTTTGCGCCGCGCCGGTCCTCGATGCCGAGCGGTTCGGACTGGAAATCGACCAGTTCCTCCATGTCGTTGATCGAGCGCTGCAGATTGCGGATGTGCGTGCCGATATCCCTGAGATAGCCTTGCAGCACGAAGAACGAGGTCAGCACGAAGGCGACGTCACCGGCGCTCGCCTGCCCCCACGACCACAGCATCAGCGCCAGGCCGATCACCGCGGCCCGCATGACCAGCAGCAGCGCCCCTTGCGTGGTGCCGTTGATGGTGCCGCGCACCCAGGTGCGCCGTGTGCGCGCACGCCATTTGGCGACGACCCTGGCGAGGCGGCGCTCCTCGCGCTCCTCGGCGCCAAAGCCCTTGACCACGGCGTTGCAGCTGACCGCGTCGGCCAGCGAGCCGCCGAGGCGCGTGTCCCAGATGTTGGCGAGCCTTGCCGCCGGGGCGACATAGCCAAGCGACAGCATCGCGGTCACCATGATGAACAGCACCGAACCGGCGGCAACCACCGCGCCCATCAACGGCCAGAACCAGCCGAGCAGCAGCGTCGAGCCGACCAGCATGACGACGGACGGCAGCAGCGCGATGAGGATCGTGTCGTTGAGCAGGTCGAGCGCCCACATGCCGCGCGTCACCTTGCGCACGGTCGAGCCGGCAAAGCTGTTGGCATGCCAGTCGGTGGAAAAGCGCTGGACGCGATGGAAGGCGTCGGCGGCGATATCCGCCATCATCTTCAGCGTCAATTCGACGATGCCCATGAAGGCAAGGTTGCGCAAAACAACGCCGGTCAATGCCAGGGCCATCAGCATCGAAAACGCCGTCATCGCGGCATTCCAGGCAATGGCGTCCGCACCGGCGCTGCTGGCGACGGCGTCGACCAGCCGGCCGGAATAGAGCGGCGTCAGGACGTCGGCCAGCGTCGACAGCAGGAAGCCGCCCATGATGAGCGAAAGCCGCCACGGCTGGCGCCGCCAATGGGTGAGCGTGAAGCCAAGGACGCTGCGAAAGGCGCTCGCGCGCAAATCGATTCGAAAACGAGCCATGATGTCATTCGGGCGCGAACGAGCCCGATCCCAGTAAGGTCGAAAATTGAAGAAGCCGCGCATGGGGCCAATGAGCGCCCAGAAGCGGAGTGGCATATTTGGCGTCTCGCCCGTAGTCGGGCGGCGACCGGCATCGGCATAAGCCTGCGCTCGATCCGGAGTCGGTGCGGGGGCAAAGCCCTCGCGGAACGCCAGATGAGACCTAGGCTTCGCGGCCTCGCATTACCATTTGAAATACTGCCATTCGGACCTCCCGCAAATGAATCGCGGAGAGGTCCTTATAGAGACGCCCAGATGCATCGCCAAGATCAGCGCACGCCAAAAGTGTATCTGGTCCAACCACTGCGATCATTTTGCAACAATGGCAGCAAGTCATCGCCGCGTGCCGCTTCATCTGGTCGAAAAGGGCTGGGACGAGCCAGTTGCCGATGCCGCCGCGGCCGCCGCGCGCTTTCAGTGTCTAGCCGCGATCCCTGAACCGGTTGGTGATGGGGTAGCGGCGGTCGCGGCCGAAGTTCTTTTTGGTGATCTTCACGCCCGGAGCCGCCTGCCTGCGTTTGTATTCGGCGATGTAGAGCAAGTGCTCGATACGCGTCACCGTCGCCCGGTCATGGCCGCGCGCAACGATGTCGTCGACGCCCATCTCGTTCTCGACCAGGCATTCGAGGATGTCGTCCAGCACCGGATAGGGCGGCAGCGAGTCCTGGTCGGTCTGGTTCTCGCGCAATTCCGCCGACGGCGCCTTGTCGATGATGTTCTTCGGGATCACCTCGCCCGAAGGCCCGAGCGCGCCCGGCGGCACATGGCTGTTGCGCCAGCGCGACAGTGCGTAGACCTGCATCTTGTAGAGGTCCTTGATCGGATTGAAGCCGCCGTTCATGTCACCGTAGAGCGTGGCGTAGCCGACCGACATCTCGCTCTTGTTGCCGGTGGTGACGACCATCGAGCCAAACTTGTTGGAGATCGCCATCAGGATGGTGCCGCGCGCGCGGCTCTGCAAATTCTCCTCGGTGATGCCTTCCTTGGTGCCTTCGAACATCTGCGTCAACGTATGCAGAAAGCCCTCGACCGGCTCGAAGATCGGCACGATGTCATAGCGGCAGCCGAGCGCACGGGCGCAGTCCTCGGCGTCCTTCAGCGAGTCCTTCGAGGTGTAGCGGTAAGGCATCATCACCGCGCGCAGGCGTTCCTCGCCGAGCGCATCGACGGCAAGGGCGGCGCAGATCGCCGAATCGATGCCGCCCGAGAGACCAAGCACGACGTTCTTGAAACCGTTCTTGTTGACGTAGTCGCGCAGGCCCAGCATGCAGGCGCGATAGTCGGCCTCTTCCCTGTCCGGGATTTTCGACATCGGCCCTTCCGAACAGACCCACCCTTCGCCTTGTCTTTTCCAGGTGGTGACGTCGACTGCTTCCTCGAACTGGCTCATCTGGAAGGCCAGTGTCTTGTCAGAACCTATGGCAAACGAGGCGCCGTCGAAGATCAGCTCGTCCTGGCCGCCAAGCTGGTTGGCATAGATCATTGGCAGCCCGCATTGGATGACCTGGCGGATGACGACCTGGTGGCGAACATCGATCTTGGCGCGATAGTAGGGCGAACCGTTCGGCACCAGCAGGATTTCCGCCCCGCTTTCGGCCAGCGTCTCGCAGATGTCGATATCGCCCCAGATGTCTTCGCAGATCGGAATCCCGATCCGCACGCCGCGGAAATTGACCGGCCCCTGAATCTCGGGCCCGGCCTGGAAGACGCGCTTCTCGTCGAATTCGCCGTAGTTCGGCAGATCGAGCTTGTAGCGCTCGGCGATGATCTTGCCGCCATCGGCGAAGATGATCGAATTGTGCGTGCCGCTCTTGCGCTTTAGCGGCGTGCCGATGATGACGCCCGGGCCGCCGTCGGCGGTATCGGCGGCAAAGTCCTGTGCCGCCTTTTCGCAGGCCTTCAGGAAAGCCGGCTTCAGCACCAGATCTTCCGGCGGATAGCCGGCGAGGAAAAGCTCGGTATAGAGCACGAGATCGGCGCCTTGGCGAGCGGCATCCGCTCTCGCCTCGCGGGCCTTGGCGAGGTTGCCGGCGACGTCACCGACGGTCGGGTTGAGCTGGGCGATCGCGATGCGCAGGATGTCGAGGTTCTTGGTCATGCCTGCTGACTTAGCGCGGCAAATTTCGTCGGGCAATGGCGTTCGTTTGGACCACTTCGGACCGATTGTGGCCGGACTGCCGGCGATCGGTCGTCGCCCATATATTCGCGCAACGCTTGCGGAGAATGGTTGTCGCCGATCGACATCGCCAGGATGCGCGAGATATGGCGGCGCGGCAGGCCCGTCTGCGCCACCCACTGGTTGATCTGGGCCTGGATCTTGTCGAGGTCCCTCTTCGAAGTCGGGGTTTCGGCGATGTCGAGCCCCGAGTCGCGCAATGCCGCCGCCATATCGCCCGAAATAACGAAGGCATCCCAACCCAGCCAACGCAGAAAATACTGGCCGGTGTTGCCGCCGAGCCGGCTGCCATGCTTGCCGAGCCACGCCATCAGCCCGACCTGATCGTCGGCCGGCCAGTTGGCGAGGAATTCACCGAAGCCGCCGTGCTCCTTCGACACACGTTCGACGAAGGCCGCGTTGTCGCGAACGGATTTGATCTTCTGCGGGTTGCGCACAATGCGCTGATCGGAAGCCAGATCGTGCCAGAAATCATCGGGCTGGAACAACAGCCGCTTTGGCTCGAAGCGCAGAAACGCCTCTTCGAAGCCAGGCCATTTCTGTTCGACAACGCGCCAGACGAAACCGGCGGCAAAGACCCGCTCGGCCATAACAGACAGAATGCGATCGTCCGCGATGTCTGCCACGGCGGCATTGTCGGGCGCCGGGCCCAGCAGTGACGAAAGCTCCGCCTCGCCACCCTTGCGTTTTGCGGCACGAGCGCGGATTTTTGCGAAATCGGGCATTCTGCTTGCATCCTCACGTCGTGCTTTTGACGAACCGGCATCTTCCTATATGGAAACCAGGCTGCCAAGCCGCTGCTTTGTATGGAGACATCCATGAACAAGACCGTGCCGGAACTCGCCAATCGCTGGCTGAGGCGAAACCCGGAGAGCCTGAGCGAACTTGAGAGGCGGGTGCTGCAGAGTACCGTCGACCGCAAGCCCATAGCGCAGGACATCAACGACCATCTTGCCGGCCTTCAGGGCGCGGGCGACCGTATCGCCGACGCCATTGCGCGCGTCGGCGGCTCGTGGACGTTCATCCTGTCCTTCATCGCCTTCCTGATCCTCTGGATCGGTGCCAATTGGTGGCTGCTGGGGCGAGAGTCGTTCGACCCCTACCCCTTCATCTTCCTCAACCTCGTCCTCTCGATGATCGCCGCCTTGCAGGCGCCGGTGATCATGATGTCGCAGAACCGCCAAGCGGCGCGCGACCGCATCGACGCCGCCCACGACTACGAGGTCAACCTCAAGGCCGAGATCGAGATCATGGCACTGCACGAAAAGCTGGACGAGCTGCGCCACAGCCAGATCATCGGCATGCGCGACGAGATCGCCCAGATAGCAGAACAGCTGAAACGGATCGACGAACGGCTTGCCCCCCAGACCCAGCCCTCATGACGCAGGCCATCCATCATTTCATCGAACAATATGGGCTGCTTGCTGTCTTTATCGGCTGCGTCGCCGAAGGTGAAAGTGCCGCCATCCTCGGTGGCTTTTTCGCGCACCAGCAGGTCTTCGTCCCGTGGCACGCCTTTGTCGCGGCTGGCCTCGGCGCCTTCGCCGGCGACACCTTCTTCTTCATCCTCGGACGAAGCTTTGCCGACCATCGCTATGTCGTCAGATTGCGCAAGCGACCCGGCTTTCGCCGCGCCTTTCGCCTGCTCAACTCTCATCCCGACATTTTCGTCCTGTCGAACCGCTACGTCTACGGCATGCGCCTCGTCGGCGGCATCGCGGCCGGGCTTTCCAATATCCCCGCGCTGCGCTTCGTCGTCCTCAACGCCATTTCATCGGCAATCTGGGCGGTGCTGTTCGGCACGGTCGGTTATGTCTTTGGACTGGGAGCCGAGCACTTCATCGGCCAGGCATTGATGCGCCACGAGCGGCTGCTGATCGGGCTTGGCATCGGCCTGAGCGTGGCGATCCTTGCCTGGTTCGTCGCCCGTCACATCGCCAGCAGGGAGCGCGCCAGGGAGAGCTGAGCTGGATGTGCTTGAGATTCAGGTTAGGCCGGTATCACCTGAATATCGAGCACCTTCTCTAGATCGGTAGTCCCGTAATCCGTTCGATGATGGCGATGCCCCAGACACCGGCGACGATGAGCACCGAAATCAGCACCGCCAGCGAACCGCAGTCCTTGGCCAGCTGGATGTCGACATTGAACTCGCGGCTGAAGGCGTCGCACGCCGCCTCGATGCCGGTGTTCAGCACTTCGACCATGATCAGCAGCAGCACCGCGCCGATCAACAAGGCATAGCCGCGCCATGAGATCGAAACGAACCAGCCGAGCGGCAAGGCAAGCGCCAGCAGCATCAGCTCCTGCTGGAAAGCCTTCTCGCTGACGGCCAGTTTGCGAAACGCCCGCACCGAATTGAAAAAAGCGTCGATCAGCCGCTGCATGCTAAACCCCTTTCCGAATCACCGGCACGGGATAATGCAATGGCTGGCCAGATCAATGGAATAAGGCGACTTGTCCAAGTTTCATTCAGCGACCGGTATGGACGGTGTCGATTTTTCAAACTGCGGCAGCCCGTCGTTGATCGAATAATAGTCGCCCTTGTCGCCGACGAAGATATGGCATTCGCCCTCAAGGCCTGTCGGCCTGTCGAACGATCCCGCCATGACTGAAATGTAGTCGTGGTCTCGCGGCTTCCAGAACAGCACCGAGCCGCACACCTTGCAAAAACCGCGCCTGGCGAAGGCGGACGCCTCGTACCAGGTGATGCTTTCCGTGCCTTCGATGACGATGTCGGCGTTGGCAACATTGGTCGCGGCATAGAAATGTCCGCTCTGCTTGCGGCATTGCGAGCAATGACAATAGACGACGCCACGCAGCGCTCCGTGCGTTCCGAAGCGGACCGCTCCGCACAGACAGGACCCTTGATGGCCATCACTCATGTCGACCCCTTGTTGAAGAAAATTCTGCCTGGCACGAGCATCGCCATCAGGATTCCAGCTTTGCGGCGGCCACGCGCAAGCAAATGCGACATGTACTGGCGCGGCGAATCCGAAATTCGGTTTCATTCTTAATGCGCGAATTTCGGATTCGACGCCACCAAACTGGCGCTGTCACGGATTGTTGGTGCGAAGATTCAAGCTTCTACAGCCGCAAAATAGAGAAAAACGTGTCCGCTTCTTACAAATTAAGGAAACTTTAGCGCCAGCGCATTTATGGTCACGGCAAGCGAAGGTCGTGGGTGGGGACGCATCCCTTCGCAGGTTGTTCTGGAGTGTCGGTCGCATTCCCCAGATCGGCGACAAAGGGGACCCGCGAATTCCGCGGCGGGATTCGAGGGGAAGAAACAAAAATGCAGCCGGCACCTGTCCCGACCGAACGAAGCACCGACATCGCAGCCAGTGTCATCGCCACAATGCGCCAGCTGGGTGTGCTCGGCCTGCCACGCAACTACGAGATCTTCTACGAGGCCCTGAGCGGCACCAATCGCGAACTCAGCCTCGCCGTCGTTTCGCTGAGCAACCGGCCGACACAGGATGAACTGGACCAGATCGGGCGCACTTTCTTTGCCCAGAACCATGGCCCGGGCATCGTCGAGCATGCCAGGGACGTCATTGCCAGGGAGCTTGAGGAGGTCGCCTCGCTGTTGCGGAGCGAGCGCAGCCACATCGAGAAATACGGCAGGATCCTCGATGAGACATCGAGTGGCCTCAGCGGCCGCAGCCTTCTCTCCCAGGACCTTTTGCAGAAGATCGCCAACGCCATGGCGGTTGCCACCAATTCGACGATCGATCACGGCCGGCAGGTGGCCTCGACGCTCAGCGACAAGACGGCCGAACTCGAGAGCGTCAAGTCGAAGCTCGAGGAGTACAAGCGGCTGGCCGATACCGATCCCTTGACCCATATCTGGAATCGCCGCGCCTTCGACAAGGAAATCACCAGGATCTACAACAGCAACAGGGGCATCCTGTTCAATGCCTTGATCCTTGCCGACATCGATCGCTTCAAGGACATCAACGATCGCTACGGCCACCCGGTTGGCGACAAGATCATCCAGATCATCGCCGACATTTTCCAGACCGGCATTCGCGGCGACATGTTCGTCGCCCGCACCGGCGGCGAGGAATTCGCGCTGATTGTCGAGGGCGCCAGCGAGGATGCCACCTACGAGATCGCCGAGCGCATTCGCGCCCTGATCGAACAGACGCCGTTCACCAGCAGCCAGACCGGCACCAATTACGGCACCGTCACCGTCTCGATGGGCATCTGCATGGCGTCCGAGGCCGAGGGGCCGGAGGATCTCTACACCAAGGCCGACCGGGCGCTCTATCGCTCGAAGGTCAGCGGCCGCAACCGCGTCACCAAGCACTCGACGATGGCCGGTCGGGCCGGCAAAAGCTGGCTGCTTTACAAGAAGGACTGAGCTTCCCCGCCGATCGCCGCTGCGAATTGTCTTGCGCCATCCCTTTCCATATGAATTTCTGTGGGCTATATTTTCCACAGAAATAGAAAGGCGCCGCGATGCAACCTCAAACCGCTGCCAAGACAGCCGAGAATGCAGTCCTTACCAAGGCAACGCTGCGCGCGGCCGATCTGCTGGACATCACAGCCAGGATGCTTGCCTCGGTAATAGGCGTTTCGGAGGCCACGGTTTCGCGCATGCGCAGGGATGAATTCCTGCTCGAGCGCGGCACCAAGCCATTCGAACTCGCCGTGCTGTTCGTCAGGCTGTTCCGCTCGCTCGACGCCATAGTCGGCGGCGACGCGGCTGTCGCCCGGGCATGGCTGAAGAACGCCAACACGGCGTTCGACGCCGCTCCGCTTGAAAAAATCCTCACCATCACCGGACTTGTCGATGTCATCGCCTATCTGGACTCCCGTCGCGCTCTCGTCTGAGGCCGTCGGGATCGACGGCAAATACTGGCGCATGGTCGAGGCGCAGCACCACGTCTCGACGCTGAAAATCGTCGACACGCTCGACGAGCAGGCGATACTGGAAGACTTGATCGAGGAAACCAAGCCGCGGATCCCGCTCGAATGCCGCCATCTCCACTATCTCCTGGCGACGCCCTTCCGCTACGGCTCGGTCTATCCGCACGGTTCGCGCTTCCGCCGCGCCGGCAGGACCAAGGGCGTCTACTACGCGGCCGGGACCGTGATGACGGCGGTTGCCGAAATGGCCTTCTACCGGCTGCTGTTCTTTGCCGAGTCGCCCAAAACACCCTGGCCGAGCGACGCCGCCGAATACACGGCCTTTGCCGCCGCGATCAAATGCGCCAGGGCGATCGATCTCACCCGGAAGCCGCTTGATCGCGACGCGGCTGCCTGGACACATCCGACCGATTACGCGGCTTGCCAGGCCCTTGCCGATGCCGCCCGCGAGGCCGGGCTGGAGGCGATCCGCTACCGCTCGGCGCGTGACCCCAAAGGTGCCAACATAGCGCTGCTGACCTGCCGCGGCTTTGCCAAGGCCAAGCCGATGGAGCCACGGACCTGGCGGATCCGCCTGGGCGCGTTCGGTGTGCAGGCGATCTGCGAATTTCCTGAAAAACGGATCGAGTTTTCCAGAACCGCCTTTGCCGATCCCCGTCTCGCTGGCCTGCGCTGGGAACGCGGCCGCTGAACCAAAAACGAAAAAGGCGCCGAATTTCTCCGGCGCCTTTTTATGAATTCATTCGGACCGCGGCGAAAATCAGCCGTTCACGGCCTGCTTGTGCTGCACCGGGTGGCTCTTCTTCAAGAGATCCGAGACCAGGAAGGCCAGTTCGATCGCCTGGTCGGCGTTGAGGCGCGGATCGCAATGGGTGTGGTAGCGGTCCTGCAACTCTTCGGCGGTGATGGCGCGCGCGCCACCGGTGCATTCGGTGACGTTCTTGCCGGTCATCTCGATATGGATGCCGCCCGGATGCGTGCCTTCGGCGCGATGCACCTCGAAGAAGGTCTGCACCTCCTTCAGGATGCGGTCGAACGGCCGCGTCTTGTAGCCGGCCGCCTCTATCGTGTTGCCGTGCATCGGGTCCGAAGACCACACCACGCTGCGGCCTTCCTTCTTCACCGCGCGGACCAGCTTCGGCAGATGGTCGGCGACCTTGTCGGAACCGAAGCGCGCGATCAGCGTCAGCCGGCCGGGCTCGTTGTCGGGGTTGAGCAGATCGATCAGTTCCAGCAACCCGTCCGGCGTCAGCGACGGTCCGCATTTCAGGCCGAGCGGGTTCTTGATGCCGCGGCAATATTCGACATGCGCATGGTCGGGCTGGCGTGTGCGGTCGCCGATCCAGATCATATGGCCTGAGGTGGCGTACCAGTCGCCGGAAGTCGAATCGACGCGGGTCAGCGCCTCCTCGTAGCCGAGCAGCAACGCCTCGTGGCTGGTGTAGAAATCGGTTTCGCGCAGGGCGTAGTTGGTTTCCGAGGTGATACCGACGGCCTTCATGAAGTCCATCGTCTCGGTGATACGATTGGCAAGCGATTCATACTTCTCGCCTTGCGGACTGTCGGACACGAAGCCGAGCATCCAGCGATGCACATTCTCCAGGCTGGCATAGCCGCCCTGCGCGAAGGCGCGCAGAAGGTTGAGTGTCGCCGCCGACTGGCGGTACGCCATCTCCTGGCGGGCAGGATCGGGAATGCGCGACTTGGCGTCGAATTCGATGCCGTTGATGATGTCGCCGCGATAGCTGGGCAGCGTCACCCCGCCCTTGGTCTCGTTGTCTGACGAGCGCGGCTTGGCGAACTGGCCAGCAACGCGGCCGACCTTGACCACCGGCTGCGCGCCGGCGAAGGTGAGCACCACCGACATCTGCAGGAACACGCGGAAGAAGTCGCGGATGTTGTCCGCGCCATGCTCGGCGAAGCTCTCGGCGCAATCGCCGCCCTGGAGAAGGAATGCGTCACCGGCAGCGACGGCCGCAAGCTGCTTCTTCAGCTTGCGTGCCTCACCTGCAAAAACCAGCGGCGGAAAGGTCGCGAGTTGGGCTTCCGTGGTCTTCAGCGCGGCAAGGTCCGGATAGGCAGGAACCTGCTTGATCGGCATCGCTCTCCAAGAATTCGGCGACCATTTCGTCATCGCTGCACCCAACGCTCTTTCCGAGCAACTCCAGGAAAAGCGTGAAACGGTTTTCCGTCCGGAATTGCGTCAAACAACAAAAGCAAGCGCCATCGCCCGCCAACCCGCCCCATATGGGGATCGCGGCTCCATACACGAAGCCGATTTCCTATTCTAGACCGGATTTGGCCGCGTGGCGAATGGCGGCCTGGCGAGGCGCTGTCCTACCCCTGCCCTACGCCGCCGCCTTCTCCACCAGCCGCGCCAGTTGCGTCATGACGACCGCGGAGCCCGCCAGCCGCTTCTCGGCCGTTGGCCAGTCGCGCACGAACACGACGCTGTGGTCCGGCCGGATCTTGGCCAGCGAGCCCTGCTCGCCGATGAACCGGACCAGCCCGACCGGGTTGGAGAATTCACGCTTGCGGAAATGGATGACGACGCCCTTCGGGCCGGCGTCGAGCTTCTCGACATTGGCCTTGCGGCAGAGCGCCTTGATGAAGACGATCTTGAGGAGATGCTTGACCTCCTCCGGCAGCGGGCCGAAGCGGTCGATCAGCTCGGCGCCGAAAGCATCGATCTCCTCGGTGTTTTCAAGATCGCCGAGACGGCGATAGAGCGCCAGCCTGAGCTGCAGGTCCGGAACATAGCTTTCCGGGATCATCACCGCCGTGCCGACGGCGATCTGCGGCGACCAGCCGCCATCCTGAACCTCGCCGGAATCCTTCACCTCGGCGACGGCTTCTTCCAGCATCTGCTGGTAGAGTTCGAAGCCGACCTCCTTGATGTGGCCGGACTGCTCTTCGCCCAGAAGATTGCCCGCGCCTCTGATGTCGAGGTCGTGGCTGGCCAGTTGGAAGCCGGCGCCCAGCGTGTCGAGCGATTGCAGCACTTTTAGCCGGCGCTCGGCGGTGTCGGTCAGCTTGCGGTTGGCCGGCAGCGTGAACAGCGCATAGGCGCGCACCTTCGAACGCCCGACGCGCCCGCGCAATTGGTAGAGCTGCGACAGGCCGAACATGTCGGCGCGATGGATGATCAGCGTGTTGGCGGTTGGGATGTCGAGGCCGGATTCGACGATGGTGGTCGACAGCAGCACGTCGTACTGGCCGTCGTAGAAGGCATTCATGATGTCGTCGAGTTCGCCCGGCGGCATCTGGCCATGGGCCACCGCAACTTTCAATTCAGGCACGGATTCTCTCAGGAAATCATGGATTTCCGCCAGATCACTGATGCGCGGAACGACATAGAAGGAATGCCCGCCGCGATAACGTTCGCGAAGCAGCGTCTCGCGGATCACCAGCGGATCGAAGGGCGAGATGAAGGTGCGCACCGCCAGGCGGTCGACCGGCGGCGTAGCGATCAGCGACAGCTCGCGCACACCGGTCAGTGCCAGTTGCAGCGTACGCGGGATCGGCGTCGCCGACAGCGTCAGCACGTGCACATCGGTTTTCAGGTCCTTCAGCCGTTCCTTGTGCTTGACGCCAAAGTGCTGCTCCTCGTCGATGATCAGCAGCCCAAGACTCTTGAACGAGATCGCGGACCCAAGCAGCGCATGGGTGCCGATGACGATGTCGACCTGGCCCTCGGCAATGCCCTTCTTCGTTTCCGCCAGCTCCTTGGCACCGACCAGACGCGAGGCCTGGGCAACGCGGATCGGCAGGCCTGAGAAACGCTGCGAAAACGTCTTGAAATGCTGGCGCGACAACAGTGTCGTCGGCACCACCACCGCCACCTGAAATCCTTCCATCGCCGCGATGAAGGCGGCCCGCAACGCGACCTCGGTCTTGCCGAAGCCGACATCGCCGCAGATCAGCCGGTCCATCGGCTTGCCGGCGCCAAGATCGTCGCGCACGGAGTCGATCGCCGTCTGCTGATCGTCGGTCTCCTCATACGGGAAGCGGGCGGCGAACTCGCCATAGAGGCCTTCGGCCGGCACCAGCGCCGGTGCGGCGCGCATCTGCCGTTCGGCGGCGATGCGGATCAATTGCCCGGCCATGTCGAGCAGGCGTTTCTTCAGCCGCGCCTTGCGCGACTGCCAGGCTCCGCCGCCGAGCTTGTCCAGCGTCGCTTCGGCCGAATCCGAGCCATAGCGCGAAAGAAGCTCGATATTCTCGACCGGCAGGAACAGCCGGTCATCGCCGGCATAGTGGATTTCCAGGCAGTCATGCGGCGCGCCGACCGCTTCGATGGTGCGCAGGCCGATGAAGCGGCCAATGCCGTGGTCGGCATGGACGACGATGTCGCCCGCCGACAGCGCCGAGGCCTCGGCGATGAAGTCCGACGGACGCTTCTTGCGCTTCGAGCGCCGGATCAGCCGGTCGCCGAGAATGTCCTGTTCGGCGACGACAACCAGTTTTTCGGTCTCGAAGCCGGATTCGAGCGGCAGCACGGCGAGAGCCGCCTGCCCCGGCTCAAGCTTTTCGGCTTCCGCCAGCGTCGCGACCTGCTTGAGGTTGCCGAGGTGGTGCTCGCCAAGGATCTGGCCAAGCCGGTCGAGTGAGCCTTCTGTCCAGCCGGCGATGACGACGCGGCGGCGCGCCGCGCGCTCGTCGGCGATGTGTTTGACGACGACATCAAAGACATTGACGTTCGGGTCGGCGCGTTCCTCGACGAATCTGCGGCCGTGCCGCGAACCGGAGTGAAAGACCTTTTTCGCGCCGGCATCGGGCGCATCGAACGGCGTGAAATCGATCGCTTCGCGCGGCCCGAGCGAGGCGATCAGGTTTTCCGGCGAAAGATAAAGCAGATCCGGCGGCACCGGCTTGTAGGGCACGGCGTCCTTCAAGGCACTATCGGCCTGCTTCTTGCGCGCCTCGTAGTGATCGAGGATCAGCGTGTGGCGTTCGGCCAGTGCCTCATGCGCCAGGTGATCGAAGACGACAGGTGTATCGGTGAGATAGTCGAACACCGTCTCCAACCGCTCGTAGAAGAACGGCAGCCAGTGCTCCATGCCGGCGAAGCGTCGTCCTTCACTGACCGCCGCATAGAGCCCGTCGTCGCGCTGCGGTGCGCCAAAAGCTTCGATATAGGAGCGGCGAAAGCGGCTGATAGTTTCCGGCGTCAGCGCCACTTCGCTCATCGCTTGCAGCGCCATCGACTTGCGTTGGCCGGTGGTGCGCTGGGTGGCGGCATCGAAGACACGAATCGATTCCAGCGTGTCACCGAAGAAGTCGAGCCTGAGCGCCTCGGTCCAGCCGGGAGCAAACAGGTCGAGAATGCCGCCGCGCACCGCGAATTCGCCGATGCCGCGCACCGTCGGCACGCGCTCGAAGCCGGATGTTTCCAGCCGCGACACCAGTGCGTTCATGTCGATCTGGTTACCGGGCCTGGCGTGAAAAGTCTGTGCCTCGACCAGTTCAGCCGGCGGAATCCGCTGCAGCAGTGCATTGGCGGTGGTGAGGATGACGGCGCGGTGCGGCTTTTTCGCCAGCGCGATCATGGCGGTCAGCGCATCGAGGCGCTTGGCGGCGGCGTCCGAACCAGGCGAGACGCGGTCGTAGGGCAGACAATCCCAGGCCGGTAGTTCGAGAATCGGCAGACCTGGCGCCGCGAAGGACAGCGCCTCGATGATCGCCGGCAGGCGCTGGCCGTCGCGCGCCACGAACAGCACCGGCTTGTCGGGCGCGATCTCGAGTGCCGCCTGCACCAGCGCGAAAGCTTCGTAGCCGTCGGCGACGCCGTCGACGATAAACTGGCCGGCGCGGCCTTTCGGCAGACCGATGGTGGGAATGAGGCTCATGAAATCACGTCGTTTTGAATGTGGTTGTTCAAAATGTCAGGGAGTGGCGGAATGCCAGGATCTTTTGCAGGACGGCACAATCGATGTCCGCCGGGACCGGGCGTTCGCCGGTGACCATGGGCAGGAATTCGGTGTCGGGAATGTCGAGGAGCTTCTCATATTGGTCGATTTCCTCGCCGGTCAAGGCGCCGATCTCGGCGTCGGCGAAAGTGCCAAGGATCAGGTCCATCTCGCGCATACCGCGATGCCAGGAGCGAAACAGAAGCTTGCGGCGGTGGGCGTCCAGCCCCTCGCTTGATCTCGTCGTTCCGGTCATTGTGCCGCATCCTCACTTGCTGCGGCGCATATAGCGTGGATAGAAGGTGCTGTCAGCCTTGCGCTGTAGCCGTCACGACATAAGCTGACATCATCATGCGCCCCACCATCCTCGATCCGCTGTTTGTCCCGATCACCTCGCTTGCCGGCGTCGGGCCGAAGGTTGGCGCCCTGATCGAAAAGGTTGTCGCGGCCGATCTGGGTGATCGCGTCGCCCGCGCGGGCGACCTTCTGTTCGTGCTGCCGCACACCGTCATCGACCGCCGCAGCCGTCCGGGTATTGCAGGGTCCGCCGAAGGCCAGATCGTCACGCTCGACGTGCGCATCGACCGCCACCAGCCGCCGCCGCGCGGCAACAGGTCGGTGCCCTACCGGGTCTATGCCCATGACGACACCGGCGAGATCGCGCTGACCTTCTTCCATGCGCATGCTTCCTATCTCGAAAAGGCGATGCCCGAAGGCGAGCATGTCGTGGTCTCGGGCCGCATGGAATGGTTCAATGGCCGCCCAAGCATGGTCCACCCCGACCATATCGCGCTGGCCAGCGAAGCGGAGAACCTGCCGCTGGTCGAACCGGTCTATCCGCTCACCGCCGGGCTCTCGGGCAAGGTGCTGCGCCGGGCAATCGGCCAGGCGCTGGCGCGCGTGCCTGAATTTCCCGAATGGCAGGATGGCGCCTTCATGCGCCGGCACACCTTTGCGGCCTTTGGTGATGCGCTTGCCCGTATCCACAATCCGGCGGACCCGATCGACGTCTCTGTCGACGGCGCTGCATGGCGGCGCCTGGCCTATGACGAGTTGCTGGCGGGCCAGGTTTCGCTGGCGCTGGTGCGGGCAAAAGTCCGTCGCCTGTCCGGCCGTCCCCTGGTCGGCGACGGCAGCATCGTCGAGAAACTGCGCGCCGCACTGCCCTACTCGCTGACATCAAGCCAGGAGTTCGCGCTGGCCGAAATCAATGCCGACCTCGCCGATCCCGAACGCATGCTGCGGCTTTTGCAGGGCGATGTCGGCTCCGGCAAGACGGTCGTGGCGCTGCTGGCCATGGCGCGTGCCGTCGAGGCCGGCGGCCAGGCCGCCTTGATGGCACCGACGGAAATCCTGGCGCGTCAGCACCTGGCGACCATCGCGCCGCTTGCCGCCAAGGTCGGGCTGCGCATCGCTATCCTCACAGGCCGTGAAAAGGGCCGCGAGCGCACCGACACGCTGGCAGGCCTGGCCAGCGGCGCGATCGACATCATCGTCGGCACCCACGCGCTGTTCCAGGAGACGGTCACCTTCCACGACCTGGTCTTTGCCGTCATCGACGAGCAGCACCGCTTCGGTGTCCACCAGCGCCTTGCCATCACCGCCAAGGGCGATGCGCCAGACATGCTGGTGATGACGGCCACACCGATCCCGCGCACGTTGGTACTGACCGCTTTCGGCGACATGGACGTGTCGAAGCTGACGGAAAAGCCGGCCGGCCGCCAGCCGATCCGCACCGTCACACTGCCCCTGGAGCGGCTCGATGAACTGGTCGGGCGCATGGTCGACGCCGTTGCCGCTGGCCAGAAGATCTACTGGATCTGTCCGCTGGTCGAGGAATCCGAAGAGATCAAGCTGATGTCGGCCGAGGACCGTTTTGCCTCGCTGAAGCCGCTGTTCGGCGACCGCATCGGCCTCGTCCATGGCCGCATGAAGGGCGCCGACAAGGACGAGGCGATGCGCGCCTTCAAGCAGGGCGAGACACGCATCCTGATCGCCACCACGGTCATCGAGGTCGGCGTCGATGTACCGGACGCCACCGTCATGGTCATCGAACATGCCGAACGCTTTGGCCTGGCCCAGTTGCACCAGCTGCGCGGGCGTGTTGGGCGCAGCGACAAGCCCTCCTCCTGCGTGCTGCTTTACAAGGACCCGCTCGGCGAGACCGCAAAACGCCGGCTGTCGGTAATGCGCGAGACCGAAGACGGGTTTCTGATTGCCGAGGAAGACCTGAAGCTGCGCGGCGAAGGCGAATTGCTGGGCACCCGCCAGTCCGGCACGCCGGGTTTCCAGGTGGCGCGCATCGAGGCGCATGCCGACCTTCTTGAGGCCGCCCGCGACGACGCCAGGCTGATCCTGTCGCGCGATCCGGAGCTGCAATCCGAGCGTGGCGAGGCGCTGCGCCTGCTGCTTTATTTGTTCGGACGCGACGAGGCCGTGCGGCTCCTGCGCGCCGGCTGAGCCAAGGCGGCAACCGATGGATTGGCAAGCATCCCCTCGATCGGCTCGCCATTCACGACGACCATTGGCTTGACCTCGGGGGCCACCAGCCCGGCCGAGACGATCAGCTTGGCGCCGTCCTCGATCGTCATGTCAAGCAGCACGATATCCGACTTCGGCACGTACATGAGAAAGCCAGTGGTCGGGTTCGGCGTACAGGGCATGAACACCGCAATCAGCGGATCGCCTTCCTGATCGAGCTTCTGGTTGATCTCGGTCTCCTTCTCGCTGGCGACGAAAACCAGCGACCAAACGCCCTTGCGCGGATATTCGACCAGCCCGACCTGGCGGAACATGTCGCCCTTGTTGGACAGCACGGTCTCGAAAATCTGCTTCAGCGAACCATAGATGCCGCGCACCAGCGGCATGCGGCCAAGCAGCCGTTCGCCGAAATTGACGATGGCTCGGCCGACGATGTTGGCCGTCAGGAAACCGATCAGCGTGATCAGGATCAGCGCCACGATCAGCCCGAACCCCGGAACCGGAAACGGCAGGTAGGAGTCCGGACTGTAGCGCACCGGAATATAGGGTTTCACCCAGGAATCGACCCAGCCGATGAACGACCAGGCGATATAGGCGGTGATCGCCAGTGGCGCACAGACAACGAAGCCTGTGAGGAAATAATTCCTCAGCCGGGTCATGCCGGAGGTCTTGGGAGCGTCGGACATGGTTCACCGGGAACGCGGGTTGCAGCGCAACATAGTGAACCGCAAGACGCTTTGGAACTACGAAGTTTTTAAAGGGCCGATTATGCCGCCGCGTCCAGCGGTTCGATTTTCTCGAGTTCCGGCGCCAGTTTCTTGGCTTCGGTTTCAAGCTCATAGGCCTGTTGAAAATTCATCCAGAATTCGGGTGTGGTGTTGAAAAATCTGGCGAGGCGGAGGGCCGTATCGGGGGTCAAGCCGATCTCCTCCTTGGCAATGCGCTCGATACGGGTGCGCGGAAGATTGAGATTTTTTGCCAGCGCGCCGGCACTCATGCCGAGCGGGACGAGATATTCTTCGCGCAGGAATTCTCCAGGATGAACTGGACGTGCGAACTTGAGCATAATTCAGGGTCCTCAAGGGTTCAGGGCAAATGCCTGCTCAATGGTAATCGACGATCTCCACGTCTTCAGCGCCAGCGGCGGTCCATTTGAAGCAGATGCGCCATTGGTCGTTGATGCGAATTGAATGCTGTCCGGCGCGGCTTCCTTCCAGGGCTTCGAGGTGATTTCCGGGCGGCGATCGAAGGTCATTCAGTTGGGCAGCGTTGGCAATTGCGCGGAGGCGACGTTCGCCGCGGGCAACCAAATCTGGCGGAAAGCCTTTTGGCGCCTTCCCTTCGGCAACCGCTTCGACCGCCTTGCCTTTGAACGAAACGATCAATAACGCGCCCTCTGGACTGTATCATACATTGATACAGACCGGCACGCAAGCAAATGTATCATCGGCCGATACAAATTTGCCACCGGTTGATGGGTGGCAAATGGTGAGTTGCCGATAGCTATTCCACCGTCACCGATTTCGCCAGATTGCGCGGCTGGTCGACGTCGGTGCCCATGAACACGGCGGTGAAATAGGCCAGCATCTGGATCGGCAATGCGTAGATGATCGGCGAGATGATTTCCGGCACGTCGGGCAGCACGATCGTCTCCATCGTCTTGACGCTCGTCAGTGCCGCACCCTTGCTGTCGGTGATCAGGATGATCTTGCCGCCGCGTGCCGCCACTTCCTGCATGTTCGACACGGTTTTTTCGAAAATGCGGTCATGTGGCGCGATGACGATGACCGGCATGTTCTCGTCGATCAGCGCGATCGGGCCATGCTTCAGTTCGCCCGCGGCATAGCCCTCGGCATGGATGTAGGAGATTTCCTTGAGTTTTAGCGCGCCTTCCATGGCCAGCGGGAAATTGGTGTCGCGGCCGAGATAGAGCACGTTCTTGTAGTGCGCGAGCTCGCGCGCGATCTTTTCGATCTGATGATCGAGCTTTAGCACCTGGTTGGCAAAGCGCGGAGCCTCCGAAAGCTCGCGCACAAAGATCTTTTCCTGCTCCTTCGAAATCGTGCCGCGCGCCACGCCGGCGCGCACGGCGAGCGATGCCAGCACCGATAGCTGGCAAGTGAACGCCTTGGTCGAGGCGACGCCGATCTCCGGCCCGGCCAGCGTCGGCAGCACGACGTCGGATTCGCGCGCCATGGTCGATTCCCGCACATTGACGACGGCGCCGATCTTCATCCCCGCCTTGCGGCAGTAGCGCAGCGAGGCCAGCGTGTCGGCGGTCTCGCCCGACTGCGAGATGAAGAAGGCGGCATCGTTCTTCGACAGCGGCATTTCGCGGTAGCGGAATTCGGAGGCGACATCGATGTCGACCGGCAGCCGAGCGTAGCGCTCGAACCAGTATTTGCCGATCAGGCCGGCGAGATACGCCGTACCGCAAGCCGAAATCGCCAGCCGGTCGATATTAGCGAAATCGAAAGGCAGGTCGAGCGGCTTGGAAACGCCACCGACAAAATCGAGATAATTCGCCAGCGTGTGCGAGATCACCTCGGGTTGTTCATGGATTTCCTTCTCCATGAAATGGCGCCGATTGCCCTTGTCGACCATGAAGCTGGTCGAGAGCGACTGCTGGCGCTTACGGTCGACCTTTGTGCCGTCAATGTCGAAGATGGTGACGCCGTCGCGGCGCACCACCGCCCAGTCACCATCTTCGAGATAGGTGATCGAATTGGTGAACGGGGCGAGCGCTATGGCGTCTGACCCCAGGAACATCTCGCCATCGCCATGGCCAACAGCCAGCGGCGGGCCGTTGCGGGCGCCGACGATCAGGTCTTCATCGCCCTTGAACATGATGGCCAATGCGAAAGCGCCTTCCAGCCGCTTCAGCGCCTGGTGCGCGGCATCAACCGGCTTCAGCCCCTTGGCGAGTTCGCTCGCCACCAGATGCGCCACGACCTCGGTGTCGGTCTGCGACGAGAAAGAATAGCCGTCGCGGATCAGCTCGGCGCGCAATTCGGCGAAATTCTCGATGATGCCGTTGTGGACGATGGCGACGCCATCGGAAAAATGCGGATGCGCATTGGTCTCGTTGGGCACGCCATGCGTCGCCCAGCGCGTGTGGCCGATGCCGATCGTACCGTCGAGCGGCTCGTTTTTCAGCAGGCGTTCGAGGTTGACCAGCTTGCCTTCGGCGCGGCGGCGGGCAAGCGCACCGTGGTCGATGGTGGCAACGCCGGCCGAGTCATACCCGCGATATTCGAGCCGCTTCAGCGCATCGACGATGAGCGGCGCAACCTGCGAGTGGCCGACGATTCCAACGATGCCGCACATCCAGAAAGCCCCCGATTCCCATGGAAAACCAGCGCTATTTAGGGATGGCCGGCCTGCCGCGAAAGTCACATTGCATTTCGTCCCGTGTAACGGAACGCTTATTCCTGTCGATGCACCATGACAGGCCGCTCTTGCAATCCGGTTACTGCACTCGTTCGGCTTTTTGCGGGCCGAGTTACTTTTTCTTCGCCGCAGCGGCCGAAGCAAAGCGTTCGCGCAATTCCCTGCCCTTGCCGGGGATCGTCTTCTGGCGAGCGCGGCCGAAGGCCAGCGCATCTTCGGGTACGTCTTCGGTGATGACGCTGCCTGAAGCAATGTAGCCGCCGTTGCCGATGGTGACAGGCGCCACCAGTGAGGAATTCGAACCGACAAAGGCGCCCTCGCCGATGTCGGTGAAGAATTTCGAATAGCCGTCATAATTGCAGGTGATGGTGCCGGCACCGATATTGGCGCCCGCGCCGACCCGTGCATCGCCGATATAGGTCAAATGGTTGACCTTGGCGCCCTCCTCGATAACAGCCTGCTTGACCTCGCAGAAATTACCGACCTTGGCCTTTTGCCTGAGATCGGCGCCCGGCCGCAGCCGCGCATACGGCCCGACATCGCAATTCGCTGCAATAGTGGCGCCTTCGATGTGGCTGAAGGCATGGATCTTGGCGCCGCCGGCGATTTTCACGCCTGGGCCAAACCAGACATTGGGTTCGACGATCGTGTCGGCGCCGATTTCGGTGTCGTGCGAGAAATACACGGTCTCCGGCGCGATCAGCGTCACGCCCGACAGCATTGCCTCATGGCGGCGGCGCGCCTGCCAGATGCCCTCGGCTTGCGCCAGTTCGGCGCGGTTGTTGATGCCGAGCGCGCTCTCGAAGCTGGCTTCGGTGGCAACGACGTCGAGTCTCCGCGCGCCGGCGATCTCGACGATGTCGGTGAGGTAGTACTCGCCCTTGGCATTCTTGTTGCCGACCGCGTCGAGCAGCTTCAGCGCATGCGCGCCGGCCACCGCCATCATGCCGGCATTGCAGAACGTGATTTTCTTCTCCTCCTCGGAGCAATCCTTCTCCTCGCGGATTGCGACCAGCTTGCCGTCTTTTTCGATCAGCCTGCCATAGCCGGTCGGATTGGGCGGACGGAAACCGATCACGACGACGGCAGCACCCTCCGCCAGTTTCAGCCGCGCCACGGTCAGAGCATCAGCGTCGATCAGCGGCGTGTCGCCAAACATCACAAGGATATCGTCATAACCCTTTGATATTGCATCGCGCGCGGCCAATACCGCATGAGCGGTGCCAAGGCGGTTTTCCTGCACGAAGGTCTCCGCCGCCGGAGCGAATTTTGCCGCGGCCTTGCGCATGTCTTCCGCGCCATGGCCAATCACCAGCGCCTGACTGCCGGCGCCAGCGGCCTCGGCCGCCTTCACCACATGGGCCACCATCGGCAGCCCGGCAATCAGATGCAGCACCTTCGGCAACGCACTCTTCATGCGCGTGCCTTCGCCGGCGGCGAGGATGACGGACAGGCAGGATCTCTGGCTCAT
Source organism: Mesorhizobium sp. M1338 (assembly GCF_040318045.1). Classification (NCBI taxonomy): domain Bacteria; kingdom Pseudomonadati; phylum Pseudomonadota; class Alphaproteobacteria; order Hyphomicrobiales; family Phyllobacteriaceae; genus Mesorhizobium; species Mesorhizobium sp. M1338. Next base: position 9,999 of record NZ_JAMYLL010000027.1, on the reverse strand, counting down.
GAAAGGACAACCGAATGAAAGGGTTGGGAATCAAGACACGATAGCAGTGGCGCCATGCTGCACCAATGCGGTTAAATTCCGGTGAGATGGTGGTGCAGCTGACTCTTAATCAGTGGGTCCAGAGTGCAGATCTAGTGTCGGGTGCCTACCCCAACCGCCCCAGCACCGGGAAATTCTCCAGCAGCCAGTAGGACACGGTCTGCACGCCACCGGTGAGGAAAAACACGCCGGCGACGACCAGCAGCGCGCCGATCGCCTTTTCGACGCGGCCGAGATGGACGCGGAATTTGCCGAGGAAGCGCATGAAGGCGCCCGAAAACAGCGCCGCGATCAGGAACGGGATGCCGAGGCCAAGCGAATAGGCGGCAAGCAGCAGCGCGCCCTCGCCCACCGTCTCGCGGCCGCCGGCCAGCGTCAGGATCGGCCCCAGCACGGGGCCGATGCACGGTGTCCAGCCGAACGCGAAAGCCAGCCCCATGACATAGGCGGCGACCGCGCTTGCCGGCTTGCCCTGCGACTGGAAGCGCGCCTCGCGCGACAACAGCGGGATGCGCAGGATGCCGAGGAAGTTCAGGCCCATCAGGATGATCAGCACACCGGCACCCATCGCCAGTTGCTCCTGCCAGACCCGCAGCAGCCGGCCGATGGTCGACGCACCGGCTCCGAGCGCAACGAACACCGTGGAAAAGCCTAGCACGAAGGCGATCGAGGAATAGAGCAGCGCACCGCGGGCGCCTTCGCGCGTCGCCGCACCCGCATTGCCGCGGAAATCGTCGACCGAGACGCCTGCCATATAGCAGAGATAGGGCGGCACCAGCGGCAGCACGCAAGGCGACAGGAACGAGATCGCTCCCGCCCCGACCGCGCTGACATAGCCGATGTCCAATGCCATTTCCAAGAACTCCAGTGCCGTGGCTGATATAGCGGCGCGCAGCCTTGTCCACCAATCACCATTGTGTTGGCAAGATCATCCCTTGCCGAACGCACTTGCCGGGGAAGAAACGACGACGCGCGGGCGTTGATGCGGTGAGGCCGCGATTTCCCGCGCGTCTCCAGATATCAGTCAAGGAGATTTCCATGAAAACCATAACCTTAGGGCTGGCAGCGCTTTTGCTCAGCACCGCCGCATCCTTCGCCGCCGACGCGTGGAAGGAAGCCGAGGTCAATGGCACCAAGATCTACACCGACGCCAACGGCATGACGCTTTATACCTATGACAAGGACGAGAAGGGCAAGACCAACTGCTACGACAAATGCGCCACCAACTGGCCGCCGCTGAAGGCCGAGGCCGGCGCCAAGGCGGACGACGAATGGAGCGTTGTCGACCGCACCGACGGCACCAAGATGTGGGCCTATGACGGCAAGCCGGTCTATACCTTCATCAAGGACAAGAAACCAGGCGATGTGACCGGAGATGGTGTCGGCGAGGTCTGGCATATCGTCAAGGCCGACTAGGGTACTCGATACCCAGCCGCCCGATGGCGGGACAAGGGCTGGTCGCCGGGCATCCCTCTTTCAGCCGGCGACCGGCGCCACAGCTTGCTATTAAAGCCGCCTGTTATGGCTCTGGGCAGCATTTCAGCGACTCGGTGGAAAACAGATCGGGTCGATTCCGATGACTCGGGGACCACCAACTCCCTTTCCCAAAATTCTGTGATTTTCACCATACACTCTAAGAGTGTATTGCTGCGGAGAGCTTCGCAATTTGGGCGCTTCCCCTTGACCGGATGCAAAAGCGCCGCCATGTGAGCGACAAATAGAACAAGATTTCGTCGCGCGCAGCGGAATTCTTCTGCCGCACCACAGCTGATATGAGACCTCATGGACGTCGTCGTCGTCGAATCGCCGGCCAAGGCAAAGACAATCAACAAATACCTCGGCAAGAACTACAAGGTTCTGGCCTCGTTCGGCCATGTCCGCGATTTGCCGGCCAAGGATGGCTCGGTGCGTCCGGACGAGGATTTCGCCATGTCCTGGGCGGTCGACACCGCTTCGGGCAAGCGGCTTGCCGACATCGCCAAGGCGGTCAAGGATGCCGACGGCCTGATCCTCGCCACCGATCCGGATCGCGAGGGTGAAGCCATCTCCTGGCATGTGCTGGAGGTGCTGAAGCAGAAGCGCGCGCTGAAGGACAAGCCGGTCAGCCGCGTCGTCTTCAACGCCATCACCAAATCGTCGGTGCTGGAAGCAATGGCCAATCCGCGCCAGATCGATGCGCCGCTGGTCGATGCCTATCTCGCCCGTCGGGCGCTGGATTATCTCGTCGGCTTCACGCTGTCTCCGGTGCTGTGGCGCAAGCTGCCGGGCGCCCGCTCGGCCGGCCGCGTTCAGTCGGTGGCGCTGCGTCTGGTCTGCGACCGCGAATCCGAGATCGAGCGCTTCATCCGCGAGGAATACTGGCAGATAGCCGCTCTGCTCGGCACGCCGCGCAACGAGAATTTCGAAGCGCGGCTGACCGCCTTCGACCGCAAGAAGCTGCAAAAGCTCGACATTTCCAACAAGGCGCAGGCCGACGACATCAAGTCGATGCTTGAAGGCGCGACCTTCAAGGCGGTGTCGGTGGAAGCCAAGCCGACCAAGCGCAATCCGGGCCCGCCCTTCACCACCTCGACGCTGCAGCAGGCCGCCTCATCGGGCCTCGGCTTCTCGGCCAGCCGCACCATGCAGGTGGCACAGCGCCTCTATGAAGGCATGGAGATCGGCGGCGAGACCACCGGCCTGATCACCTATATGCGAACCGACGGCGTGCAGATGGCGCCGGAGGCGATCGACGCCGCACGCGATGCCATCGCCAAGGAATTCGGCCCGAAATACCTGCCGGAAAAGCCGCGCCTTTACACGACCAAGGCCAAGAATGCGCAGGAAGCGCACGAAGCGATCCGCCCGACGGATTTCATGCGCACCCCGGCATCGGTCAGGCAATATCTCGATTCCGACCAGATGCGGCTTTATGAGCTGATCTGGAAGCGCGCCATCGCCAGCCAGATGCAGCCGGCCGAGATCGAGCGCACCACCGCCGAGATCGAGGCGGTCAACGGATCGCGCACCGCCGAGCTTCGCGCCATCGGCTCGGTCGTTCGCTTCGACGGCTTCATTGCCGCCTACACCGACCAGAAGGAGGACGACGCGGAAGACGAGGAAAACCGCCGCCTGCCCGAGATCCGCGCCGGCGAGCAGCTGGTCCGCCAGGCGATCAACGCCACGCAGCACACCACCGAGCCGCCGCCGCGTTATTCGGAGGCTTCGCTGATCAAGAAGCTGGAAGAGCTCGGCATCGGCCGGCCTTCCACCTATACGGCGATCCTGAAGACGCTCGAGGACCGCGACTACGTCACCATCGACAAGCGCCGGCTGGTGCCGCAGGCCAAGGGCCGGTTGCTGTCGGCCTTCCTCGAAAGCTTCTTCAAGCGCTATGTCGAGTACGACTTCACCGCGTCCCTCGAGGAAAAGCTCGACGAGATTTCCGACGGCAAGCTCGCCTGGAAGGACGTGCTGCGCGATTTCTGGAAGGATTTTTCGGGCGCCGTCACGGACATCAAGGAGCTGCGCGTCACCGACGTGCTCGATGCGCTTAACGAGGAACTGGCGCCGCTGGTGTTTCCCGCGCGCGAAGACGGCTCGAACCCCCGCATCTGCCCGAAATGCGGCACCGGCAACCTGTCGCTGAAGCTCGGCAAGTTCGGCGCCTTCGTCGGCTGCTCGAACTATCCCGAATGCTCCTTCACCCGCCAGCTCGGCGACGCCGCCAATCCCAATGGCGAGAATGGCGGCGGCGAAGACGGCACCAAGGTCATCGGCAAGGATCCCTACACGTCAGAGGAAATCACGCTGCGCAGCGGCCGCTTCGGCCCCTATCTGCAGCGCGGCGACGGCAAGGAAGCCAAGCGCTCCAGCCTGCCCAAGGGCTGGACGGCAGAATCGATCGACCACGAGAAGGCGCTGGCGCTGCTGTCGCTGCCGCGCGATGTCGGCCAGCATCCGGAAACGGCCAAGATGATCTCGGCCGGGCTCGGCCGCTACGGCCCGTTCGTTCTGCATGACGGCACCTACGCCAATCTCGACAGCATCGAGGACGTGTTCTCGATTGGCCTGAACCGCGCCGTGTCGGTGATCGCCGAGAAGCAGTTGAAGGGCAAGGGCGGCCGCAATGGCGGCACCGCCGCTGCGTTGAAGGAGCTTGGCGACCATCCCGATGGCGGCGGCAAGATCGTCGTACGTGACGGCAAATACGGGCCGTACGTGAATTTCGGCAAGATCAACGCCACCCTGCCGAAGGGCAGGGATCCGCAGTCGGTGACCATCGAGGATGCGCTGGCGCTGATTGCCGAGAAGGAAGCCAAGGGCGGCGGCGGCAAGAAGCCGTTCCGCAAGGCGGCTGCGGCCAAGGCCCCGGCAACGAAGAAAGTGGCGGCCAAGAAAACGGCGGCCAAGAAGCCGGCAGCGAAGAAAAAAGGGTAGGACGGAGTGGCGCGCAAGATCACCGGTAGAACCCACGGCGATCCGCGCACCGCCGACACGAGAGCCAAGGTCAAGGACGACTATCGGCCCTCGCGTGACGAAATCCTGCGCTACATCGCCGAAAATCCCGATCGCGCCGGAAAACGCGACATCGCCAAGGCGTTCGCGCTGCGCGGCGACGACCGCATCTGGCTGAAGGATCTGCTGCGCGACCTGCAGGACGAAGGTTTCCTGACCAAGGAGCGCAAAGGGTTGGCCCGCGTCGGTGCCCTGCCCCACGTCACGGTCCTCGATATTTTTGACCGTGACGCCGATGGCGTTCTGTTGGCGCGTCCCACCGAACACACAGCCAATGGACCGCCACCCATTGTTTCCATCCGCCTGTCGCGCAGTGGTGGTGGACCGGCGCCCGGCATTGGCGACCGCGTGCTGGCCAAGACCTTCCCCGCCGACGAGACGAATGTCGCCCTGGGTGGCCCGGCATACACCGGACGGGTGGTGAAGATCTTCGAAAAGCGCACCGATGCCGTGCTCGGTGTCTTTCGCATCCTGCAGGATGGCACCTTCCGCATCGAACCGGTGGAACGGCGCCAGCCCGAACTGATCGTCGACAAGGAATTCCAGAACGGCGCCAAAGGCGGCGACCTGGTCGAGGTCGAGCCCGCGCGGGCCTCCCGCTATGGGTTGCCGAGAGCCAAGGTGCTCAACGTGCTGGGCTCGCTGACCAGCGAAAAGGCGGTCTCGATGATCGCCATCCACGCCCACGACATTCCGCATATTTTTCCGGCCGACGTCATCGCCGAATCCGAAGCCGTCAAGCCGGCGACGCTTGCTCACCGCGAGGACTGGCGCGACCTGCCGCTGGTCACCATCGATCCGGCCGACGCCAAGGACCATGACGATGCCGTTTTCGCCACGCCGGATCTCGACGAGAAGAACCCCGGCGGCGTGGTCGCCACGGTGGCGATCGCCGATGTCGCGGCCTATGTGCGCTATGGCACGGCGCTCGACCGCGAGGCGCTGAAGCGCGGCAATTCGGTCTATTTCCCGGATCGCGTGGTGCCGATGCTGCCCGAGCGCATCTCCAACGATCTCTGCTCGCTGCGCGAGGGCCAGGATCGCCCGGCGCTGGCGGTGCGCATGATCTTTTCGGCCGAGGGCCGCAAGCTCAGGCACTCCTTCCACCGCGTCATGATGAAGTCGGCGGCAAAGCTCGCCTACAGCCAGGCGCAAGCAGCGATCGACGGCGTGCCGGACGAGAAGACCGGCCCGATCCTCGATACGGTGCTTAAGCCGTTGTGGGAGGCCTATGCGATCCTCAAGCGTGGCCGCGAAGGCCGCCAGCCGCTCGAGCTCGACCTGCCGGAGCGCAAGATCCTGCTCAAGCCAGACGGCACGGTCGATCGCGTCATCGTGCCGGACCGGCTCGATGCCCACAAGCTCATCGAAGAATTCATGATCCAGGCCAATGTCGCGGCAGCCGAGACGCTGGAGGCGAAGAAGCAGGAACTGGTCTACCGCGTCCATGACGCGCCATCGCTCGCCAAACAGGAATCGCTGCGCGAGTTCCTGCAGACGCTTGGCCTGTCGCTGGCCCGCGGCGCGCAGATGCAGCCGAGCCAGTTCAACGGCATCCTCGAGCGTGTGCGCGGCGCCGACAATGAAGGCCTGGTCAACGAAGTCGTGCTGCGCTCGCAGAGCCAGGCCGAATACTCGCCCAAGAACATCGGTCATTTCGGTCTCAACCTCAGGCGCTACGCCCATTTCACCTCGCCGATCCGCCGCTATGCCGATTTGATCGTGCATCGCGGACTTATTGCCGCACTCGGCCTCGGTCCGGGCGCGCTGACGCAGGACGAAGCGGCACGGCTCGAAGATGTCGCGGTGCTGATCTCAGGCACGGAACGCCGCGCAATGGCGGCCGAGCGGGACACGGTCGACCGTCTGGTCGCCGCCTATCTCGCCGAGCGCATCGACGACCGTTTCGATGCCCGCATCTCCGGCGTCACCAAATCAGGACTATTTGTCCAATTGCCGCAGTACGGCGCGGATGGTTTCATCCCGGTGTCAACATTGAACGGCGATTACTACATATACGACGAAACCGCCCGTTCCCTGTTCGGAGAACGCTCGGGCAAAGGCTACCAGCTCGCGGACCGCGTCGAGGTCCGACTCGTCGAAGTGGCGCCGATGGCCGGCGCGATGCGCTTCGAGATGTTGACCGACCCGAAGCCTTTGCCGGGCTCCAAGCGGTCGTTTCACAAGGCCAAGGGCCGCGCCCGCGCGTCGCAATCGCGACCGGGTTCGCGCGGCAGGAGACGATGATGACAACAGCCACGGAAGAACAGGTTTTCGGCGGAGAACATCACTCGGGCCGGGCTGCCCGCCCGCTGTGGACGGCGATGAAGCGCGGCCTGCTCGGCCGCTGCCCGCATTGCGGCGAAGGCAAGCTGTTTCGCGCTTTCACCAAGACCGTCGACACATGCGGTATCTGCGGCGAGGAACTGCATCACCACCGCGCCGACGACCTGCCCGCCTATCTCGTCATCGTCATCGTCGGCCACATCGTGCTCGGCGCCTTCATGGGCGTGGAGGCGACGTCCACCTTGTCGACGTGGCAGCACATCGCCATCTGGGTGCCGCTGACCATCCTTCTGTCGGTCGCGCTGCTGCAACCGGTCAAGGGGGCCGTCATCGGACTGCAATGGGCCTTCTATATGCACGGCTTCGGCGGCGAGCACGACGTGATCGAGCCGCATCCCGGAACCTGAGGCGCGGCCAAGATTGCGGCCTGGCGCAACATACCGACCGTGAAAGGCCACTTTCGCTTGCCAGAAGTTTCCGCTAGGTCCTGCGCATGGACGGTATGACCAAGGCGGAAGTCGCCAAGATCGAGCGGAGCATGATCGCTCATAGCGACCAGCCAATTCGCCCGCGCGACGCGGCAACCCTGATCCTGCTCGACCGCAAGGGCGATGACGTGCTGGTTCTGATGGGCCGCCGCCATGCCGGCCACGCCTTCATGCCGGGCAAGTTCGTCTTTCCCGGCGGCCGCACCGACCCGGCCGACAGCCGCATCCCGGTCGCCGCCGCACTGCACCCTGAGCAGGTAGCCAGGCTGATCGCCGGGCCGGGCCGCACAAGCGCCGCACGAGCCCGCGCCATCGCCTTGTCGGCCATCCGCGAGACCTATGAGGAAGCCGGATTGCTGATCGGCCGCAAAGGCGCTTTCGCCACGGCCAGGGCCGATTGGCAAGGTTTTGCCGAACACGGCGTGCAGCCCTCTCTGGACATGCTGCGCTTCGTCGCGCGCGCCATCACGCCGCCCAACCGGGTACGCCGCTTCGACACACGCTTCTTCAGCGCCTGGCGCGACGATGTCGCGGTAGAACTGCCCGGTGGCGGCCCGACCAACGAACTCGAAGAGCTGGTCTGGCTGCCACTTGCCAAGGCCAGGGAAGCCGACATCCCCGACATCACCCGAATGATCCTGGACGAGCTGCAAAAGCGCCTCGCCCATGATCCGCTGTTGCGTCCGGGCGGTCCCGTGCCCTTCTACCGGCTTGTCCGCAACCGTTTCACCCGCGAACTTCTCTAGAGTATTCAGCATCCCCATGACGGTCGATACCCAACAACAGGGCGACGAACGCGTACACTGGCTGCCGATGGTGGCGGCGATCTCGTCGATCAGTGTCGTCGGCATAGCCATCGGCCTCGGCATGCCGCTGCTCAGCGTCATCCTCGAAACACGCGGCCATTCTGCCTCGATGATCGGCCTCAACACGGCCGTCGCCGGCCTCGCCTCGATCGCCGGAGCGCCGCTCGCCACACCGCTCGCCATGCGCTTTGGCGTCGCCTGGACCATGATTGCCATGATCGCCGCCGGCGCGCTGGCCTTTGTCGGCTTCCATTTCGCGCCCGATTTCTGGATGTGGTTTCCGCTGCGCATCGTGCTGCACATCGCGCTGACGGTGCTGTTCATCCTGTCTGAATTCTGGATCAGCACCTCGGCGCCGCCGCATCGGCGCGGCCTTGTCCTCGGCATCTACGCCACGGTTCTGTCGCTCGGCTTTGCCGCCGGGCCGTGGCTGTTCGCCCATCTCGGCAGTTCCGGCTTCAGACCGTTCGGCGTCATCATCTGTCTGGTGACGCTGGCCGCCATACCGGTGCTGGCGGCGCGCAACGAGAGCCCGTCGATCGCCTCCGACGGCGAGACCAGCAATTTCCTGCGCTATATCTGGCTGGTGCCGTCGGCGACGGCCGCCGTGCTTGTGTTCGGCGCGGTGGAAACCGGCGGCTTTGCGCTGTTCCCGATCTACGGCAGCCGCATCGGCTATTCCGAAGCCGACGCGGCCCTGCTCCTGACCATGATCGGCCTCGGCAACGTGCTGCTGCAGATCCCCATCGGCATGATCAGCGACCGCGTCACGGACCGCCGCTATCTGCTGATTGCCTGCGCCATGGTTGGCCTTGTCGGCACGGTCTTCATGCCCTTCTTCGCGCAGAATTGGCACCTGATGGCGGCACTTCTGTTCGTCTGGGGCGGCGTCGTCGCTGCCATGTACACGATCGGCCTTGCCCATCTCGGCTCGCAGCTTTCCGGCCACGAACTGGCGTCGGCCAACGCCGCCTTCGTGCTGTGCTACGGTGTCGGCATGGTTCTCGGTCCGCAAGCGATCGGCATCGGCATGGATGCGTTCGGTCCGTCCGGCTTCGGCTGGTCGCTCGGCCTGTTCTTCGCCGCCTATATTGCCTTGGTCGCCGTCAGGCTGGTCCGCAAGATCCTGTTGTAGCGCGACTGCCGCTAGCCCTGCATTTGGCATGGCGCGGTGACAGGCTGCTGACAGAACCGTGTCAGGAGCACAGGGCTAAAAGGGTGTCCCAAAACACTTGAGGACATTTCCATGATCGACAGCGGCTTTGAAACCACATCGCTACGAATGACACTGCTTCTGCTTGTGACCTTCCAGGCCCCGGCCGCCGATGTCGACCGCATCATGGACGCGGTGGTGGCGATAGCGCCGCTGGCCATGGGCAAATATGACCGCAATGCCTATCAGTCGGCGCATGGCATCGAACGCTACAGGCCGCTTGAAGGTGCGGCCGCCGGCGCCGAAACCGAATTGCGGCGCCGCCCCGGCACGGTCGAGGTTTCCTTCGAACTGCCCGACGACCAGGCGCTGGCCGCCCGCGTCGTCGAGGCGATTTTCCAGGCGCACAGCTACCAGGAACCGGTGATCCGCATTCAGCCGATCCTGGCCAGCCGTTCCAAGGGGCTGGACGATCGCGCCAATCCGAATCGCTGGTGGAACACGACCGGAGACTGGAAGAAGGTTGCGGTATCGGCGACGGAAACCGCATGATTTCCACCCACCAGCAGGCCCAAGCGGATCGCACAGGGCCAGGGGAATCGGGTGAGTTAATTATCGTGAGATGACGCTTACGAGGAATTCGTAGTCCCACGCCGCCACTTTTCGTTTCAATCGCAACGAATCCTTTCCAGGCGCTCGTCGTATGAGATTGAGAGCCATGTGTTTTATG
>NZ_JAMYLL010000026.1:0-79782 GCF_040318045.1 Mesorhizobium sp. M1338 | reverse complement strand
AAATCCCCATAGCCATCGACTGTGGCCCGCGGGTTCCTTCCTCGGGGACTTTCGTACGCCTGCCGGCGCCCGAAACTCTTCACGATAGCGGAATGACGGCTTTAACGTTTGAAGAATGATTGCGGACGTTCAGCCCGACGGGACCAAGGTCTGCTCCCGGGTCTAGCCACCCCGTCTCAATGGCGTCCCGGACCGCCCGGTGGATCTGCGTCGCCAGTGGCGGGTGGCGGGGCAGCCACAGGGTGGACATTTCAGCGCACATGGAAAATGATCACGTTGCCATGCACAATACTGCAGTGCTCTGATCTCGACGAGAAGCCTGAGCGTAGAAGCGGATCAACCGACCTCCCGGGTCCAGCGAATGGGGGACGCAAATGGACAGCCCAAGGAATGGGCAATTGCATCGCGACGCGGGCGGGCGAACCTGTCGATCGGCCGGCTGGCTTGCCCGCGCCGCCGTGTCGGCGGCATTCCTGCTCGGCATGGCTTTCAGCAGCACAGCGTTTGCGCAGGACCAGCAGCTACCCGTGGTGACGGCGGCCAAGCCGGTGGTCCGTAAAATCGTCGAAGACGACGAGTTCGTCGGGCGCTTCGAAGCCGTCGACCAGGTCGCCGTCCGTTCGCGCGTCAGCGGCTATCTGGACAAGGTCAGCTTCCAGGACGGCGCACTGGTCAACAAGGGCGACCTGCTCTTCACCATCGACCAGCGTCCGTACCAGGCGGCTTATGATGCCGCAAAGTCGCAAGTTGACGTCGCCAAGAGTCTGCTCGAATTCTCCAAGATGCAGCTGGATCGCGCCGACGAACTCGCCAAGACCGGCAATATCTCAACCGCGACGGTCGACGACCGCCGGCGGGAATACCTTTCGGCGCAGGCGCAGATGCAGGGCGCGACGGCTGCGCTGACGACGGCCAGCCTGAACATGGAATTCACCGAGATCAAGGCGCCCTTGTCCGGCCGCATCGACCGCCGGCTGGTGTCGGTCGGCAACCTCGTGCAGCCGGATTCCACCTTGCTAACGACCATCGTTACGCGCGATCCGATCGACTTCTATTTCGACGTCGATGAGCGCCTGTATTTCAGCTACGCTCGCGACGCGAAGCAGCGTGGCGGCAGCATGCAGGAGGGCGCCGGCGGGCTCGAGGTGGTGGTTCGCGTCGCCGACCGCGCGGAGGCGGTATTCAAAGGCAAGCTCGATTTTGCCGAGAACCGGATCGACAACGCGACCGGCACCATGCGGGTGCGTGCAAGCTTTCCCAACGCCGACGGCATTCTCCAGCCAGGCATGTTCGGGCGCATCAACGTGCCGGGGTCGCTGCCGCATAGCGGCGTGCTGGTGCCCGACGAGGCGATCGGCGCCGATCAGGATCGGCGTATCGTGTTCCTGGTGGATGAGGCCGGGACGGTGTCGGCGAAGCCCGTGCGCACCGGCCCGCTTCTCGACGGCTACCGGGTGATCCGCGCGGGCCTGACCGGCGACGAGACGATCATCGTCAACGGGCTGATGCACGCCAGGCCCGGCACCAAGGTGAAGGCCGAGATGGTGACGTTGCCGCCCAAGGTCGAGACCGCCGGGTTGCAGCAATGAGGTTCGCACATTTCTTCGTCGACCGTCCGATCTTCGCATCGGTCGTTTCGATCGTCCTGCTGATCCTCGGCGGGATTGCTTATACCCAGCTGCCGGTCGCGCAATATCCCGAGATCGCGCCGCCGACCATCGTCGTTCGCGCGCAGTATCCGGGCGCCGACGCCGAGACGGTCGCAGCGACGGTGGCAACGCCGATCGAGCAGGAGATCAACGGCGTCGAGGGCATGCTCTACATGTCGTCCTATTCGTCGGGCGACGGGGCGATGGCGCTGACCATCACCTTCAAGCTGGGCACCGATCTCGACCAGGCGCAGGTGCTGGTGCAGAACCGCGTGTCGGTCGCCGAGCCGCGCCTGCCCGAAGAAGTCCGCCGCCTCGGCATCACCACCACCAAGAGCTCGCCCGACCTGATGATGGTCGTGCACATGCTGTCGCCCGACAATACCTACGACCAGCTCTACGTCTCGAACTACGCCCGCTCGCGGGTGCGCGACATACTGCTCAGACTAGATGGCGTCGGCGACCTCATCATCTTCGGCGAACGCGAATATTCGCTGCGCATCTGGCTCGATCCGGAAAAACTGTCCGCCCTGGGGATGACCTCGGGCGATGTGGTGCAGGCGCTGCGCGACCAGAACGTCCAGGTGTCGGGCGGCTCGATCGGTGCGCCACCGACCAACACCGGCACGGCGTTCCAATACACGGTCACCACGCAAGGCCGCTTCAACGACGCACGCGACTTCCGATACGTGATCGTCAAATCGACCGACGACGGCCGCCTGATCTCGCTGCAGGACGTGGCGCGCATCGAGCTCGGCGCCAAGGATTACGTCACCAACTCCTATCTCAACGGCAAACCGGCGGTGGCGCTCGCCATCTTCCAGCGGCCGGGCACCAATGCGCTCGCCGCAGCCGCGGAGATCCAGGACAAGATGAAGGAGCTTTCCCAAGACTTCCCGAAGGGATTGAGCTACGACATCGTCTACAATCCGACCGAGTTCGTCGCCGAGTCGATCCAGGAGGTCTACAAGACGATCCTCGAGGCGATGCTGCTGGTCATCATCGTCATCATCGTCTTCCTGCAATCGTGGCGCATGGCGATCGTGCCGATCGTGGCAATCCCGGTGTCGCTGATCGGCACGCTGGCGGTGCTTTACGCCGCCGGCTTCTCGCTCAACATGCTGACTCTGTTCGGCCTCGTTCTGGCGATCGGCATCGTCGTCGACGATGCGATCGTCGTGGTCGAAAACGTCGAGCGCAATATCGCCAGTGGGCTGGCGCCCAATCCGGCGTCGCACCTGACCATGGACGAAGTCGGAACGGCCGTCATCGCGATCTCGCTGGTGCTGATAGCCGTGTTCGTACCGACAGCCTTCATCCCCGGCATTTCCGGGCAGTTCTATCTGCAGTTTGCGATCACCATCGCGGTGTCGACGGCGATCTCGGCATTCAATTCGCTGACGCTTTCGCCGGCGCTGGCCGCACTACTGTTCAAGCCGCACCACGCCGCGGCGGCGCCGCCGCGCTTTTTCCTGGCGCGGTTCGGACGGGCGCTCGCCGACGGCTTCAATCGCGGCTTCGACAGGGTCGCCCACTGGTATTCGAGCATCGTCCGCGTGCTGGTCGGCTCGTGGATAACGATCGCCGCCATGCTGGCCGTTTTCGCGGCCCTCATCTACGCCACGGTCTACATGGTGCAGGCTGTGCCGCGCGGTTTCATTCCGTCGCTCGACCAGGGCTATGCGATCGTCGTCGTCCAGTTGCCGGATGGCGCCTCGCTGTCGAGGACCGACGCGGTCATCCAGCAGGCATCGCAGATCATCCAGAAAACGCCAGGCGTCGACTACGCAGTCGCCTTCGCCGGTTTCTCCGGCGCGACCTTCACCAACGCCAGCAACGCGGGTGTGATCTTCGCCAGGTTCAAGCCGTTTCACGAGCGACTGAAAGCCGGCCAGTCGGCGACCCAGGTCATCGGCAATCTGTTCGGCAGCCTGCAAAGCATCAAGGAAGCCTTCATTATCGCACTGCCGCCGCCGCCGATCCGCGGCGTCGGCAATGCCGGCGGCTTCAAGCTGCAGATCCAGGAGCGCAACAGCGCCGACATGCGGCAGATCCTGGCGCTTGCCTACGAAATCGCCGGCAAGGCCAACAAGACGCCGGGGCTGACGGGCGTGTTCACCACCTTCTCAGCGTCGAGCCCGCAATTCTTCCTGGCGATCGATCGCGACAAGGCGCGCATCCTGAATGTGCCGATCCCCAACATCTTCGAGACGCTGTCGATCAATTTGGGCACCGCCTACGTCAACGACTTCAACGCTTTCGGGCGCGTCTACCAGGTGCGGGCGCAGGCCGACCAGGCGTTCCGCCTCGATCGCGCCGACATCTTGAAACTGAAGGTGCGCTCGGCGACCGGCGCGCTGGTTCCGCTCGGCACATTGATCGAGATCCGCGACGTCACCGGCCCGGCGCTGGTCCAGCGCTACAACATGTACGTCTCGGTGCCGCTGCAGGGCAACGCCGCGCCCGGCGTTTCCACGGGTGACGCCCTGGCATTGATGGAAGGGATCACGGCAAAGACGCTGCCGGCCGGTACCTCCTATGAATGGACCGAGCTCGCCTATCAGGAGCGCAACACCGGCAATGCCGCTGTCTATATCTTCGGACTGTCGGTGCTGTTCGTGTTCCTGGCGCTGGCGGCGCAATATGAAAGCTGGGTGCTGCCGTTCGCCATTGTGCTGGTGGTGCCGCTCGGCGTGCTCGCGGCGCTGCTCGGCGTGTCGTTGCGAGGGCTGGACAACAACATCCTCGTGCAGATCGGCCTCATCGTGCTGACCGGGCTTGCCGCCAAGAACGCGATCCTGATCGTCGAATTCGCGCGGCAGGCGCAGGAACGCGGGCTGTCGGCTGCCGAGGCTGCCGTCGAAGCCTGCAGGCTCAGGCTGCGGCCGATCCTGATGACCGCCTTCTCGTTCATCCTCGGCGTCGTGCCGCTGATGATCGCAACGGGCCCGGGCGCAGAAATGCGCCAGTCGCTCGGCACCGCGGTGTTCTCCGGCATGCTCGGCGTCACCTTCGTCGGCCTGTTCCTGACGCCGGTGTTCTACGTCACGCTCAGGTCGCTGTTTTCACGGCGCATGCCCCGTGCCGAGGCCGAGCCTTCGGGGCCGGCAGAGGCGCCAACGGAGACGGCCGCCGAGTAGGGTTACGAATTCGCCGCGTCGGGCGCGGCTTATCACTCCAGAAAATCGGCGCGGCGCGGCAACGGCCACGATCTGCGCGACCTCGGCGTCGAGGTGCGGCGGAGACCCTGCTCGGTCTGATCCAGCCCAACAGCCGCATCCAGTTCAGCGAGACGATGCCGGGCGGCGAGGCCAATGCGATCTTTTATCTGGTCGACCAGGCGGGGCTTGAGGGCGCAACCGCGACCTCCGGAGTCCTCGCTTGCGATGTCTGCTTTCAGGACGCGGAGAAGCTGATCTCTACGGCCGAGATGGGGCGCAAAGCTGCCGCCATCTCTGCGGTGCCCACTTTTGTTCTGTAATGGCGGAAATTGGCGCGCCCGAAGAGATTCGAACTCCTGACCCCCAGATTCGTAGTCTGGTGCTCTATCCAGCTGAGCTACGGGCGCGCAACAGGCCATGCTTTCCATGACCCCGCGATCCGATCGTGAACGACCGGTCGCGACGAGACGTGTTCCCTAGCGACTGAATTTCGGAAAAGCAAGCCGATCCGGCAAAAGTTTTGCACAACTGCTTTCGCGAGTGCAGATTGAGGTGTGTTGAGATTCAGCTCAGGCCGAGTCGAAAACGGTGGGGTCCGAGAACCGGAGCGGAGCGTACTTTTGGTACGTGAGCACCGGAAGCGCAGGAAACCGCCGTTTGCAGGCCGGCCTCAGCTGAATATCAATATATCTCATGCCGGGCGGCGCAGGCCGTTGCTGCGCGCCTGGTCGAGCCGGACCGGCTGGTCGGGAATGGTGACCGCGAATGTGGTGCGCCCGCCAATGCTCTCGACCAGCTCCACCGTGCCGCCATGCGCCCGGATCAGTTCGTGCGCGATCGCCAGCCCAAGGCCGGTGCCGCCGCTGCGGGCCGAGCCGCGGAACGCCGCGAACAGGTTCTCCCGCGCCTTGGGCGGTAGGCCCGGTCCGGTGTCGCTGACGGCGATGCGGCTGACACTGCCCAGGCGCACGGCCGACACCGCCAGGCGCCGCACGAGGGCGCTCTCACTGTCTGCCGCCATCGCCTGCACGGAATTCCGGCACAAATTGGTGAGCACGCGGAACAGCTGATCGGAATCGGCGTCCACCTCGAAGGTCGGCTCGACGGAATTGACGAACTCGATGCCCTGCCCGATGTCGAGCAGGCCGTGCACGTCCTCGACCAGCTGGCGCAGCCTCAAGCGCCGGCGCGCCGGTGGCGGCTCCTGCGTGCGGCCATAGGCGAGCACGCCTTCTGAATAGGACACCGCTCGGTCGAGCGCGCGAAGCAGCTTCGGCGCGAAGGCCTGCACGGTCGGGTCCTTGACCAGGCGCAGGCGGTCCGACATTAGCTGCGCCGAGGCCAGGATGTTGCGCATGTCATGGTTGATCTTGGAGACGGCAAGGCCGAGGTCGGCAAGGTGCTTCTGCTCGGAGAGCATCTTTTGCAGGCGCTCCTGCATCTGCGACAGTTCGCGCTCGGCAACGCCGATCTCGTCGGCGCGGGCGGCCGGGTGGATGATGCGCCCGGGATCGTCGGGGGCTTCGGAAAACGACAGCATCGAGCGCGTCATCGTCCGGATCGGCCCGATCATGATCAGGTCGATCGCGGCATAGACCAGCATTGCGGTGAACAGTGAGATCAGCAGCGAGACGAAGGCGACATTGCGCGAATATCGCAGCATCGCATTGCGCAGGCTGTTGTCCGGCATGATCAGCTCGAACTCCTTGTCCGAGTCGCCGACAGGCCCGAAAACGCGCAGCATCCGATCGCCGCCGAAAAACAGCGTGTCGAGCGCGCCGGTCATGCCTTTGATCATGCCGATGCCGGCGATATCGATGTGTTCGTCGACCTTCGGCGGCATTTCGGCAACCACCAGCAGCCGCGAAACGCCGCCGTCGCGCACCGCGATCGCCTTGGCGCCGATCGCCATCAGCACGTCGTTCTGGGCGGCGCGTGACAAAGAGGTGGATTCGCCCTGCACCAGCACGATCGACACAGCCGCCGCCGTGCTCAGCCGCTCCTTCAGCCAGTTCAGCCGGTAGCTGGCGATCCAGGGCAGGAAGATCAGCACTTCCGCCAGCAGCACGAAGATGATGGTGAGCAGCAGCAGCTTGGTCGACAGGCCGCGCGACAGCGGCACCGTGCGCACGATGGTTGGCGCCGCCGTGCCGATCCCTTCCTGCGCTTGTGTGGTTTCGCTCATGCGGTCCATGTCTTCACAATCACTTGATCAACGCAGATTAGGCGATTACGGCTTTTTTGCCAATTTCATCCTTGCCGGAAACATAAACCGACTTGGACGACGCCGGGGTTTCGGTCCGACGACGCCGGATTGACTTCCAAAAGCCTTCTTTCTATAAGCCCGCACACGCTCGGGCCATTCGTCCCGGCGCGGTTTCGATCGCGCCAAAAACGGCCCGGCAAAGCTCCTGTTACACAGTGACAGAATCAAGAAGGGCCGCACCCCGCGGTATTAAAACAAATGAAGCGTACCTACCAACCGTCCAAACTCGTCCGCAAACGTCGGCACGGCTTTCGTGCCCGCATGGCCACCAAGGGTGGTCGCGGCGTCGTCGCAGCTCGCCGCAATCGCGGCCGCAAGCGGCTCAGCGCCTGAACGGAAGACGAGATCGTTGCCCGCAACCGGCAAGCCAGTGGGACCAAATCCCAAGCGGCTTCTGAAGCGCGCGGAATTCCTGGCCGTCCGTCGTGGCGAAAAGCGACGTGGGCGGCTTTTTCTCGTTGAGGTTCTCGACCGCGGTGACGGCCAGTCGCCGCGCGTCGGCTACACCGTCACCAAGAAGGTCGGCAATGCGGTTGTCCGCAACCGCGTCCGCCGGCGGCTGCGAGAAGCCGTGCGTACGCACGCGGTATGTGACATGGCGCCTGGCAATGACTATGTCATCGTCGGGCGCGAAGACGTGCTTACCATTCCGTTCGGCCAGTTGAAGGCCGAACTCTCCCGCCGACTGCGCGGAACACGATAGGCCAAAGGCTTTCGATGGAAAACAACCGGAACTTCTTCATCACCATCGCGCTGTCGGTGCTGATCCTGGCCGTATGGCAATATTTTTATGTGTTGCCGCGCGGCGAAGCCCAGCGCGAGGCGGCCCGCGTCGAACAGCAGCGCGTCGAGGAGCAGAAGAAGGCGGCCCAGGGCACCAATCCCGGCACTGACACCGGAACCCCCGCTGCTCCTGGCGCCATTCCGAACGCACCCGGCACAGATGCCGTGACGCCGGCCGGCCGCGAACAGGCGCTGGCCACGACGACCCGCGCCAAGATCGATACGCCGAGCCTCGAGGGTTCGATCAACCTGACCGGCGCCCGTCTCGACGACCTCAAGCTCAAGCACTACACCGAGACGGTCGACAAGAGCTCGCCCGAGATCAGCCTGCTCAACCCGGCGGCACTCCCCAATGGCTATTACGCCGAGATCGGCTTCGTCGGCAACGACAAGACCGGCGCGGTGCCTGGTCCCGAGACTGTATGGGCCGTCGACGGCAATGCGACGCTGACGCCGACGACGCCGGTCACGCTGACCTATTCGAACGACAAGGGCCTGACCTTCAAGCGCACCTTTTCCGTCGATACCAACTACATGTTCACGGTTTCCGACACGGTGCAGAATTCGGGCACGGCCGCGGTCTCGCTGTCCAATTACGGCCGCGTCACCCGTTTCGACAAGCCGCTCGTCGCCAGCACCTATGTGCTGCACGAGGGCTTGATAGGCTTCACCGGCACCGAAGGCCTGCAGGAACACAAATACGCGTCCATCGAGAAGGACAAGCAGGCCACGCCGGGCAAGTCGACCGACGGCTGGCTCGGCATCACCGACAAATACTGGGCGGTGACGCTGGTGCCGACGGAGAAGCAGCCGTTCCAGCCGCGCTACGCCTATTTCGAGGACGGCCGCCACCGGTACCAGTCCGACTTCCTGACCGACCCGATCAACGTCGATGCCGGTCAGTCGGCGACCGTGGAGAGCGAAATCTTCGCCGGCGCCAAGGAAGTCGGCAAGATCAATGCCTATGCGGAAGACCGCCACATCAAGCGGTTCGACCTGTTGATCGATTGGGGCTGGTTCCACTTCATCACCAAGCCGATGTTCTGGCTGATCGACACCCTCTACAAATTCTTCGGCAATTTCGGCTTGGCGATCCTCGCCACCACCGTCATCGTCAAGGCCATCTTCTTCCCGCTCGCCAACAAGTCCTATGCGTCGATGGCGAACATGAAAAAGGTGCAGCCCAAGATGCTCGAGATCCGCGAGAAATACGCGGACGACAAGATGAAGCAGCAGCAGGCGATGATGGAGCTGTACAAGACCGAGAAGATCAACCCGCTCGCCGGCTGCTGGCCGGTGGCGCTGCAGATCCCGGTCTTCTTCTCGCTCTACAAGGTGCTCTACATCACCATCGAGATGCGGCACGCGCCGTTCTTCGGCTGGATCCAGGATCTGGCGGCACCCGATCCGACCTCGATCTTCAACCTGTTCGGCCTCGTTCCGCTCACGCTGCCGCACATGCTGATGATCGGCGTCTGGCCGCTGATCATGGGCGTCACCATGTTCCTGCAGATGCGCATGAACCCGACGCCGCCGGACCCGACGCAGGCGGCCATCTTCACCTGGATGCCGGTCATCTTCACCTTCATGATGGCGGGTTTCCCGGCCGGCCTCGTCATCTACTGGGCCTGGAACAACACGCTGTCGATCCTCCAGCAAGGCGTGATCATGAAGCGCCAGGGCGCCAAGATCGAGCTGTGGGACAATCTGGTCGCGCTGTTCCGGAAGAAACCGTCACCGGCGGAATAGCGGGGGTGCCTTTGCGGGCTCAAGAAGCCTCGGGTTCACGCGCCCGGGGCTTTTTCATTGGTGGGACATCCCATTCCGACCGATTTCCAATATCCGGCGAAACTTTGGCGGCCGCGCCTCGAAACTGCGCATCGCCATTCCCCGCGGCATGCGCTTGGGCACGCCTTTGGGCAGGTGCCGACTGCTCGAGGAGATCGCTCCTTGATGGCGCTGTCATCGACCTTGGCCTGCGTGCCGCAGCAAATGAGCAGAGCCGCCATGGAAAGCTCGCTCGTCAGCCGATTGGTGCTATAGGGCGGATCACGCTATTTTGAATAGGCGCGTGCGAACTTCGCTCGGCGCCAGGCGGCCAATTCTTTGACGGACTTCGACATGGACGGACCCAACCCAGACATCAAGCACCCGATCCCGATGCATACCCGCGTCGGCTTCCTCAAGGCACTGGTGAACGCGCCGAACATCGAGATCGGCGATTACACCTATTACGACGACCCCGACGGGCCGGACAAATTCGCTGAAAAATGCGTCCTGCATCATTACCCGTTCATTGGCGACAAGCTCATCATCGGCAGGTTCTGCGCCATCGCCGAGGGTGCGCGCTTCATCATGAATGGCGCCAACCACGCAATGTCCGGCTTTTCGACCTACCCGTTCAACATTTTCGGCCATGGCTGGGAAAAGGGTTTTGACCCGGCGACCTGGTCGAAGGAGGTTCGTGGCGACACGATCGTCGGCAACGACGTCTGGATCGGCATGGAGGCGGTGATCCTGCCCGGGGTGGACCTCGGTCATGGCGCCATCATTGCCGCGAAATCGGTGGTCACGCACGACGCCCCGCCCTATGCAATCGTCGCCGGCAACCCGGCCAAGGTGGTGAAGATGCGTTTCGACGACCGCACGATCAGGCGGCTGCTGGCAGTGGCGTGGTGGGACTGGCCGGTGGATAAGATCAGCCGCAACCTCGACGCTATCCGGGGTGCCAATATTTCTCTTCTGGAGGCAGCAGCTTGAAAGCTCTGAACAGCAGCACGATCGGCACCGAACTGTTTACACGGGGATGGATATTCATTCGCGGCGTGCCGGCAATGAAATTCCTGCCGCCGGAAGGACCGCCGGAAATCGCTTTTGCCGGCCGCTCGAATGTCGGCAAGTCGTCGCTGATCAACGCGCTGGTCAACCAGAAGGGGCTGGCCCGGACCTCCAACACCCCGGGGCGCACGCAGGAGCTCAACTATTTCGTGCCGGATGGGTTTTCGGGCGAGGGTGCCGACCTGCCGCCCTTGGCGCTGGTCGACATGCCGGGCTACGGCTACGCCACCGCGCCGAAGGAGAAGGTAGACGAGTGGACCAAGCTGGTCTTCGACTATCTCAAGGGCCGCGTCACGCTGAAGCGGGTCTATGTGCTGATCGACGCCAGACACGGCATCAAGGCCAAGGACGATGAAGTGCTGTCGCTGCTCGACAAGGCGGCGGTGTCCTATCAGATCGTGCTGACCAAGACCGACAAGATCAAGGCTGCGGGCGTGCCGCGGCTGATCGAGGAGACGCTGGCAAAAATCAAGAAGCGGCCGGCGGCGTTTCCGTTCGTTCTGGCGACATCTTCGGAAAAGGCCGAGGGCCTCGAGGAATTGCAGGCCGCCATCGTGCTTGCCGCCAATGGCGGATAGAAACGGCTTTCCCGGGAAAGCCGCATAGCGCCTTCCCTTGGGAAATGCGCAGCAACAAAAAGCTAAGGCTTGGCCTCGATGGCAATCGTCTGATGGCCTTCTTCCGCCACGAGCCTTTCGGTGCCGTAAGCTTTCAGGAACATGCCGACGCCTGACCTGACGATGTGGTCGATTTCATCCTGGGTCGGGGCTTTGGTGCGGTAGGCGAAGATGCACTGGCGGAACAGACCGGCCAGGCACAATTCAGTGAACTGATAGGCGGCGAGATCGACATCGTCGATCCGCAGCAGGTCGCGCTCGATGGCGGCATTGAGAAAGGCCGCGACCTTGTCGTGACCGCGCTTGGGACCGCGTTCGTAAAAACGCGCGCCCATGTCGGGTATCCGGTCTGATGCGCCGATCACCGTGCGCTGTGCCTGGATGACCTTGGCCGAGGTGATCTTGAGGGCCAGCACCTTGCCGAACTTCACCAGCGTCTCGCGCAGGTCGTCGGATTTGTCCAGCACGTCGTACATGTTCTTGAAGATGGTGCCGCGCTCTTCCTCGATCAGCGCTTCGAACAGCTCTTCCTTGTTGGCGAAGTAGACATAAATCGTGCCCTTGGAGACTCCGGCCTCGCGGGTGATGTCGTTCATCGACGCCGCTTCGAAGCCCTTGTCGATGAAGACGCGCCGGGCGCCATCGATGATCTGACTACGCTTGACCGGGTCCTGCCCCGCCGCCGGGCGACCACGGCGCAAGCTGTCCAGCAGATCGCCACACTGGTCGGTTTCGACGTTGGGCGGAGTCTCGGCCATTAAGGTCACACCTCGAAAATAATTCGAACCGTCCGGTTCGATTGCACTTGATATGGTCTTCTTTACGCGCTATGTCAACGTCCTGATCGAACCGAACGGTTCAGTCCTATTACATTAGAGAGATGTCATGTCCTCGAACGCGTCAACATCAGCCGAAGTCCGTCCCTTCCCCAACGCCAAGGTCGCGCCGGCGACGGAGGCACCTGAAATACCTGTCCAGCCCGCGGTATCGCCGCCACCGGTAGAGGTTCCGGCCAAGAAGAAGCGCTCGGTGCGTTCCTTCCTGCTGCCCATCATCGGCGTCGCCTTGCCGGGCGCCGGCGCCTGGTACGGTTACGACTACTGGACCACGGGTCGCTTCATGATCTCGACGGACGACGCCTATGTCCAGGCCGACATGGCGTTCATCTCGCCCAAGATTTCCGGCTATGTCGATCAGGTCAAGGTCAGCGAGAACCAGCTGGTCAAGGCCGGCGAACCGCTGCTCGTCGTCGACGACGGCGACTACAAGATCGCCGTCGCCCAGGCCGAGGCGCAGATCGCCACATTGAGCAAGACGCTCGACCGTATCGACGCCCAGACCGACGCGGCGCGCGCCTCGCTGCAGCAGGCGCAGGCGCAGAAGGTCGCCGACCAGGCCTCCGCCGACAATGCGGCCAAGGTCGCGGCGCGCGCCTCGCAGCTGCTCAAGACGCATGTCGGCACGCAGGCGCAGCTGGACGACGCCCAGACGGCGGTTCAGCAGGCCGACGCAGCCCTTGTCGGCGCCGACGCGCAGATCGCCGCGGCGCAGGCCAATATTGGCGTGCTGCAGGCACAGCGCGCCGAATCGGCAAGCACGCTCGCATCCTTGCAGCTCAGCCACGACAAGGCCTTGCGGGATCTCTCCTTCACCGTGCTCAAGGCGCCTTATGACGGCGTCGTCGGCAACCGTTCCGTGGAGCAGGGCGATCTCGTCAGCCCCGGCCAGAAGCTTGCCGTCATCGTGCCGATGGACAAGCTCTACATCGTCGCCAACTTCAAGGAGACGCAGCTTGCCCGGCTGGTGCCGGGTGAGAAGGTCAAGATCTCGGTCGATGCGACCGACGGCGAGGATTTCGAGGGAACCGTCTCGTCGCTGGCGCCGGCTTCCGGTGCCGTGTTCTCGCTGCTGCCGCCCGAAAACGCCACCGGCAACTTCACCAAGGTCGTGCAGCGCGTTCCGGTCCGCATCGACGTACCCGCCGACGCACTGAAGAGTGGCAAGCTGCGCGCCGGCCTCAGCGTCGTCGTCGCCGTCGACAGCCGCACCGCCCCATCCGTGTCGGCGTCGGCGTCGGCGGCCGCGTCGAACTGAGCGGCTGCCGGGGAGCAATGCCATGGCAACCGCAACCCTGACAGCAGGAGCACCGCCGGCAAGGCCGGCTGTGCCCGACACCATCTCGACACGGCGCGTCATCGCCTTCCTGGCGATGGTGTTCGGCATGTTCATGGCCATCCTGGACATCCAGATCGTCTCCGCCTCGCTGGCCGAGATCCAGGCCGGCCTGAGCGCCAGTTCCGACGAAATCCCGTGGGTGCAGACCGCCTATTTGATCGCCGAGGTTGTGATGATCCCGCTGTCGGGCTTCCTCAGCCGGATGCTGTCGACGCGCGTGCTGTTCACGATTTCGGCGGCGGGTTTTACCGCTGCCAGCGCCCTTGCCGCGACCGCCACCAACATCGACCAGATGATCGTCTACCGCGCCGTCCAGGGCTTCATCGGCGGCGGCATGATCCCGAGCGTCTTCGCTGCCGCCTTCACCATCTTCCCGCCGTCGCGCCGCGCCGTCGTGTCGCCGATGATCGGCCTGGTGGCGACGCTGGCACCGACCATCGGCCCGACCGTCGGCGGCTATATCAGCCATGCCATGTCCTGGCATTGGCTCTTCCTGGTCAATGTCGTGCCCGGCATCCTGGTGACCACGGCGGCCTGGACGCTGATCGACTTCGACAAGCCCAATCTCAAGCTGTTCAGCAAGTTCGACTGGTGGGGCCTCGCCGGCATGGCGGCCTTCCTCGGCTGCATGGAATATGTGCTCGAGGAAGGCCCGAACAACGACTGGCTGCAGGACCAGGGCGTCTTCATCTGCGCCATCGTCATGACCATTGGCGGGGTGCTGTTCTTCTGGCGCGTGTTCACCGCCGAGGAGCCGATCGTCGATCTGAAGGCCTTCACCAATATCAACTTCGCCTTCGGCTCGCTGTTTTCCTTCGTCATCGGCATCGGCCTCTACGGCCTGACCTATTTGTACCCGGTGTTCCTCGGGCGCATCCGCGGCTACGATTCGATGATGATCGGCGAGGCGCTGTTCGTCAGCGGACTGGCCATGTTCTTCACTGCGCCGATCTCGGGCATCCTGTCGAACAAGATCGACCCGCGGCTGATGATGATGATCGGCTTCTTCGGCTTCGCCACCGGCACCTGGTGGATGACCCACCTGACCGCCGACTGGGATTTCTACGAGCTGCTCATCCCGCAGATCCTGCGTGGTTGTTCGATGATGCTGTGCATGGTGCCGATCAACAACATCGCGCTCGGCACGCTGCCGCCGGAGCGGTTGAAGAATGCGTCCGGCCTGTTCAACCTCACCCGCAACCTTGGTGGCGCCGTCGGCCTCGCCCTGATCAACACGGTGCTGATCGACCGCAATGCCTTCCACTACGCACGGCTCTCCGAGCATGTGCAATGGGGCAGTGACGCCGCGCAGTCCAAGCTGCGGAACATGACGCTCAATTTCGAGCAGACCCCCGGCCTGAACGCGACAAATGCCGCGATCTCCAAGCTGTCGGGCATGGTCCATCAGCAGGCGGCGCTGCTGTCCTTCATGGACGTGTTCTTCATGCTGACAATGCTGTTTGCGACGCTCGGGCTGTTCACCATGCTGATCCGCAAGCCGGTCGCGGCTGGCGGCGGTGGAGGCGGCCACTGATACCAAACGTGGACATCGTTTCGGGAAGCTCCTCCAGTCCACGCCCGAAATGTCTGACCGCGCAAAAAACTCCGGGCCGCAAGCCCGGAGTTTTTTGTATTCCAGCGGATGGTCTCAGGCCGTGGCCGGCTTGAAGGTCAGCGCCACGCCGTTGATGCAGTGGCGCAGGCCGGTCGGCGCCGGGCCGTCGTCGAAGACGTGGCCGAGATGGCCGCCGCAGCGGCGGCAATGCACTTCGGTGCGGGTCATTCCAAGCGACCTGTCCACGGTCTTGCCGATGCCATTGGCGATCTCCTGCCAGAAGCTCGGCCAGCCGGTGCCGGAATCGAACTTCGTTTCCGATGGATAGACCGGCAGGTCGCAGCCGGCGCAGGCAAAGATGCCCTTGCGGTGTTCGTTGAGCAACGGGCTGGTGCCGGGATATTCCGTGCCTCCCTTGCGCAGCACGTCGAATGCGGCCGGCGACAGGATGGCTTTCCACTCGGCTTCGGTCTTGGTGACCTCGAACTTTTCGGCGGCCTGCGCGGCCTGCGGATTGCTCATGCGCAGCACCGTTGCCGCGGCCCCGACGACGCCGATGGCGGCGACACCGCTCAAAAGAAAGTCGCGACGGTTCATGACCAATTCCTCCTGTTGTCTCTTTGCCAAACTATACCGCCGTGCGGAAATCAAAAGCCGGTGACGGTGGCCCTCGAACGAACACCCCGCGCCGTTCCACATCTGGATGTGGACGGCGCGGAGCGCGCGGGTCGATTGCGGATCCCGGGAGCGGGATCATGCAATCGACGGAGGCCTTGCAGCCAGTTCGTCGGCTGCAAGTCCGTTGTTACATCTTGGGCAAAAGAACCTTGTCGATGACGTGGATGACGCCGTTGGACTGTTCGACATCGGCGATCGTCACATTGGCGACATTGCCGTTCTCGTCGGTGACGGTGACCTTGCCGCCGTCGACCTTGAGCGACAGCTCGCAGCCGCCAACAGTCTTGACCTTGTGGGTGCCGCCATCAGCCTTGGCCATCGAGGCGACGTCGGCTCCCATCGCCTTGGCGCCGATGACATAGCAGGTCAGGATTTTGGTGAGCTTGTCCTTGTTCTCGGGCTTGAGCAGCGTCTCGACCGTGCCGGCCGGAAGTGCCGCGAAGGCTTCGTTGGTCGGCGCGAACACCGTGAACGGACCGGCGCCCTGCAGCGTCTCGACCAGGCCGGCGGCCTTCACGGCGGCGACGAGCGTCGTGTGGTCCTTCGAGTTCACGGCGTTTTCGACGATGTTCTTGTTGGCATACATTGCGGCGCCGCCGACCGTCGGATTTTTGGCATAGGCGACGGTTGCAAGGGTGGAGACGGCGATCGTACCAGCGACCAAAAGGGTGGCGAATCTGCGCATGATGTAATACTCCTCGGGTTTTTCTCTTCCCATCTTTGGGACGAGAGGAGATACGGAACAGGAATGCGCAAGTTTCAGGAATATTGTGATTTTTTTATTTATCTAGCTGCCAGGTACATTTCCGAATGCAGCCGGTTTCCGACGAATATGCTCACTAAGGCATGCGCAGCAAAATGATAGACTTCAGGTAAGCTATTTGAGTTGGCAGACGCAAGAGCCGGTCAGATGCTCTTCAGATCGCCCGCGGCGACCACCGGTCCGGTCGGCTGACCGGTCGGCGAACCGCCAGACGGCTCGAGGCTGACCGCAAGCACCGCGCCCTGGGCGAGCTTCTGCTGGCTTGCCGCCGGGACGATGATGCGCGCCGTAGCACCTGCCGGAATGACACCCATCGACACCGGCGGGTTCTTGCCTTCGATCATCCACAGCTCGAAGTCCTTGCCGGCGGCGCGCTCACCGGAGACGTGCGACAGGCCGACCTCGTGATGCGCGGCGTCGTAGACGGCGAGATATTTGACATCGCTGCCTTCGGCGGCCAGTGAGGCGACGAGGCGCGGTTGCGCGAGCGGCGGGTTCAGGATGGGCACGGCAATGTAGATCGCGAGCGCTGCGACCGCCGCCGCGGCGAGGCCGCGCCAGAAGGCCAGACTGGACCACAATCCACTGCGCGGCTCGACGGATGTCGCAGCGCTGGACGCAAACAGCCTGCGGTCGATCGCCAGCTTGATCGAAGCCGGCGGCTCGATGTCCTGATAGGCGGCAGCAAGCGGCGAAAAATTGACCTCCCAGCCGTCGACAAGACGGGCGAAGTCGGCCTCGGCTTCAACGCGGCGTGAGGCGATCTGGCGTTCGTCGGCAGCCAGCACGCCGAGAACGTATTCGGCGGCGAGCAGGTCGTCGCCTCCACGTTCCGGTCCTGTGTCTTCTGCCAGCGTCATCTTTCCAGACATTCTCTGAGTTTCAACAGGCTGCGGCGCAGCCATGTACGCATCGTGTTCAGCGGCACGCCGTGACGCTGCGCCAGTTCGGCATAGCTTTCGCCCTTGAGATAAGCACCCCGGACGGCCGCCGCCCGGTCCTTCTCCAATTCATCGAGACAATGGTGGATGCGTTCGGATTCGTCTCCCGCCACCGCCATCGCTTCAGGCCCCGGCGCCGGATCGGCCACGTCGAGTGCGGCATCGATGTCGGCGACAGGCTTGCGCCGCGCTCGGATGCGATCGATCGCATGGTTGCGCGCGATCGCCACCAGCCAGGAGATCGGGCTCAGGTCGGAGACGGCAAAACGATCCGCCTTCGTCCATATCTTGACGAAGACTTCCTGTAGAGCTTCTTCCGCATCTCCCCGGTCGTTCAATACACGAAGGCAGACGCCGAAAAGTTTCGCGCTGGTCTGCCGGTAGAGCAGATCGAACGCGGCCCGATCCTTCATCGAAGTCCGGACGATCAGCTTGGTGATGTCCTGCGGCGTCATCGCAGGCAAATTAGGCAATTGCGATGTATTTGCAACGGCGGAAATAACCTTGTGCACGCCTAAGCTTTGCGTGTCGCCAGCCCGGATCCGCCCGTCGATTGCTAATGAAGTCGCCACTGGCTAGCTTGCTGTAATGGCGGGGAGCGCGCATGTCGGTTGAACAGATACTATGGTCGCAAGACGCAACCGGCCTCGCCGATCTGGTTCGCAAGGGCGAGGTCTCGCCCATCGAGCTGACCGAGGCCGCGATCGCCCGCGCCGAGGCCACCCGTCCCGACATCAACGCCACGGCCGAGCCGCTCTATGATGCCGCCCGCGCCCGCGCAAGGACCATCGACCGCTCGCTGCCGCTGGCCGGCGTCCCGTTCGCCATCAAGGACCTCGGCATCGCCATCAAGGGCGTATCGACGCATGGCGGCAGCCGCATTCCGGCATGGCTGGCCGACATCGATTCGGCGCTCACCGACCGCTATCTCGCCGCCGGGCTCATTCCGATCGTCACCTCGACGTCGCCGGAGCACGGGCTGCGGCTGATGACCGAGTCCAAGGCCTTTGGCATCACCTGCAATCCGTGGAACACCAGCCATACCAGCGGTGGCTCGTCGGGTGGTGCGGCGGCACTGGTCGCCGCGGGTGTCGTGCCGGTGGCGCACGCCTCGGATGGCGGCGGCTCGATCAGGGTGCCCGCCGCCTGCACCGGGCTTGTCGGCCTGAAGACGTCGCGCGGCCGCATACCGCTGACGCCCCTGGTGAGCGAAAGCTGGTACGGCATGGTGGTCGACCATGCGCTCACCCGTTCGGTGCGCGATAGCGCGTTGCTGCTCGACCTCACCCACGGTCCCGACCTTTTGTCGCCCTATGCCGCGCCGCCGCCGAAAGGCACGTTCACGGCGGCCGCGGCGCGCGATCCCGGCAAGCTCAGGCTGGCCGTGTACCGCAAATCGCCGCTTGGCCTGCCGATTTCGGATGAGACGCTCAAGGCGCTCGACACGGCGGTCGCGCTCGCCCTCGAAGGCGGCCATACGGTCGAGGAGATCGACCTGCCCTTCATAGGGCGCGATTTCCTCGCCGGCTTCTGCCGGACGGTTGCCTCGGCCGTCGCCGGCACGATGCGTGCGGAAGCGCTGCGCGTCGGCCGTTCCGTTACGGGTGACATCGAGCGGGCGACGCGCGTGCTCGGCAGGTTGGGCGAGATGGTATCGGCCGGCGAGACCTATGCCGACCTGCAGCGGCTGCATGCCGCTTCACGGCAGCTGATCTCGGAGACCGCGCTATATGATGCCGTGCTGATGCCGATCATTGCCCACCCGCCGCTCGCCTGCGGCGCCATGGATCCGAAAGGCGCCGACGAGCTCATCGAGAACCTGCTCGACAAGCTTCACCTGACGCGCTTGCTGAAGCTGAAGCCCTTCTTCGGCCAGCTGATGGACAAGAGCCTCTGGTTCACCCATTGGCCGGCGATCCAGAATGTCAGCGGCCAGCCGTCGATCGCACTGCCGGTCCATGTCACCGATGCCGGCCTGCCGCTCGGCATCCAGGCGGCGGGCCGCCCGGGCGACGAGGAGACGCTGCTGTCGCTCGCCGCGCAGATGGAGAAGATCTCGGGTTGGCTGGGCCGCAGGGCGCCGCTGAAGGTGCCGTCATGATGACGAGGTCGTGAGGCGCTCGAATATGACAGCAAAGCCATTTGCGGGCGGCGCCAATTCCCGCTAAGACGCCGCCGTCTTTACCGCTCTCCAGGGAACCAAGCCGATGACGGAAATAACCGCCACCGCCGAAATGCAGGCTGCCCTGCTGTCGCGGGCGCTGCCCTACATGCAGCGCTACGAGAACAAGACGGTCGTGGTGAAATATGGCGGCCATGCCATGGGCAATATCGAACTCGGCAAGGCGTTCGCCCGCGACATCGCGCTTCTGAAGCAATCCGGCGTCAACCCGATCGTCGTCCATGGCGGCGGTCCGCAGATCGGCGCCATGCTGGCCAAGATGGGCATCGAATCCAAGTTCGAGGGCGGCCTGCGCGTCACCGACCTGAAGACGGTCGAGATCGTCGAGATGGTGCTGGCCGGTTCGATCAACAAGGAGATCGTCGCCCTGATCAACGCCGAGGGCGAATGGGCGATCGGCCTGTGCGGCAAGGACGGCAACATGGTCTTTGCCGAAAAGGCCCGCAAGACCATGATCGATCCGGACTCCAACATAGAGCGTGTGCTCGATCTCGGCTTTGTCGGCGAGCCGGTCGAGGTCGACCGCACCTTGCTCGATCTTCTGGCGCGCTCCGAAATGATCCCGGTGCTGGCGCCGGTGGCACCCGGCCGCGACGGCCACACCTACAACATCAATGCCGATACCTTCGCCGGCGCCATTGCCGGCGCCTGCCAGGCGACGCGCCTGCTGTTCCTCACCGACGTGCCGGGCGTGCTCGACAAGAACAAGAAGCTGATCGACGAGCTGACCGTGGCCGAGGCCAAGGCGCTGATCAAGGACGGCACGGTCTCGGGCGGCATGATCCCCAAGGTCGAAACCTGCATCGAAGCGATCGAGCGCGGCGTCGAAGGCGTCGTCATCCTCAACGGCAAGACGCCGCATTCGGTGCTGCTCGAGCTGTTCACCGAACACGGCGCCGGCACGCTGATCGTGCCCTGAACGGCACGGACTGGAGACTCATTCGGCAGGAAGTTGCATGCCGGTACCGCGCTGCGGCGCGGGTTCAGCCGGCTTGCGCGCCGGGCGTCGAACGGTCATGGACTCCTCTTCGGTGTCCTGCGGCGCGCCCCAGAATTCAGCAAGCGTCGGGCCGTCTTTCACCCTGATGTCGCGGACCAGAAAACCCCACACCTCACGGAACCAGACGCGGCGGCCCATCTGCGTGTACCAGCGCATCGAGTGGCGCTGCTCGGGATCCTTGTGGAACAGGATGCGCGCCAGCGCCTTCGGCCGCGACTGCACCGCCAACTCGATCAGCTTGACGCTGAAGAACAGCATCCAAGGCTTCAGCCGCGTCATCAGCAGCACCTGATGCTTGTAGTCCCACAGCCGGGCGTCCCTTTGGATCACCTTGCGGTCCCGCGCGATCCTGAAGAACGGCGTCCAGCGATGCGGCGTCACATAAAGCGCCTGGATCTGGTCCGGGTCGTAGGCGATCAACTGGCGAAAGCCACGCCACAGGTCGCGAAACCCCTCCTCCTCGAAGCCGGCCACCCAGGTCGCCATCGACAGAATGCCGTTGAGGCGCAGCAGCCTTATCGCCTCGCGGTCGGATGAGGTGCTGCCGCCCTTGCGGATCAATTGAAGCGTCTGTTCGTCGGTGTTTTCCATGCCGAGCAGCCAGCGGATAACGCCGGCCTTGCGGTAGAGATGCAGGATGTCGGCATCGCGCACGATGTCGTCGGCGCGGGTCGAGCCGACGATCAGCACCGGTACGTTCTCGGCGATCAGGGCGTCGAGAAAGGCGCGCCAGGCCTTCTTCGAAACCGTCGGATTTTCGTCGGCGAGGTTGATCAGCTCGACGCCGTGCTGGCGGTGCAGCCAGGCGATCTCTTGCGCGAATTCGACGGGGTCGCGATGCCGCCAGCGGGTCCAGAAGCCGCGCTGGCCGCAATAGTTGCACAGATGCGGACAGCCGCGCGAGAACTGCATGACCACGGCACGCTTGCCGCCCCAATAGCTGTAGCGCCCGTGATCGATCAGCTCCCAGCCGACACGGTAGGCATCGAGCTCGGCAATGGTCATGGCCGGCTGCGTCGCGAAGGGACGGCGCAGATCGTCGCGATAGGCGATGCCGGCCACGCTCGCCGGCGGCTGGTGCATTTCCAGCGCCTCGACCAGCGCCACGACGGTCGCCTCGCCCTCGCCGCGCACGATGAAGTCGAAGACGTCCGTTTCAGCCAGGATGTCACGCCAGTGATAGGTCGGAAAGACGCCGCCATAGATGATGATGGTCGCCGGCTCGCGCTCCTTGATCATCTTTGCGATCAGCAAAACGGTCGGGTGCGCCGAGGTCGAGCCGGAATGGCCGATCAGGACGAAGTCGGGATGGTCTTCCAGGGCATCGCGAACGACCCTATCGAGCGGCATCGGCCCGAATTCAGCGTCGACGAGCCGCACCTGATGGCCGGCATCGATCAGCGGGCCGCCGAGCGCCAGCAGGCCGAGCGGCGGCAAGTGGTCGTCGGGCACGCGGCTGCCGATGGCGGTGTGCGGCGGATTGATCAGGACGATTTTCATGGCGGACCTCCTGGGCAGTTGGTCCGCGCAAACTGGCTGGCGATGTGGACACGCGCTTGGCCCGTTTCAGCAGTTTGCGTGCAGCTTTCCCGCAGGAATACGGAAGGCAGGCACCATCACCGCTTGAGGTGTGCGAGCGGCACGTGGCCGGGTCCCTTGATGTTTTGCAGCACGAGCTGGGTGTGGACGTCGCGCACGCCGTCGAGCCGCATCAGCCGGTGCATGACGAAGGCGTTGAGCTCGTCGACCGACGGCACCATGACATGCAGCAGGAAATCGTGGTCGCCGGTCATCGTCCAGCACGAGGACACCTCATCCATGCGCTGGACGGCGGCGATGAAACTTTCGGGCGAGCCGTCGCTGTGGCTGACAAGGCGCACCTGGATGAACACCTCGACCATCAGCCCGACCGCGCGGCGGCTGATCACCGCGGCAAAGCCCTTGATGATGCCTGCATCCTGCAGCGCCTCGAAACGCCGCGCGCACGGCGTCGTAGACAGGCCGATCTCTTGCGCCAGCTCGGACACAGGCTTGCGTCCGTCGCGTTGCAGGACGTCGAGCATCTTGATCTCGAAATCATCGAATTGAGGCATTTTCACTCCGTATTGGTTTTTTGTGAGGGAATATTATCCAGAATATCACGCTTAAGCGACCATCAAAACCGATTTGCCTCGGCAAATCCGGTTAATCTTTCAGACCATTCGCCATTCATGATTGCGAGGAGAAAAACCATGACGACGATGAGCGTTGCCGAATACGCCCGCGATTGCGCTGCCCAAGGCCTTCGCGGCGACTATTCGGTCTGCCGTGCCGATTTCACCGTGGCGCAGGGTTACGATTACAGCGCCGAGGAGCAGGCGGTGTGGCGCACGCTGTGCGACCGCCAGACCAAACTGACGCGCAAGCTCGCGCACCACTCCTATCTCGACGGCGTCGAGAAGCTCGGCCTGCTCGACCGCATCCCCGATTTCGAGGAGGTCAGCGCCAAGCTGCGCAAGCTGACCGGCTGGGAGATCGTTGCCGTGCCGGGTCTCATTCCCGCGGCCCCTTTCTTCGACCATCTCGCCAATCGCCGCT
Source organism: Mesorhizobium sp. M1338 (assembly GCF_040318045.1). NCBI lineage: Bacteria > Pseudomonadati > Pseudomonadota > Alphaproteobacteria > Hyphomicrobiales > Phyllobacteriaceae > Mesorhizobium > Mesorhizobium sp. M1338. Next base: position 56,597 of record NZ_JAMYLL010000026.1, on the reverse strand, counting down.
TCCCGGTCACCAACTGGCTGCGGACCAGGCAGGAACTCGACTACATCGTCGAGCCGGATATGTTCCACGACTTCTTCGGCCACGTGCCGGTGCTGTCGCAGCCGGTGTTTGCCGACTTCATGCAGATGTATGGCCGCAAGGCCGGCGACATCATTGCGCTGGGCGGCGACGAGATGATCACCCGGCTCTACTGGTACACGGCCGAATACGGCCTGATGCAGGAGGCCGGCCAGCCGCTGAAAGCCTTTGGCGCCGGCCTGATGTCGTCGTTCACCGAATTGCAATTCGCGGTCGACGGCAAGGACGCCCACCACGTGCCCTTCGACCTGGAAACGGTGATGCGCACCGGCTACGAGATCGACAAGTTCCAGCGCGCCTATTTCGTGCTGCCGTCGTTCGACGCCTTGCGCGATGCCTTCCAGACCGCCGACTTCGAGGCGATCGTCGCCCGCCGCAAGGGCCAGCCGGCACTCGATCCGGCGACGGTCTGACGCCTCAGCCGGCCTCGGCCTTCAGCCGCGCCAGCTGGGCGCGCTGCAGGTCGAGGGCGGCGTTGACGAAGCGCGATATCATCCGCCGCGACCATCACGGGCGCCGGCATTGTCCCTCAAATCCCAAAAAATTGCCGTGGAACCGTCAGACGGTGACCACCTTGCTCAGATGGTCGCCCAGCCGGCAGGCCAGTGCGGTGATCGTCGTCGTCGGATTGCATTGGCCCGATGTGCAGAACACCGAGGAGCCGCCGACATAGAGATTGTCCATGCCGTGTACCTTGCAATTGGCGTCGACGACACTCTTGATGACGTCCGTGCCCATACGTGTGCCGCCCATGTGGTGATGGCCCGCCGTCTCGTCATTGGTCGGGTAGTCCTGACCGTTGGCGATCCAGTCGGCAATGCGCACTCGGCCGAGATTCTTCTCGATCAGCGTCGTGCCGAACAGTCTGAGCCCTTCGAGCAGGGTGCGGCGTTCCACCTCCGATTTCTTCCAGTGCAACTCGATGCGCGGCACGCCGGTATGGTCGACATCGGTCTTCGACAGCTCGACCCGGTTGGAGACCAGCGGCGCCTGTTCCCAGGCGACATAGAGCTGCGCCGCGCAGCGCAGATTCTGGCTAAGCTTTGAAGACATCCATTCGGCCATGTTGGGTGCCGTGCAGGCGAGATCGGCGATCAGGTTCTTGACGCCGGGATACGGCGTTTCGATCAGCCTGATGCCGAAATTCATGATCCGCAGGCGCTCCATGGCGGCAAGCGTCGGCGAGAAGAAGGCCTCGTTGGCGGCATCGACCTCGAACGCACCATAATCGGCCAGGATGGCGTTGCCGCCCTCGAAGGTCGGGTGCTCCATCCAGTAACGGCCAAGCGTGGTCGCATTCGGCACGACGCCGCCGTTCGAGCGCTGGTTCGACCACAAAAGCAGCCGCGAATTCTCCAGTCCGCCCGTGCAGACAATGAAATAATCGGCGCTGAAGAAGCCGGCATCCTGCCCGTTCGACCACAGCCTGGCGCCGGTCACGCGTCGGCCGTTGCCGGCAAGTTCAGTGGCACAGGTGTTGAGCACCACGGCGATGTTGCTGGCTTTGTCGAGTTCGTCGCCGAATTTCTCGGCGAAGCGCACAGCCGGGCTCTTGATCAGCTGCACCCAGCGAATGTCGTCGGAGATCGGCATGTCCGGCCGGAGGGCCGGAAGGTCGAGAATAGCGCGCACTTCCGGCAGATAGGGCTCGATGTCGGCGCGGCGGATCGGCCAGCCCGTATCGGGCACCCAGGCCTTCGGCTCGAAATCCTGTTTGTCGAGCACGCGGCACCAGCCGGCCCAGTGGTTGGAACTGCCACCCATGAACCGCAGCCGGGTGATGTCGAGATCGAAATAGAAATCGCCGACCGTGGTGCCACGGTAGAAATCCTGCGACTCGTCGCTGAACTCACGCGAGCCGGCCTCCATCACCACCACCGGAATGCCGGCGGCGCCGAGCTTGCGAGCAATGGTTGTGCCGGCCGGGCCGGAGCCGAGGATGCAGACCTTGGGGGTGAAGTTCGCGGCGCGATACGCTGCGTAGCTGTCGAAGATCATGCCAGGTCGCTCCGCTTCAGGATCCAGCCATTGACCTCGACGATCTCGTTCGGGTCGGCCCGGGATGGATCGGCGCGGGATGGATCGGCATGCGAAGCATCGGCGTCAGGCAGCTTGCGGAACAGTGACAATGCGGGCAGTGCGATCATCAGCGCCTGCATGAGCGTGCGGCGTGATATTCTTTTGATGAAGAAACTCATGACCGGTCTCTTGGATGGGGGCCTCGGCTACGCATGGACGTTCCGGAACGACAGTTTCCCTGAGCGACACATGCATCGCTGCGGAAGCCAGTATCGTGCCAAGCTTCACTACAAAGCAGCGAAAACCCCGCGTAGACGGTGCAACCGAGTACAAACAGGGTTAGAATTTCCTTAACGGTCCAGCGTATCGGCCGCCTGATCAGGCCGCTTCGGAAATGTCCGTGTCGAGGATCGTCAAGTTGCGGCCCTGGTGCTTGGCCTGGTAGAGGCGCCGGTCGGCGGCGCGCATCAGATCCGATACGCTGACATCCTCGCCACAGACGGTGCCGCCGATGCTGACGGTGAGCGGAATGGTCCGCTCGTCGACGGGCCGGAAGCGGATCAGCTCGACTTCACGGCGAATGCGCTCGGCGATGCGCTTGGCCTCCTGCTCGGTGGCGCCGATCAGGAAGGTACCGAACTCCTCGCCGCCGATGCGGCCGAGCACATCGCCGCTGCGCACGCCGCGCTGGATCGCGCTGGCGATCAAAAGCAGCGCGTCATCGCCGGTCAGGTGGCCAAAATTATCGTTGATTTTCTTGAAGTGGTCGGCGTCGATGATCAGCAGCGCGCCGCGATCGGACTTGCGGCGCGAACTGTCGAGCGCGGCAAAGAAGCTTTCCCGGTTGAGCATGCCGGTCATGTCGTCGCGGCTCGCCTTTTCGGCGAGGCGGCGATGCGCGGCGGCGAGCTGGGCATGCGCGCGAGCTAGCTCGCGATGCGCGTTTTTCAGCCTGTCGCTTTGCCAGAAAGTGCTTGCGCTGGCGGCCCATGTCAGCACCAGCGGACAGAGCGTGGAGGTCAGCCAGATCGTGCGGTTGACCGGAAATCCCATCGCCGGAACGATGATCAGCGTCAAAAGGAGAGAGGCCGCCACAGAGGCGAAAGCAACGGCGGCGGATCTCAGAATTATGCTGTTCATCGCTTGCTCCCACAAGACCGTCTCTGTGCCAGCAAGCCCTGAAGGCCACCTTTCCCGGATGCATAAAATTTGAATCGTGAGGCAATTTACGCAACCTCAGCGAGCAGAAGTTGTGGATAAAGTCTCTTTCAGGCTGCCCGTTTCATGCCATAAGGAGCGCATGACCACGCTCCCCGACCCCGCCCGCTTCGCCCATGTCACCGATTGGGTGTTCGACCTCGACAACACGCTTTATCCGCATCATTCGAACCTGTTCTCGCAGATCGACGTCAAGATGACCGCCTATGTCGGCGAACTCCTGGCGCTGCCGCGCGACGACGCGCGCAAATTGCAGAAGGAACTCTACCGCGAATATGGCACGACGCTGAACGGGCTGATGACGCGCCACGGCATCGACCCCGACGATTTCCTCGAGAAGGTCCATGACATCGATTACTCATGGCTGGTGCCCGATCCCGTCCTCGGCACCGCCATCCGCCAGCTTCCGGGCCGCAAGTTCATCTTCACCAATGGCGACCGCAGGCATGCCGAACGCACCGCGCGCCAGCTCGGCATTCTCGACCATTTCGACGCCATCTTCGATATCGTCGCCGCGGGGCTCAATCCCAAGCCGGCACGCCAGACCTACGAGAAGTTCGCCGAACTTCATTCCGTCATCGGCCACAATGCGGTGATGTTCGAAGACCTTGCCCGCAATCTTGCGGTGCCGAAGTCGCTGGGCATGACCACGGTGCTTGTCGTGCCACGCAATTTCGAGCCGACCTTTTCGGAAATCTGGGAGCGCGACCCGGCCAACGAGGATGATGTCGATTTCGTCACCGACGATCTCGCGACGTTTCTCACGGCGATTGTGGAGGAGGGGGTAGGGAATTGAAGAATTGAAGAACTGACGAATTGGGGAATCGATCCGGAACGCAGAGACCGCAATCCCCCTCATTCCTCAATTCCCCAGTTCTCCGATTCCCAGCCCTATTCCCCTAACTTATAGAAGCGGCTGATGATCCCCCAGGCCTCGTCGGCGGTGTCGACGAAATCGATGATATCCTGGTCGCCGGGGCTGATCGTGCCTTGCTCGGCGAGGAAGTCGAGATCGATCGCCCGTTTCCAGAAGGATTTTCCGAACAGGATCACCGGCACGCGCTCCATGCGTCCGGTCTGGATCAGGGTCAGCGTCTCGAAGAACTCGTCCATCGTGCCGAAGCCGCCGGGGAATACCGCGACAGCCTTGGCGCGCATGACGAAATGCATCTTGCGGATGGCGAAATAGTGGAAGTTGAAGCAGAGCTCCGGCGTCACATAGATGTTCGGCGCCTGCTCGTGCGGCAGGACGATGTTGAGGCCGATCGACGGCGCGCCGACATCGTCGGCGCCGCGGTTTCCCGCTTCCATCACGCCGGGTCCGCCGCCGGTCACCACGACATATTCGCGGTAGTGTGATGTGGCCGAATGCTGCGAGCAGAGGCGGGCGAATTTGCGCGCCTCCTCGTAGTATTTGCTGTTTTCCTCGAGGTTCTTTCTCTGCGTTTCGTTCTTGGCCGCCCAGGCCTCGCCGCCGGGCTCGGGCAGGCGTGCGCCCCCAAACAGGATCACCGTCGAACGGATACCGCGCTCGGCCAGGATCATCTCAGGCTTCAAGAGTTCCAGCTGCAACCTGACCGCGCGCAATTCGCGCCGCGTCATGAAGTCTGGATCGTTCCAGGCGAGCCGGTATGTTTCGGCACGCGTCTGCGGCGTATCCGGCACGCTCTTCGACCGCTCCAGATCCTCGTCCGAATGCGGCAGCGGGGTCCACCCCGCCTTTTCCATAGGAGTCATAATTGCCTTACCCGTCCAAATTTTTCAGTTGCGCCGTCCCATGGCGCAGCCGCGATTGACCCTCATTGAGCCTTAACATAAGCAGGTTCCGCAAAAGTGTCCGACGGTTTGCGACAAGAACCTGCTACAGCAAAGACCCAGGCAGGCAAAGCCTGCCAGCGGTCCGCGCGCCTTTCAAAACAGGTTAAGGCGCAGCCCCTTAACAGCTTGGTAATGGAGCGAATTCATGTCGAAGCCCGATCTTGCGAGCCTCGAAAAGACCATTGAGACGGCCTTCGAGGAACGCGACACGATTTCGACGACGACGCGCGGCGAAGCGCGCGATGCCATCCAGTCGGCGCTCGACCTGCTCGACCGTGGCACCGTCCGCGTCGCCGAGCGGCAGGCCGACGGCAAATGGCATGTCAACCAGTGGCTGAAGAAGGCCGTGCTGTTGTCGTTCCGGCTCAACCCGATGGAAATCATCAAGGGCGGCCCGGGCGAGGCCGTGTGGTGGGACAAGGTGCCGTCGAAGTTCGATGGCTGGGGCGCCGTCGACTTCGAGAAGGCGGGCTTCCGTGCCGTGCCGTCGTCGATCGTGCGCCGTTCGGCCTATGTCGCGCCGGGCGCCGTGCTGATGCCGTCCTTCGTCAATGTCGGCGCCTATGTCGATACCGGCACCATGGTCGACACCTGGGCCTCGGTCGGCTCCTGCGCCCAAATCGGCAAGAACGTGCATCTGTCCGGCGGCGTCGGCATTGGCGGCGTGCTGGAGCCGATGCAGGCCGGCCCGACCATCATCGAGGACAATTGCTTCATCGGCGCGCGCTCTGAAGTGGTCGAGGGCTGCATCGTGCGCGAAGGCTCGGTGCTCGGCATGGGCGTCTTCATCGGCCAGTCGACCAAGATCGTCGACCGCGCCACCGGCGAGATTTTCTATGGCGAAGTGCCTCCGAATTCCGTCGTCGTCGCCGGCTCGCTGCCTGGCAAGCCGTTTCCGAACGGAGAGCCGGGTCCAAGCCTCTACTGCGCCGTCATCGTCAAGCGGGTCGACGCCAGGACCCGTTCCAAGACCTCGATCAACGAATTGCTGCGCGATTGATCTTTGCGCAAAGCGGGCGCACCTTCCGCCGGCGCGACAATCCGTCGCGCTGGTTCAACATGGAGGGGTGACATGGACTGGAAATATCTGCTGACGAGTTTCGACGGCCGCATCAACCGGGGCAAGTTCTGGGCCGCGATTGGAGTTTTCATCGTCATTGGCATCGTTGCCTTTATTCTCGATGCGATGCTTGGCACACGCATCACCACGGCCAGCGGCGCCCAGATCGGCATCGTCGGCATTCTCGTCGCTCTGGCCTCGATCTATTTCGCACTCGCAGTCTACGCCAAGCGCTGGCATGATCGCGGCAAGTCGGGCTGGTGGAGCCTGATCATGCTGGTGCCTTTCATCGGCCCGATCTGGTTTCTGGTGGAATGCGGCATTCTCGAAGGCGCCAGGGGCGCCAATCAATATGGACCGGATCCGCTTGCCTGACAGATCACTCACCTGGCTTTTCTTCAAAATATCGGGCCGCGTCAGCCGCGCGGCCTATTTTCTTGGCGGGTTGCTCGTCGCCATCATCCAGGCCTTCCCGCTCTATCGCTTCACGCTGGTGCCGGAGGGCTCGCCCGAGAGCAACATGTGGTCGTTCATCTTCTTTGTCGCCTTCATCGCCTCGCTGTGGTCGAACATCGCGCTGGCGGTTAAACGGCTGCACGACCTGGACAAGCCGGGAATTGCCGCGCTGATCCTGTTCGTGCCGGTGGTCTCGATCGTCGCCTTCCTTGTGTTGTGCCTGTTTCCAGGGCAGCCTGGGCCCAACCGCTATGGCCGGCGCACCAACGAGCCGGCGCAACACTGAGGACCGATCGGACATGCGCTACCGCACGCTTGATCCGAAACTGATCGTCGGGACCGCCGAGCGGCTGGAAGAGCGGATCGCCGACCGTTTCCCCGATGCGGGATTGCGTGGCGTCGCCGCCGAACTGGTCTCGCTGTCACGCGATCTGGCCAAGGCGGCCAAGGTGCTCGAAGCACCGATCTGGTGGCTGCGCGGGCTCATTGGCGCCGCCTTCGTCGCGGGTGTGCTGGTGTTCCTGTTCGTCGGTACCATATTGCCGATCGACCGCATTTCGGGAACCCACGATGCCCTGCAGTCGGTGCAAGGCATAGAGGCTTCGATCAACACCGTCATACTCGCTGTGTTGGGCTTACTTGCCCTGATCCGCACCGAGGAGCGTATCAAGCGCAAAAGAGTCTTTCGCCAGCTGCACGGCCTGCGTTCGCTGATCCATGTCATCGACATGCACCAGCTGACCAAGGATCCGGCGGCCCTTTCGGCCGATTTCAGGCCGACGGTGCATTCGCCGGCGCGCATCACCAATGCCGCCGACCTGGCGCGCTATCTCGACTATTGCTCCGAAATGCTGTCGATCACCGGCAAGATCGCCGCGCTGTTCGCGCAGTCGGTCAATGACGACATCGTCATCGACGGCGTCAACGACATCGAGAACCTGGCGTCCAACCTGTCGCGTAAAATCTGGCAGAAGATCACGTTGATCGACGGCCGGCCGGCGGTACAACAATCTGTTCCGGCGCCAGGCCCGGCGAGCCAAGCCGCTCCGATTCCGCCGCGCGCACCAGCGCGGTGATCCGCTTGACCATCGGCGCCGGCGTGCCGGCTTTATCCGCCAGCCGCAGGATCGCGCCCTGCAAGTCGTCGATCTCCGTCGGCCGGCCGCGCTGCAAATCGTCCCACATCGACGAGCGCGCCCGCGGGTCGATCGCCAGCATGCGCCGGGCCAGCAGTTTGAACAGCCAGTCCGGCAGCCTGAGCACCTTCGGCAGCAGGGATGGCCGCAAGCCGGCAATCCGCGCCGGCTCGATGCCGGATGCTTTTATCGCCTGCAGCGCCTCGTCGATCTGACGGGCCAGGATCAGCCGCCAGCCCCGATCGGCCAATTCGGTTGCCAGCGGCAAGTCCGACAGCGCCACCAGCGCGTTGTTCAAATTCATCAGCAGCTTGCCCCACAGCACGGCCTTCATGTCGCCATGGGCTTCGACCGCAAACCCTTCGACACCGAGCAGGCCGACCAGGCCGGCGTCGCCGTCTTCGACCATCACCTTGCCGTCGCTGGCGCGGTGAACGCGCAGCGGCAGTTCGCCATCCGGGGACTGCACGACATTGAACGGCACCATGCCGGCCAGCACCGTTCGCCCGGCTAGCCCGGCGCGCAGCCTTTCGGCATTGTCGACGCCATTCTGCAGGCTCACCACCACCGCATCCGGGTGGGCATGGGCCTTGATGAGGGTTGCCATATCCTGCGTCGCGCCGCTCTTGACCGTGACCAGGATCACGTCGGCCTGCGGCAGGGCAGCGGCCGGATCGGCGGTGACGGCAAGCGCCTCCGGCTTGATAGAGCGATCGCGGCCCTGGAGGTCGCTGACCCGCAACCCGCCCTGCCGCAACGCCGCATCGACACGCGGCCGGGCCAGCAGAATCACCCGGCGCCCGGAGAGCGCCAGGCAGCCGCCGGCATAGCAGCCGATGCTGCCGGCGCCGGCAATGACGATTCTTTTGTCCTGGTCTGCCATCCTGTCGCCCGCACCGGGTCGCAGCTATACGACATGAAAACCATAATATCGGCGGTATCGCCAGCCATGAGGCTGGCCCCTATGTCTGGCCGTGACAGGCCCTCCGCTTTCGACTATCGCTTTTGCCATGACGCTGCCGACCGATCCCGCCGAAAACCTCGCCGCCCTTATCCGTTGTGCTTCGGTAACGCCCAACGAGGGCGGCGCGCTGACCGCGCTGGAGGCGATGCTGAAGCCGCTCGGCTTCCTGGTCGATCGGCCGGTGTTTTCCGAAGACGGCACGCCCGATATCGAGAACCTCTATGCGCGACGGTCCGGCAACGGCCCGCATCTGATGTTCGCCGGCCACACCGACGTGGTGCCGGTCGGTGACGAAGCCGCCTGGACGCATCCGCCCTTCGCCGCCGAGATCGCCAATGGCGAGATGTATGGCCGTGGCGCGGTCGACATGAAGGGCGGCATTGCCTGTTTCATCGCCGCCGTGGCACGCCATGTCGAGACCAATGGCGGCCCGAAAGGATCGGTCTCGCTGCTGATCACCGGCGACGAGGAAGGCCCCGCCATCAACGGCACGGTCAAGCTGCTCGAATGGGCGGCTTCCAGGGGCGAGAAATGGGATGCCTCCCTTGTCGGCGAGCCGACCAACCCCGATACGCTCGGCGACATGATCAAGATCGGCCGGCGCGGCTCGATGTCCGGGGCCATATCAGTCAATGGCCGCCAGGGCCATGTCGCCTACCCGCAGCTTGCCGACAATCCGGTGCGCGGCTTGATGAGCCTGGTCGACGCCTTGCTGCATCCTGTGTTCGACAAGGGCACCAGGGATTTCCAGCCGACCAATCTGGAGATTACCTCCATCGATGTCGGCAATCCGGCCACCAATGTCATCGCGGCCAGGGCGACCGCGACCTTCAACATCCGCTTCAACGACACCTGGACGGCCGAGACCCTGCAGGCCGAGATCCACAACCGGCTCGACCAGGCGGCCAGGCGCAAGAAGTACCGGCAGGCCAAGAAGACTCCGGTCGACTATGAGCTCGTCTGGCGCGACAGGCCGAGCCATGTCTTCCTGACCCGCGACGACAAACTGATCGAAACGCTCTGCGGCTCGATCAAGTCGACGGTCGGCAAGGAGCCGACGTTGTCGACTTCCGGCGGCACGTCCGACGCGCGTTTCATCAAGGACTATTGCCCGGTGGTCGAGTTCGGGTTGGTCGGCAAGACCATGCACATGGTCGACGAGCGCGTCGCCATTGCCGATCTCGAAACGCTGACGCAAATCTATCAGCGCTTCATCGAAGACTGGTTCGGACAGGACTGAGCAACATGCTTTCGGCGGACGAAACCCAAGCTTCGCTGACGGGCGCCTGGCGGCTGATGCTCGGCAAGCCCGACGGATTGCGCCTGCTCGACCTGTCGGCCGATGGTTTCTGGAATTCGTTTTTCGCCATTGTCGTTGCGGCACCGGCGCTGATCGTCGGCTGGGTCGGCATCGCCAATGAGATCGGCGATCCCGACGCTTTCGTGGGGCGCTTCAGCATGCTGGTGCGTCTGGCGACGGTCGACATCGGCTCCTGGGTGCTGCCGCTGATCGTTCTGGCCCTGGTTGCGCCGCGCGCCGGGATTGGCGGCCGCTTCGTCCACTATGTCGTCGCCAGCAACTGGGCTTCGGCCATCACCGCCTGGCTGATGCTGCCCTCGGCGCTGATCAGACTCTTCCTCTCGTCCGCGAGCCAGGTTTCGAGCCTTGTGTCGCTGCTTTTGTTTGCCCTGTCGATGGTTCTGACCTGGCGCATGACCAACGCCACAATCGGCAGGGGCGCAGCGACCGGCACCGCCGTTTTCGTCGGCATGTTCATCGCCTCGCTGTTGGTGCTGTTCGGGCTGCAGACGCTGCTCGGCATCACCGTGCCGGACGATGTCGGGGCTCAGAGCCTTTCCGGGTTCGTCTCCGGGTAGTCGACCTCAGGATAATCGACGCCCCGATAATCGACGCCGATGAGAAACAGCCCGTCGGGTGGTGCCACCTGGCCGCAGGCGGCGCGGTCACGCGCCTCGAGCGCCGCTTTCATGTCGGCCGCGGTCCAGCCGCCGTCGCCGACGCGCTTGAGGGAACCGACCATCGAGCGCACCTGATTGTGCAGGAAGGAGCGCGCCGAGGCCCTTACCTCGATCACGTCATCTTGCCGGCTCACATCGAGCCGCTCCAGCGTCCTGATCGGGCTGTTCGCCTGGCACTGGGTCGAGCGGAAGGTGGTGAAGTCATGTCGCCCGAGCAGGACCTTTGCCGCTTCGTGCATGGCGACGGCGTCGAGCCGCTTCGGCACCCACCACACCTTGCCCTTGTCGAGCGCGGCCGGCGCGCGGCGGTTGAGGATGCGGTAGAGATAGTGGCGGCCGGTGGCCGAGAAGCGCGCGTCGAAACCGTCGGAGACGACCGTCGCCTTGAGGACGGCGATGCGCGCGCCGGCCGCCTGCAGATGGGCGTTGACGGCATCGCGCACCTTGTCGGTGGGCCACGCCTTGGCGAGGTCTACATGCGCCACCTGGGCGGTCGCATGCACGCCGGCATCGGTGCGGCCGGCGGCGCGCAGCCTGACCGCTTCGCCGCAGAATTTTTCGATCGCCTGCTCGATCGCCTGCTGCACCGAAGGCTGATCCGCCTGGTGCTGCCAGCCGGCAAACAGGCTGCCGTCATATTCGATGTCGAGGCGAAAACGCGGCAATTTGCACTCGCCTAGGCGGCGAGTGCCGAGCCGAAGGCCGAGGCGTAGACCAGTCTGCCGGCTTCCGGGGCATCGCCCCAGGCCAGTGCCTGCAGTGCCTCGCCCTGATACTCGCTCTCGAACTTTTCGGCGCGTGCATGGCTGTAGCCGAAACGGCTGTAATAGGCCGGATCGCCCAGCACCACGGCCAGCGTCTCGCCGCCATCCCGGAGACGGATATGTGCCTCGCGGATCAGCGCGCCGCCGATGCCGCTGCCATGGAACGAGGGCTCCACCGCCAGCGGTGCCAGCGCCACGGCCGCGAAGTTCTTGCCGCCGCTCTGGACGAACAGCCGGGAAAACAGGATATGGCCGACCACCTGGCCGTCGTCTTCCGCCACCAGTTCGGCAACGGCGTCGCCGCCGGTCACCAGCGCGTCGACCAGCCCGGCCTCCGCCTGCTGGCCGAAAGCGTGCTCCTCGACGAGGCGAATGGCCTCGCGATCTCGCGGCGTCGCCGCGCGTATCGACATCATGCTCATGAGAATTTCATTCCCTTTTCGATCTTGGCCCCGCGCAGGAATTCCGACGCGGCGGCGGGCCTTCCGCCCGCCCGTTGAACTTCGACCAGCCTGATCGCGCCTGTCCCGCAGGCGACAGTCAGCCGGTCATCGAGAATTCCTCCCGACTCGCCCAAATCTTCCGAAAGCGACAGGCCTTGCGGTAGCGTCGAGCGAAGCAGTTTCAGCCGTTCCGGGCGGCCGCCAATTCCTATCTCCGACCAGGCGCCGGGAAAGGGCGACAGGCCACGAATATGATTGTGGACCTCGCTCGCCGAGCGAGTCCAGTCCACGCGCGTCTCGGATTTATCGATTTTCTTGGCGTAGGTCACCCCATCCACAGCTTGTGGGGTAAATGTCAGGGTGTTCCTTTCCAGTCGCGCTAGCGCTTCCACCATCAGGGCTGCGCCGACACTCATCAACCGATCATGCAGATCGCCGGCAGTCATATCGGGTTCGATGGTACATTTTTCAACCATTCCGACCGGGCCAGTGTCCAGGCCCCCTTCCATGCGCATCACCATCATGCCGCTTTCCAAGTCACCGGCCATGATGGCGCGCTGGATCGGCGCGGCGCCGCGCCAGCGCGGCAGAAGCGAGGCATGGCCGTTGATGCAGCCAAGCCGGGTTGCGTCCAGAATCGCCTTCGGCAGCAGCAAGCCATAGGCGACGACCACGGCGACATCGGCGTGCAAGGCACGGAAGGCGGCCTGCTCGGCCTCGCTCTTGAGCGATGTGGGCGTGCGCGTCTCGATGCCCAGCCGCTCCGCCTCGCGCTGCACCGGCGACGGCGTCAGTTCCAGTCCGCGCCGTCCGGCGGCGCGCGGCGGTTGCGTATAGACGGCGGCGACATCGTGACCGGCCTCGGCAATGGCGTGCAGCGTCGGCACCGAAAACTCGGGCGTGCCCATGAAGATGACGCGAAGGGGCATTTTTCTTTCGATATCCTGTCTTCTGCTCGCGCCGTGAGCCGGCTCAGGCACCCGCTTCAAACGGGTTTATGATCTTCAGGTCAAGGCCGTCAAAGTCGCGGGCGACCAAGTTCGCTTTTCCTTTCCGCTTCGATTTTGTCCATGATCTCGGCGTATTCATCGCCAATTGCGCTTTCAGCGACGAAAGCCGAGCGAATTGTGTGCCGCCAGTTCGATTTCGCGTTTCAAAGGCTCGGGAATGTCTCTGATCAGGAAGTCGGCCATCGGCATCTCCATTTGGTGCTGTGCCGCCGACATCAGGCCTGGAGTGGACTCCAGCCCTATCCCACCAGCTTGCCCGGCGCCTTGTCCCTGGCGAGCTTCTTGAATTTCTTCACCACCATGTCGCGCTTCAGCTTCGAGATGTGGTCGATGAACAAGACACCATTGAGGTGGTCGATCTCGTGCTGCAGGCAGGTCGCCATCAGGCCCTCTGCCTCCAACTCCTGCAATTTGCCGTCGCGATCGAGATATTTGACTCGCACGGCGGACGGGCGTTCGACCTCGGCATAATAATCGGGGATCGACAGGCAGCCTTCCTCGTAGACGGACCGCGCATCGGCGCTCTCCAGGATTTCCGGGTTGATGAAGACGTGCGGCGCCGGCTCTTCGTCTTCCTTGGCGAGATCGATCACCAGCATGCGCAGCGGCTCGCCGATCTGGATTGCGGCCAGCCCGATGCCGGGGGCGTCATACATGGTCGCCAACATATCGTCGGCCAATTTGCGCAAAGGTGCGTCGACGCGCTCCACCGGCTTGGAAACCTGGCGCAGGATGGGGTCGGGAAGGATGATGAGCGGCTTGATCGGCATGGCGTTCCACCTAAGACCTCCAGCGAAAAGCGTCAACCGCCGGGCTTGAGGCTCGTTCACGTTTTGATCTGTGTCAGCCGTGCGAATCATCTATGCTGTCCACATGAATGATCTGACCACCATCCTTTCAGAACCTGTCGCCCGGCTTGGCGCCACCACGATCACGCTCGGCCATGCGCTGGCCTTCGGCGCCTTTCTGTTCCTCAGCCTGTTCGTGGCGCTCGTCATCGCGCTATGGCGATCGGCCAAGGCGCGCGCCGTCGCCGCGGCCGAAGCCGCCGACCATGCCCGCGATGCCGAAACAAGGATGGCCGGCATTCTGCAATCGCAGGCCGAGATGCAGGGCCGCATGGGCGCCATCGCCGAAGTGTTCGGGGCACGGCAGGCGGAATTGACGCAGTCGATCGGCCAGCGTCTCGATGCCATGACCGGCCGCCTCGGCCAGACCATGACCGAGCAGACCAAATCGACGCATGAAAGCCTGGCCAAATTGCAGGAGCGGCTGGCGATCATCGATGTCGCGCAAGGTAACATCCAGTCGCTCGCCGGCCAGGTCGTGCAGTTGCAGGCGATCCTCTCCAACAAGCAGACGCGCGGCGCCTTCGGCCAGTCGCGCATGGAGGCGATCGTCGCCGACGGCCTGCCGCATGGCGCCTATGAATTCCAGGCGACGCTGTCGAACGGCAGCCGGCCCGACTGTCTGGTGAAGATGCCGAACGGCGCCCCGTCGCTTGCCATCGACGCGAAGTTTCCGCTGGAAGCCTGGAATGCCATCCGCGCCGCAGACGGCGCCGACTTGCAGAAGGTCGCCTCGCAGGCCTTCCGCCGCGACATCGAGATCCATGTCCGCGATATATCGGAAAAATACCTGATCCAGGGCGAGACCCAGGACACCGCCTTCATGTTCGTGCCGTCGGAATCGGTGTTCGCCGAGATCCACGAGAATTTCGAGGCGATCGTCCACAAGGCGCATCGCGCCCGTGTCGTCATCGTCTCGCCGTCGCTGCTGATGCTGTCGATCCAGGTCATTCAGGCGATCCTCAAGGACGCCCGCATGCGCGAACAGGCGCACCTGATCCAGGGCGAGGTCATCCGGCTGATGGAGGACGTTGCGCGTGTCGACGAGCGTGTGCGCAAGCTGCAGGTCCATTTCGGCCAGTCGGCCAAGGATATCGACGACATCCTGGTTTCGACGTCGAAGGTCACCAAGCGCGGCCAGAAGATCGAGGCGCTGGAATTCGGGGCGCAACCCGACGGCGATGCCGCCGCGGACGCAGCGTCACGGGCTCCCGCTGCGAAGGTCGACGCGGGCCCCCGCGTCGCCGATTCGAAAACCGGACAGCTCAGACTAAGGGTCGTCGAAGGCGACGACTGAGCGACGGCGCCGGATCCGCCCCTACTGCTCTTCCGTGGTCGTCATACCCGGGAATTCCGGCAGCCAGGGCAGCGCCGAGCGATGCCAGCTCTGCCTTCTCGGGACCAACTGTTCACGTTGCCGCGCCGTGCCGACCCGGATGCCATAAACCTTCGGCCCGTCGCCAACCGATGTGGCGTAGAGATGCGAGCCGCACTCGCCGCAAAAGCCCTGCGCGCGCTTGGCGCCGCTCGATCCTGTCTTGATATAGACCTTTGGCGCACCCTTGGTGATCCGGTACTGGCCTTCCGGCGCGCCCACGGTCACGCGAAAAGCCGTTCCGGTCAGTTGCTGGCAATCGATGCAGTGGCAGATTCCGGTGTTCTCCGGGTCGACCTCCGCCTCGTAGGTGATGGCGCCACAATGGCAGCCGCCGTCGATTTTCATCGTCGTTCCTCCAAAGTCTCTTTGATCTTAGCAAGGCAAGACCGTGAGGCAATGGCGCGGCGCTAGTCCAGCGCCGGATCGGACGCGGTCTCGATCAGCTTGCTCCGCTTTTCCCATGTGCCGGTGGTCTGCGGCTTGACGAATAGCCGCGTGATCTCCGGCATCTCCTTTTTCAGCCGCGCCTCCAGGCGCTCGACGCAAGCTTCGATCTCCGGCGCCGTCAGATGATCCTCGAACTCGATACTCAGGCCGGCAACGATCTCCGCCGGCCCCATATGGACGGTCAGGACGCCGTTCGCCTGCCGCACCGCCGGATCCTGCTGGGCGATCGCCAGCACCTGTCTCTGCACTTCGGGCGACGCCGGCTCGCCGATCAGCAGGCCCTTGCTTTCGCGGGCCAGGAAAATCGCCGTCGCGCCAAGGATCAGCCCAATACCGATCGAGGCGGCGCCGTCGAGTTCCGGCTTCTTCAGCAGTTCGGCCGCCAGGATGCCGGCAAAGGCGACGATCAGGCCGAGCAGGGCGGCACTGTCCTCGAACAGCACGGTATAGACGCTCGGATCCTTGCTCGATTGCACTGCCCGCAGCCAGCCCTGCTCGCCCTTCTGCTTGCGGAACTCCTTTAGCGCCACCAGCCATGAGCTGCCTTCGAACAGGAAAGAGAGGCCCAGGACGATATAGTTCACCTTGACGTTGGCGACCGGTTCCGGCGCCATGATGTGGATCACGCCCTCGTAGAACGAGACCCCGGCGCCCACGGCAAAGACGAGAAGTGCGACGATGAAGCTCCAGAAATAGAGTTCGCGCCCGTGACCGAGCGGATGCGTGCGGTCAGCCGGACGGGCGGCGCGATGCATGCCGTAGAGCAGCAAGCCGCCATTGCCGGTATCGACCATCGAATGCACGCCTTCCGACAGCATCGCCGAGCTGCCGGTGAAGAAGGCGGCGGCAAACTTGGTCAACGCGATGGCGAGATTGCCGGCCAGCGCCGCGTAGATCACCCTTTTTGAGCCGCCATGCCCAGCCATGGTGTGTGTCCCGTTAGATAAGCACCCAGCCTAACGGCCAGACGGCAGAAGCTCCACAGGCATCACAACGCACGAACCGCGGGCTCATTCAAGGCTGGCGTCCGTCAAAGACATTGCTGGTTAGAGATTGGCTGGCGGAAGACGGGGCTAGTCGACGATCTCTTCGGTCCACACCTTGAAGGCGGCGAGCGTGCCCGGCCCGAAAATATGGGTCAGCGGCACGTCGGCGGCGTCACGGCCGGAGGCGATCAGGATGCGGCCGATGCGCGGCGCATTGTTGCGCGGGTCGAAGACATGCCAGCGGCCGCCCAGATAAACCTCCATCCAGGCGCAAAAATCCATGCTCGCCCATGGCTTCGGCATGCCGATGTCGCTGATGTAGCCGGTGCAATAGCGCGTCGGGATGTTGAGTGCCCGGCAGAAGGTGACGGCAAGATGGGCGTAGTCGCGGCACACGCCGCTCTGTTCGCGATAGGCCTCCGCGGCGGTGCGTGTCGGCCGCGCGTTGCCGTAGTTGAAGACGATATGATTGTGGACGAAGTCGCAGACCGCCTGGACGCGTGGAATGCCAAGCGGCGTATGCCCAAACAGTCGCCATGCCTCGCTCGCCAGAAGGTCGCTCTCGCAAAACCGGCTGGGCAGCAGAAACAGCAGTGTGTCCGCCGGCAGGTCGCGCACCTCGTGCTGCCAGGCCATCAGGTCGCCCATCTCGAAGGTGCCGGGATCGCGGATCACGGCATCGGTGCCGAAGGTGAAACGCCCGGGCGGCGCAACGAACCGGTTGCACCAGTTGCCGAAACTGTCGCGGTAGCTCTCTATCGGCACCGGCGGTTTGGAGATCAGGAAATCCGGCCGCTCGAGATCGGAGGCACGCGAATAGTGGACATTCAGCATTGCGATGAGCGGCGTTTCCTGAGGAAAGTCGAAGCTCATCTCGCAGCCGATGTGGATTCGCATTGTCGTCCTGACGGCCTGCCTGACGATCACCCGGCGACGGCACGGGTTGATGCTGCAGTGCGAAAATGACCATGGCACGGACCGCCAGGGTTTACGAGCAAATTAGAGCAATTCCAGGAAAAGTGTGAAGCGGTTTTCCCGGGAAAACGCATAGCGTTTTCCCTTGGGAATTGCGTCAAAACAAAGAGTTAGAGCTATTCACCGTTTCCAGGAAACGGTGAATAGTTCTAGAAACCGGTTGAAAGCGATCCGCTGACGGTGACGGCAGTCGCTAACCCCTTGCAGTCGGGCGGTTCTCTTGTTTCACTTCGCTTCCCGCAATCGGAGGAACGAATCATGGCTAAAGGTGCGATGAAGGCAGGCAAGGAAGCCCGCAAGCCGAAGAAGGACGCCAAGAAGCCCGCCCCGGCTCCGGCCCTCAAGGCGCCGCCGGTGAAAGCGATGAAGCTCAAGGACAAGTAGGTCCGGCCAATTCGCTTCGGAATGGGATTTGCGACCGGCAACGGTGTGCCGGTCGTCGTTGATCGAGCGCCCGAAATTCTTATTTTGGCATGGCGGGGACGACCTCGCGCCTTCCCCGAAATCCGGTCGGGACGACCCGTCATTGGTCATCGGACTCCGAAAGATACTTTTCGGTCCGATGCCATGATGGAGCGTTGTCGATGTCTTGGATTTTTCTCTTTCTTGCCGGCCTGTTCGAGATCGGCTGGGCAATCGGCCTCAAATACACCGATGGCTTCTCGAAGCTGGTGCCGACCGTGCTGACCGTTGCCTCGATGATCGTCAGCCTCACGCTGCTCGGCCTGGCGCTGAAGGCACTGCCCGTCGGCACCGCCTATGCGGTATGGACCGGCATCGGCACCGTCGGCACGGCACTGCTCGGCATCTGGCTGCTCGGCGAGCCGGCCACCGCGATCAGGCTGGCCTGCATCGCGCTCATTGTCTGCGGCATCATGGGATTGAAGTTCGCCGCCTGACCATAGCGGCGGACAAGCACGTTCAGGGCCGCTGCGAGGCGACCCTGACCTTGAATTTGATGCTTGCCGCGAGGCTAGCGGGCGGAGAAGCCCGGAGGCGTCCTGCCGGTGCGCTGCTTGCGCGCCGCGTAGCGTGCGTCGCGCTTGGCCTTGCGTTCGGCTTCGTCGGCCAGAAAACGCGCGATGCGCTCGTTCTCTTCGGATTCCCGAATCTTGGCCTCGGCCTGCGCAGCTTCCTCGGCGGCGATACGTGCCGCCTCGGCAGCTGCCTCGCGCTCGGCCTTCTCGACCGCTTCGCGTGCCAGCTTTTCCTGCTTCAGCCGTGCCTTTTCAGCCTCGCGGATTTCGCGGGCCTCGAGGATCGCCTTGCGTTCGGCCTGCCGCGCCAGCACCGCGGGATCATCCGCCGCCGGCTTTGCCTTGAAGCGCTCGAGGAGCGCCTTCTTTGCCTCGTTTGCGGCGTTACGCCGCTCGAAAACGTCTTTTTCCCTGTAGATAGCCAAGTCCACTTCCCTGAAGTCAATTCGCGACGCTTACATACGCGCGAAAACCGAGAGTTCAAGCGCCAAAACGGCATGGCAGCCATGAAATTGTTGGCTGTTGCAGCCGGGAGACGCCTTTTCGGCCGAAACCGACATGCACTGTTCACCGTCCGCCCCTCTGGCGGCGAGGCCGGTCGGTCGCTACGTCTAGCGCCAAAACCCAACATCAGGATGACATTTAATGGAACTCGGTCTCTACACCTTCGCCGACGTCAGCCCGCACCCGGGCCCTGGCGCCATCGGTCCGCATGAGCGGCTGCGCAACCTGATCGAGGAGGTCGAACTGGCCGATCAGGTCGGTCTCGACGTCTTTGGCCTTGGCGAGCATCACCGGCCCGATTATGCCGCCTCCGCGCCGGTCGTGGCCCTGGCCGCGGCCGCCGAGCGCTCGAAGCGCATCAAGCTGACCAGCGCCGTCACCGTCCTGTCTTCCGATGATCCGGTGCGCGTCTTCCAACAGTTCGCCACGCTCGACCTTCTGTCGGGCGGCCGCGCCGAGATCATGGCCGGGCGCGGCTCGTTCATCGAATCCTTCCCGTTGTTCGGCTACAACCTCGAGGACTATGACGAGCTGTTCGCCGAAAAGCTCGACCTCCTGCTTGCCATCCGCGATAGCGTGACGGTGACCTGGTCCGGTAATCTGCGCGCACCGATCAACGATCGCGGCGTTTATCCGAGGCCTTTCCAGGACAGGCTGCCAGTCTGGATCGCCATTGGTGGCACGCCACAGTCTGCCGCCCGCGCGGGCGCGCTCGGGCTGCCGCTGGCGCTCGCCATCATTGGCGGTGAGCCGGCGCGTTTCGCGCCGCTGTTCGATCTCTACCGCGAGGCCGCCAAGCGCGCCGGCAGCGATCCGGCGGGCCTTGCCACCAGCATCAACGTGCACGGCTTCATCGCCGAAACGACCGAGCAGGCGGCCGACGATTTTTACGGCCCGCAGGCGGAGGTGATGAACCGCATCGGCCGCGAGCGCGGCTGGGGCCCGACATCGCGGGCGCATTTCGACCAGTCGCGCGGCCCGGACGGCGCCCTGTTCGTCGGCAGCCCCGAGCAGGTGGCCGAGAAGATCGTCGCCCAGCACAAGATCTTCGGCAATGACCGCTTCCTGCTGCAGATGGCGATCGGCACCATGCCGCATGCCAAGATCATGAAGGCGATCGAACTCTACGGCACCAGGGTGGCGCCGATCGTGCGCAAGGAAACGGCCAAGGCCGCACCGGCGCTGGCAGCGCCCGTCGCCTAAAGCCAATCGCAAGGCCCAATCACGGGCCTTGCCTGCAATGCCGGCTAACGGAACCTTGAGCCTGCGGAGGCGTTTTCGTCAGCGGAATGCACCAATTGCGGTGCGCCGCTGAGGGATCGTGATGAAAGCCGAACCCGCTGCGTTGGGCGCAGGCGTTGCCGATGAGCCGGATTCGCGCGTCGCGGCTCGCGCCGACACCCGTCTGACGCGCTCGCTGCTCGTCGGCATCTTCCTGTTCATGGCCATCTACGCGCTCTACTTCGCCCGCGCCTTCTTCATGCCGGTCATCCTGGCTTTCCTGCTGACGCTGACGCTGACGCCGATCGTCCGGCTGCTGCGCAAGCGCGGCATCCCTGAAGTGATTTCGGCAACCGTGCTGGTGCTGCTGTCGCTCTTCGTTTTCGCCAGTGCCGGCTATTTGCTCAGCGGTCCGGTCATCGATCTCATCAACAACACCTCGTCGATCGGCCAGCGGCTCACCGAACGGCTGGCGCAATTGCGGCGTCCGCTCGAGAAGATCATGCAGATTTCGCATCAGGTCGAACAGCTGACCGAGACCTCGCAGGAGCCGGGCATCCAGAAGGTGGCGGTGGCGCAGTCCGGCATTCTGTCGGCGGCGGCCAGCAACATCCTGTCGGCGGGAACAAGCCTCACCATAATTTTCGTGCTGTCGCTGTTCCTGCTCGCCTCCGGCACGATGTTCTACGAGAAGATCATCCAGTCCTTCGCTCGTCTCAGCGAAAAAAAGCGGGCCCTGCGCGTCGTCTATGACGTGGAACGGGAAATCTCGCACTATCTGCTCACTGTCACCATCATCAATGCCGGTCTCGGCACCGTCATCGGTCTTGGCCTGTGGGCACTCGGCGTGCCCAACCCGCAAGTCTGGGGCATCGCTGCCGCGATGCTCAACTTCCTGCCCTATGTCGGCGCCCTGTTGACCATCATACTTGTTACGATCATGTCGCTGATCAGCTTCGACACCATCTCCTACGCGCTACTTGCGCCGGCCTTCGTGCTGTTGTGCGATATCGTCGAAGGCCAATTCGTGACGCCGACAGTGGTCGGCCGCCGCCTCGAGATCAATGCCGTGGCGATCCTCATCGCCATCGCCTTCTGGTCGTGGCTGTGGGGCTTCGTCGGAGCCTTGATGGCGGTGCCGCTGCTGGTCGTCATCAAAGTGTTCTGCGATCATTTCGACGGGCTGAGCCATGTCGGCAATTTTCTCGCCGCACAGCACACGGCTGTCATCGAGGACGAGGACGTCGCCGACACCGAAACTGCAAAAGGCTGATCAATATTTTTGAATTTGCGGCGTCACCGGACGCTTCCTACATGCGGTCCTGACACAGGATACCGTTCATGACCGACCTTTCCGTCCTCGACCTGTCGCCGATCATCGAAGGCAGCGATGCCTCGCAATCGCTGGCCAATTCGCTTGATCTTGCCCGTCATGCCGAGCGGCTGGGCTACAAGCGCTTCTGGCTGGCCGAGCATCACAACATGCCGGGCATCGCCAGCGCCGCCACCGCGGTCGTCATCGCCCATGTCGCCGGCGGCACCAAGACCATTCGCGTCGGTGCCGGCGGTATCATGCTGCCCAACCATTCGCCCTTGGTGATTGCCGAGCAGTTCGGCACGTTGGCCGCCTTGCATCCGGGCCGCATCGATCTCGGCATCGGTCGGGCGCCCGGCACCGACATGGGCACGGCCCGCGCCTTGCGCCGCAACCTCGAGGCCGGGGTCGATAATTTTCCGCAGGATGTCGTCGAGTTGATGGGCTATTTCCAGCCGGCCGAGGAAGGCCAGCGCATCCGCGCCGTGCCGGGCGAGGGCCAGAACGTGCCGGTCTGGATCCTCGGCTCCAGCCTCTACGGCGCGCAGCTCGCCGCCATGCTCGGCCTGCCCTACGCCTTCGCCTCGCATTTCGCGCCGGCGGAGCTTGACCACGCGCTGGATGTCTATCGTTCGCGCTTCCAGCCGTCGGAGCAGCTCGACAAACCGCATGTCATGCTCGGCCTCAACGTCTTTGCCGCGCCCACCGACGCCGAGGCACGTTTGTTGTTCACCTCGTTGCAACAGGCTTTCGTCAATCTGCGCACCGGTCGGGCCGGCCGGCTGCCGCCACCTGTCGAGAACTATGACCGCGATCTCGATCCGATGGCCAAGACCATGCTCAGCCAGGCATTGTCCTGTGCCGTCGTCGGCTCCCCGGAAACGGTCAGGCAAGGCATCGACGCCTTCGTGCGCCGCACCGGCGCCGACGAGCTGATGGTCACCGCGCAGATATCAGACCATGCGGCGCGGGTGCGGTCGTTCGAGATCCTGGCCGAGGCGCACAAATCGCTGTCGCAAGCGGCCTGACAGTCCTGCTACGAGATACCCTTGGAAAGTGGCGTCCGCCTCGGTTAGAAGCGGTACACCTTTCGCAAGATCGAGCGCCCGCCAACGGGCGAAAACTACGCGCTCACGCTCTGCGCCATCGCTCCCAGCGGGCGGCATGAATTGCGGATCATCAGCCGGCCCTTGAGCACCAGCTTGCGCGGCGGCGCGTCCCTGTTGCCGGCGAGACGGTCGAGCAAGAGATTGGCGGCCTGCTCGCCGATCGCCTGCACCGGCTGGGCGACCGTGGTCAATTGCGGCTGGAACACATCGGACCACGGAAAATCGTCGAAACAGGCGACCGAAATGTCTTCCGGGCAGGACAGGCCGATGTCGCGGATCGCCTTCATGGTGCCGATCACCATCGGGTTGTTGGCCGAGAAGATCGCGCTTGGCCGATCGTGCGAGGAAAGCATCTGCATGGTGGCATTGTAGCCGTCGATCTCGTGGAAATTGCCGAAGCGGATCAACTCCGCGGCGATCGGCAGGCCGGCGGCGTGAAGCGCCTCGCGATATCCCGTCATGCGGTCATGCATCGGCGAAATGTCCGACGTGCCGGTGATGTAACCGATGCGCCGATGGCCGAGATTGATCAGATAGGTGATGGCGTCGAACACCGCGCGCTGGTTGTCGAGTACCACGGCATCGGTATCGACACCTTCGCAGAGACGGTCGAGCAGCACGACCGGCACATTGGCGTCGTCGACGATCCGTTTGAGGATCGCGCCGTCGCCGACGCGCGCCACAATCAGCCCGTCGACCATGCGGTCGAGCAGCAGCCTGATCTGGTCGTCCTGGGTGTTCAGGTCCTCGTCCGTGCAGCAAAGCATGACGGCGTAGCCGGCCCGGTCGAAGGCCTGCTGGATGACCGAGACGACATCCGTGAAGAACGGGTTGGTGATGTGCGGCACGGTCAAGCCGATAGTGCGGGTGGTGCCCATCTTCAGGCTGCGGGCGATCGCGTTGCGCTTGTAGCCGATATCGCGGATCGCCTGTTCGATGCGCTGGCTGAGCTCCGGGCTGACCGTTGCCGTGCCGTTGATCAGCGCCGACACCGTGGCGACCGATACACGCGCCGCTTCGGCGACGTGGAGCATGGTCGGCGCCGTGGATTTTCGGTTCCTAGTCCGCTTGGATGCTGCCATTTCGAAACGTTTCGCCGCCCCTCTATGTGCTATACCTACGGAATCTTGCAGTTTTTCGCAAGAATTGAAATAGGTCGGTTCAACATTATCAGATATCGGCTTGACATGATCGAAACGTTTAGATTAGCGTTTGGATGAGATTTGACGAGGACGGAAGGGAGGCCGCCATTGTCATGGAGCACGCGAGTTCCCTTTCCCCTGAGCACAACGCGGCGGATCGGTCAGACACCGTTCTGAGCGCCGAGCGCATCTCCAAGAGCTTCGGCGGCATCGCCGCCCTGGTCGATGTCGGCTTCGAGTTGCGGCGCGGCGAGGTTCATGCCCTGATGGGCGAGAATGGCGCCGGCAAGTCGACGCTGATGAAGATCCTCTCCGGCGTCTACACCGGCTATGAAGGCACGGTCAGCGTCGATGGCCGTCCCGTCAGCTTCGCCGGCGTGCGCGACGCCGAGGATGCCGGCATCGCCATCATTCACCAGGAACTCAATCTCGTTCCCGAACTCAGCGTCGCCGACAACATCTTCCTCGGCCGCGAGAAGCTGATCGCCGGGCTGATCGTCGACCGCAAGGCGAGCGGCCGCGCGGCGGGTGCTTTGTTGCAGCGGCTTGGCATCGAACTCGATCCGCAAGCCCGCGTCGGCGCCTTGCGCGTCGGCGAGCAGCAACTGGTCGAGATCGCCAAGGCGCTGTCGATGTCGGCACGCATCCTGATCATGGATGAGCCGACCTCGGCGCTGTCTCCGGCCGAATGCCAGCGGTTGTTCCGCATCGTCCGCCAGCTTGCCGACAGCGGTGTCGCCATCGTCTACATCTCGCACCGCATCGACGAGGTCATGCATCTGGCCAGCCGCGTCACCGTGTTTCGCGACGGGCGCCACGTCCTGACCAAGCCGATGGCCAGGCTCGACGAGGATGCGATCATTTCGGCGATGGTCGGCCGCAACCTGCTCGCGTCCTCCCAGGAAGAGCGCAACCCCAGTGGCAAGATCGTGCTTTCGGTCGAGAACCTGTCGCTGTCGAAGCCCGATGCCCATGGCTGGCGCACGGTGATCGACGGCGTCGGCTTCGATCTTGCCGCCGGAGAAATCCTCGGCATTGGCGGGCTGCTCGGCTCGGGCCGCACCGAGATCATGGAAGCGATCTTCGGCTCGAGCGATGGCCGCACCGGTGGCGAAATCCAGGTCGATGGCCTGCCCGTGGATATCCGTTCGCCCCGCGACGCAAGGCGGCTGGGCATCGCGCTGGTGACCGAAGACCGCAAGACGCAAGGCCTGCATCTGCAGGCATCGATATCGGACAATGTCGCGCTGCCGCTGGTCGGTTCGCTGGCGCGCTTCGGCATCCGCTCGCTGGCCGGCGAGCAGGGGTTGGCGCGGCAGGCGGTCAAGGCGCTCGGCATCCGCTGCCAGGACATCGACCAGCCCGCCGGCACGCTGTCGGGCGGCAACCAGCAGAAGGTCGTCATCGGCAAGTGGCTGGCGACGAAGCCAAGGGTGCTGTTGTTGGACGAGCCGACGCGCGGCATCGATGTCGGCGCCAAGCGCGAGATCTACGACCTCATCTTCAAGCTGGCGCGCGACGGCCTCGCCATCGCCGTCATAAGTTCGGAACTGCCGGAGCTTTTGCATCTCTCCGACCGCATCCTGGTGATGGCCGATGGCCGCCAGACAGGCATTCTTTCCCGCGCCGCGGCAAGCGAGGAGGCCATCATGCGCCTCGCCGCGCCGCGCCGGAGCATATCGAGACCAGCCGCATGACTGCCCTGAAACTCCTGTCCCAAACCAAGCTCTATTGGGGCCTGATCGCCATCTTCCTGATCGGCGTGCTGGGCTCGCCGATGAGTTCGAAAGGCAACAACATCTTCCTGTCCTACGGCAACCTGCTCGATGTGCTGCGCCAGGTCTCGACCACCGGCCTGATCGCCACCGGCATGACGGCGGTCATCATCACCGGCGGCATCGATCTCTCCGTCGGCTCGCTGATGGCCATCTGTTCGGTGGTCTGCGCCATGCTGCTGACGGTTCCAGGCGTGACGCCGGGCGTCGTGCTGGGCGTGCCGACTGTCGCCTTGGTGGCGCTTTGCCTCGGCTTCGTCGTCACCCGCTTCATCTTCCAGAACCTCGCAAAGTCCCGTGCCGGGGCCGATGTTGCCCGAGAGGTCAGGCTTGACGGCATTCGTGGCCTGGTCACGCCCGCTGTCGTCGGCGTGGTCCTGTGCTGCCTGTCCCTGTGGTACCTGCTGCCGCAGATCGATTCGAAATTCGGCGTGCTCGGCGTGCTGCTGGTGGCGCCGTGCGTCGGATTGCTGTTCGGCGCGCTCAACGGCTTCATCATCGTTGCCGGACGCCTGCAGCCCTTCATCGTCACCCTGGCGATGATGGTGACGGCGCTCGGCATCGCCCGGCTGACCGCCGGCCAGAACAATGCGGTGCTGCCGGTCTATACCAGCTCGAACGCCACCGCCGATTTCGAAATCCTGCGCTCGCTGGTGTTCGGCATCATCCCGATGCCCGGCCTGTTCTTCCTCGGCGCCATCCTGATCTATGGCGCGGTGCTGCGCTTCACGCCGTTCGGCCGCTATGTCTATGCCATCGGTGGCAATGAGGAAGCGGCGCGCCTCTCCGGCATCGCCGCCGGCCGCGTCAAGATCGCCACCTATGCCGTCTCCGGGCTGCTCGCCGGCATCGCTGCCGTGCTTTATGTCGCGCAATACCGGCAAGGCAAGCCGGATGCCGGCGCCGGGCTGGAGCTCGACGCCATCGCCGCCGTCGTCATTGGCGGCACCAGCCTGATGGGCGGGCGCGGCAGCCTCACAGGCACGTTCTGCGGCGTGCTGATCTTCGGGCTGCTCTCCAACATCCTGCAGCTCCACAACATCAATTCGAACCTTCAGCTGGTGCTGAAGGGGATGATCATCATCGGCACCGTGCTCGTGCAGGAGCGCAACGCCGGTGATCTCCTGGCCTATCTGCGCCTGCCAGGCGGGCAAACGGCGCGCAAGGAAACGGCCGCGGCAAAGCGGCCGTCGCAAGAGACACCGTCTCTCAATCTCGGAGGAAACAAAAATGAAACGACGTGACATGCTGAAGCTTGCCGCCATGACCGCGGCACTGCTGACCACCACCGCGCTGCTGACCACCGGCAATGCATATGCCCAGGACAAGAAGTGGAAGATCGGCTTCTCCCAGGTGACGACCATCGAGCCCTGGCGCGCGCAGTTCAACAAGGACATCCTGGCCGAAGCCGCCAAGCATCCCGAGGTCGAGCTGATCATCACCGACGGCGAGGACAAGACCGAAAAGCAGGTCGCCGATGTCGAGAACCTGATCCGTCAGGAGGTCGACGCGCTGCTGGTGTCACCGAAGGAATCCGCCGGCCTGACCGGCGTCGTGCAGCAGGCGATCGATGCCAAGATCCCGGTCTTCGTGCTTGATCGCAATGTCGACACCAAGGACTATACCCAGTTCGTCGGCGGCGACAACGCGCTGATCGGCCGCGCGGCCGGCGAATATGCCGTCGAACTGCTTGGCGGCAAGGGCAAGGCATCAGGCAATGTCGTCGAGATCTGGGGCGGCATGGGCACCCAGCCGGCGCATGATCGCCATGACGGCTTCCATGAATTCACCGACAAGGAGCCTGGCATCAAATATCTGCTCGACCAGCAATCGGGCGACTGGAAGCAGGACCAGGCCTACAATCTGATGGCCAACGCGCTGAAGAGCAACGAGAAGATCGATCTCGTCTACGGCCACAACGACCCGATGGCCTATGGTGCCTATCTCGCCGCCAAGGACGTCGGCCGCGAGAAGGACATCAAGTTCATCGGCATCGACGGTCTGCCAAACGAAGGCGTGCAGATGGTGAACAAGGGCGAGCTGACGGCGACCTTCACCTATGTCACCCCCGGCGCCGAAGGCCTGCGCCAGTCGATCAAGTTCCTCAACGGCGAGAAGGTCGAAAAGACCATCACTCTGCCGACCGAGAAGATCACCAAGGAAAACGCCGCCCAGGTGCTGAAGGACAACGGCCTCTGAGCAACAGAACGTGAGGGCATAACTCAGCGCTGCCCCTCATCCGCCTGCCGGCACCTTCTCCCCGTATAAGTGACGGGGAGAAGGGAACTGTCGCAAACGCCAGCTCCTTTTTGCAACGCTGGTGATTGGTCAAATCATCTGTGACGGCGTCTCCCCGTCACTATACAGTCACTATACGGGGAGAAGTGCCCGGCAGGGCGATGAGGGCAGCGCAGACCGACAAAGTTTGCCAACCCAGTCTCGAAAATGCCAGCCCCTACATCAATGGGGCAGCGCTTACGCCAGCTTGGCCAGCAGTTTCATGAAGGTGGCGATCTCCTTGACCGAGAGCGGCGCCAGCGTTTCCCTTGTGATCTCGCGGGCCAGGGGAATCAGGCGCTCGATCGCATCGCGACCTTCCGCGGTCAGGTTAACCAGCAGCCGTCGCTTGTCAATCTCGTGCTTGGAGAGCTCGACAAGGCCGCGCGCCTTCAGCCGGTCGATGACACCCTTCACCGTCGCCGCGTCCATGGCGATCAGCGTGCCGAGCTGGTTCTGCGAGGTCTCGCCGACATCGCGCAGCTTGGCGAGTGCGGCGAATTGCGGCGGCGTCAGGTCGCCGATATGCGCGGCGAAGATCGAGACATGGCGCTGGTGCGCCTTGCGCAGGATGAAGCCGACCTGCTCCTGCAGGTGGTAATCCTGGTCGTCGGGCTCTTCGACCTCGACCAGCTTGAGCAGATTGTCCTCGGCGCTCACCGCAGCCCATCCCAGGCCTTGATGTCCTCGGCTGCCAGCCCGCCCATGCGGTCGTGCACGCGCGGGCCGCAGGTCATGGCGAGGCAAAACAGGATTTCGTCAGCGCGTGGCCCGTCATTGATGCCGACTTCCATGGCGTCGAAATGGCTGCGCACATAGGCGGCGTTGATGTGGCCGAGCGGCACGTCGAGCCTTGAACCGAAAGCGCCGACCTTCTTCGCCGACGGCACGATCGCCTTGGCGTCGCCGAGCCGCTCGCGCATGGCGTAGCCGCCGGGCACATGCCAGAGCGCGCCATGTTCCAGCTCACCCGCCGTGCCGACAATGGCGCCCTTGCCATAGCCGTCGATTTGCTTGACGTCGCCGCCGAGCGCGGCGATCAGCCGGTCGGCGAGCAGCAGGCCGAGCGGCTTCAGATCATCCATGGCGCTTTGCAAGTCCTCGACATAGCGCCCGGCGAACGGGTTCTTCACCAGCGCCATGGCAGCGGCGCGGCGGCGCGGCACTTGGGCCACCGGCCCGCCCTCGTGAAAGATCTCCTCGGTCAGAACCGCGATCTTGCGGATCGGAAACTCAGGCATGCGCAACTTCCTTCCCTGGACTTTTGTTGGGCGCGGCAAGCGCCATGGAACCATCGATGCGGGTCTGGCCGGCAAGGAAGAGCGCCGATGCGGCGATCAATCCCCTGCGGCGGAAATCTTCGGCGACGGCAAGCCCGCTGTCCAGCGCCATGGCGATCTCCGCTGGAGAAAGCCGGCCGACTTCTTGCGTGACAAGCCTGTCGCCAAGGTCGCTGTCAGGCGCCAGATCGCGCGCCGGCACACGCCGGACGGCTGGATGGCCGGGAAGATCGACGGCGTTGGCGATCAACGTCGCGGCGGCATCGGCATCGGCTCCGGTCTTCGCGAGCACGGTGACGGCGTCGGCAATGCCCAGCGAGAACGAGCGCCCGCGCCACCCGCTGGTGGCAACGCCGCGCACGCCATCCTCGGCGCGAATGACGATGCGGTCGGCCAGACCGTGTCCGGTGCCGGCAATCGCAAGCGTCATCGATTGGCCGGCGCCGAGATGAATCGCACTGTCGCCGCCATTGTTGACATAGGCGCGATCGAGCCGACGGTCCGCCAGCAGTGCGCCAAGTATTTCGTCGGCTACTGAACCGGCAACGGCCGCCATCGGAGTGATGAAGCTTTCGGCCAACGGCACCACAGCCGCTTCCATACGCCGCGCTGTCGGACCGACGAAGGCGCGCGGCCGCAACGCGGCTGGGCGGCGCAGTTCGGGTAGCTCATCAACCAGCTCGGTCAAAATGGCCTGGAAGCGCGCCGCTGCCTGCTCATAGGCCAGGCGGCGTTCGCCTGCCTCGCCAAAGGCTTTGACGATCAGGTCGATCGGCCCGTGGTTGAGATGCAGCCGCTTGCCGTCCTGCAGCCAATGCACTTGTGGGCCGTCCATCACCCGGTCTCGTTCGACGCAGCGCGGCGCAATTGCGCCAGCGGCGGCCATGGATTGCCGGCCGCAGCACCAGTGCCGCGGCGCGGATTGAGGTATTCGCCACCCTTGGCGACGATGTCCTCGACACTGCGGATCTCGGCCTCGTAGCCGCCCAACCTGATGTAGTCGTCGCGACGCAGGGTGAATTCGATCGGCGCGACCAGCGCCGGGGTCGGCACATAGCCGAAGGCACCTTCCGGCACCCTTGTGACATCGACCATCAGCGTGATGCCGCCGCCTGGCCAGACATAGACCGGCGCGCCGCCGACCGTGACATAGGTGGTCAGGCCTTGCACGGAACGGGTCAGGTTGACCGGGTTTTCGGTGACGCCGGCGCGCAGCGAACCGCCGGCGCCGCCGATGAACAGCACGGTGCACAAAGCCGGCTCGCAATTATCCTCGATCAACTCGACGGACTTTTGCAGCCGTTCGGGAAACGGCTTTTGCACCGGCTTCAGCTCGTCGTCGAGCTCGTAATAGGCGAACTGCTCGCCGGTGGTCGAAACCATCAGCAGCGACAGGCCGGGCCGCGCGCCCTTCTTGGCATTCCATTCGCCGAGGATCGACAGCGGGTCGGATATGCTGGTGCCGCCCCAGCCGAGGCCGGGTTCGGAAACCTTGAAATAGCGGCCCGGCGTCGAGCGGCGGCCGATGATTTTTATGCCGGTGTCCTGCCAGCCCAACACCTTGCCGGCCTGATGCTCCGAGACGACGCCGGTGATGTGGTCGTCGACCACCACCACCTCGTCGACCAGGCCGCGCCATTGCGTGGCGAACATGCCGATGGTGGCCGAGCCGCACCCGACACGCATGCGGTGTTCCTGCTTGCCGTCGATAACAGGCGGTTTGCCGGCTTCGACTGTGATGGTGGCGCCGCCGTCGATGGCCAGTTCCACCGGCTTGCGGTTGCACAGATTGAGCAGCGCGTCACAGGTGGCGCGGCCCTCGGCCTTGGAGCCGCCCGTCAGATGATGAACGCCGCCCAGCGACAGCATCTGCGAGCCATATTCGCCCGTGGTGACATGACCGATCGCTTCGCCTGCCGCGCGGACAATGGCGGTCTCCGGGCCTAGGTGGCGGTCAGTGTCGATCTTCACCTTGACGCCACAGTAGGAGAAGATGCCCTCGGTGACGACGGTGACAAGATCGACGCCCTCGACCTCCTGGCTGACGATGAAGGGGGCCGGCTTGTAGTCGGGGTAGGTGGTGCCGGCACCGATGGCGGTGACGAAGCGGCGGCCGGTGTTGACCAGTTCGCCGTCCCATGCCTCGCCCTCGGCAACGAACGGCACGATTGCCGCGCCGGTCTCCGCCGCATGGTCGAGGATGGTCAGCGGATCCATCCGCACGATTCTGCCGCCGACATTGCCGTAGCGGTCGCAGGCGCCGGTGCGACCATCGGCGATGTAGCACATCACCGGACAGGCATCGCAGCGGATCTTTTCCGCCACCAGCTTCTCGCCGGGATCGTGGGTTTCGAAGCGCTCGGCAAGCTCGCTCATCGGCGTGCCTCCTTTTCGCGAATGGCGGCGCGGATACGCGTCGGCGTCGCCGGAACCTTGGTGACCAGCACGCCGGTTGCGTGCCTGATGGCATTGAGGATCGCCGGCGCCGTCGGGATCAGCACATGCTCGCCCAACCCCTTGGCGCCAAACGGTCCTTCCGGATCCGGAACTTCTATCAGGATGGACTCGATCGGTGGCACATCACCGATCGTCGGAATGAGATAGTCGTGCAGATTCTCGGTGCGGCCGGGGATATACTCCTCCATCAGCGCCATGCCGATGCCTTGCGCGATGCCGCCTTCGATCTGGCCCTCGACCAGCAGCGGGTTGATCGCCTTGCCGACATCGTGCGCGGCGGTGATTTTCAGCAGCTTCACCGTGCCAAGCTTGAGATCGACCTCGAGCTCGGCGATCTGCGCGCCATAGCCATAGACCGCATAGGGCTTGCCCTGGCCCTTGGCGTCAAGCGGCAGCGTCGGCGGGTCGTAGGTCTCCTCGGCGCGGAAGACGAAGCCTTCGGCATCCACGTCGAGCGAGGCGAGGTCGATACGGCGAGTGGCTTCACCTTCGCGGATGGCGATCGCCGGGCCGTCGAGTTGCAGCGACGCCTTTTCGGACACATTGGCGAAACGCAGGATCTGTTCGCGCAAGGCGCGGCCGGCCTTTTCGGCTGCCTTACCGGTGACGAAGGTCTGGCGCGAGGCCGATGTCTTGCCGGCGTCGGGGCTGATGGCCGTATCGGCGCTCCTCAGCTGGAATTTCTCCAACGGCAGGCCAAGCGCATCGGCGCAGATCTGGGTGATGACCGTGTTCGAACCCTGGCCGATATCGACGGCGCCCTGGTGCAGGATGACCGCGCCGTTCGCCGCGATGCCGACCCGGATGGTCGATGGATTGGGCAGCGAAGTGTTGCCGCAGCCGTACCAGCAGGACGCGATGCCAACGCCGCGCTTTCTATCCCGGTTGGCACTGTTGAACGCATCCGCATCGGCCGTCGCGCGCGCCCAATGCGGCCGCAGCGATTCGAGGCATTCGGCGATGCCGACGCCTGAGTCCAGCCGCTGCCCGGTAACTGTTTCGGAGCCGTTCCGAAGGCAGTTCTTCAGGCGAAAATCTAGTCGGTCCATGCCGAGCTTGCCGGCCAGCTCGTCGTAGAGCGTCTCCTGCATAATCGTCGCCTGCGGCACGCCGAAGCCGCGGAAGGCGCCGGAAATCGGACCATGGGTATGGATGGCGCGGCCCTCGGCGCGATAGTTCGGCGTCGCATAGGGTCCGGAGGCATGCACCGGCACGCGGTTGGCGACCGTCGGCCCCCAGCTGGCATAGGCGCCGGTGTTGAAATCGCCTTCGAAGATCATGCCGGTGACAAGGCCATCGGCATCGGTGCCGATCGTCGCCTTCATCTCGGCTGGATGGCGCTTGGTGGTCGACATCATCGATTCGTTGCGGGTGTAGGCAAGGGCCGCCGGTCGGCCGGTCTTTAGCGCCACGAGGCCGATCAGCGGCTGCAGCGAGACATCGAGCTTTGAGCCGAAGCCGCCGCCGGTCGCCGTCGGCACGATGCGCACCTTGTCGACGGGGAGACCGAGCACCTTCGCCGTCTCGTCGCGGTCCATATACGGCGCCTGGGTGCAGGCGACGACCACCAGCGTGTCGCCGTCCATATAGGCGTGGCCGGCTTCCGGCTCGATATAGGCATGCTCGACATAGGAGGTGTCGATGGCACCGGAAACCGTGACGGCGGCACTGGCAAGAGCAGCCTCCGGATCGCCGCGCTCGACGAAGCCGGAGGTCAGCAGGTTGGAAGGGCGGTTCTGATGGATCGGCGCGGCACCCTCGGCCTGGGCCTCGCAAGGCTGCAGGACATGCGGCAGTTCGGTCCAGCGGACAGGGAAATCCGACAAATCGAGATCGAGCATCGCCTCGCGCTCGCCGGCGACCAGCGCCACCGCCTCGCCGCGAAACCGCGCAAACCCTTCGGCGAGCGCCGGCTGGTCGGCGAACGGCCCGATGACGCCGAAACAATTCTTGCCGGGAATGTCGGCGGCGGTGAAAACAGCGACGATGCCGGGATGTGCCTTCGCCCAGCCGTCGAGGTGACCGAAGGCGAAGCCGGCGTGATAATGCGGCGAGCGGACCACCAGCACGGCCAGCGCGTCGGCAGGGAAAGAATCGCCGCCGAATTTTTCACCGCCGGTGACTTTTGGCACGCCGTCGAGCCTGACAGGGGAGGAGCCAATCGCTTGGCCGGATCGAGGCAAGCGGAAATCGAGATTTGCTGGTTGCAGCGACGCATCCATCACCGCCGCGATGATCTTCCGGTAGCCGGTGCAGCGGCACAGAATTCCGCCCAGCGCATCCTGCACCTCGGCTTCGGTCGGGCTGGGCTGCTTGTCAAGCAATGCGGTTGCCGCGACCAGCAGCGCCGGCGTGCAGATGCCGCACTGCGCCGCGCCATGGGCAAGGAACGAGGCTTGCAGCGCCGACAGCCGGCCATTGGCGAGGCCTTCAATGGTTGTAACCGACGTTCCGGCAGCGGAGGCAGCCGACATCAGGCAGGCGCAGACGGGATCGCCGTCGACCAGCACCGTGCAGGCGCCGCAGTCGCCGGCGTCGCAGCCGACCTTGGTGCCGGTCAGCAGCAGTTCGTCGCGCAATACCGAGGACAGCCGGCGCAGCGGCGGTACGTTGACCGAAATGGCGTCGCCATTGACCTCGAAGGCGATATCGGACCGTGCAGCGCCGAAGCCAGGCAGGACGTTGCCTGGAACGGGCAGGGCTTCATTCATTTCAGGTCGAATCTGGCTCATGCCGCCACCTCGTCGCCGGTCGTCCGCCCCACAGCCGCAAGCACGGCGCGGGCAACGATCTCGCGCACCGCATCGAGCCGATACTCGGCACTGCCGCGCACATCGGCTATCGGCGACAGTTCGCCCATCGGCGCGGACAGGACCGCATCGGCGAGCGCTTGGCCGGCGGGCAGCCCGCGCAGAGCAGCCTCGACGCCGGCAAGCCGCTCGGCCACCACCGAGCAGGAGCCGGCGGCGACCGCCGCTTCCGCAACAATGCCATTCTCGACAACCAGACGCGCCGCCACCATGGCAATGGAGATCACAAGGTAGCGCCGCGCGCCGAGCTTGACGAAAGCCGATGTGCCAGTGGCGGATCGTTTCGGCACGCGGATGGCCGTCACCATCTCGCCGGGCAGCAGAGCCGTGCGGCGGTTGCCGAGGATGAAGTCCTGTAGTGGCAGATGACGTGTCGCCGCCACGGACCGCAGCTCGACCTCGGCATCGAGGACGAGCAAGGCAGGCACGCCGTCAGCGGCAGGCGAGGCGTTGCAGAGGTTGCCGGCGACCGAGGCGACGTTCTGGATCTGCGCCGAGCCGACCTCGCGCGCCGCCTGCTTCAGCGCGTCGAAGGATGGCGGCAAGGAATGGCGGACGATGTCGGTCCAGGTCGTGCGCGCGCCGATGACGAAGTGGCCGCCCGTCTCGGCAATGCCGCGCAGCGCCGCCAGGCCATTGATGTCGAGAACATTGTCGCGGAAGGGTTTGCTGCCCTGTGCCGGATAGAAATCGGTGCCGCCGGCAAGGATGCGCCAGGCGCCCTCGCCAAGCAAAGCGAGCGCTTCGTCGACCGAGGTGGGTTTCGCGTAACGGATCACGCTTTGCCTTCCAGAAAAGAGGTCTTCCAGAAACCGGTATTTCGAAAGACCCCGCCGGCATCGGCGGCCGGGTAAATTCATTCGTATGCAAATGATATCAAGCCGGCAGGATTTGTCAAAGCCGGAGTTTGCGGCGGCTCGGCCGGCACGCATTTGTTATGCGGCCAGAGGTTGACGCGGCCGGCCATCTGGTCAAGTTTCTGCCTCGGGTCGCGACAGCGGCATCGAGGCAGAGAGAAGGAAGCCGCATGGCCGACGAAGCGCTTGTCGTCATCGACCTGCAGAACGACTTTTGCCCGGGCGGCGCGCTGGCGGTCGCTGGTGGCGACGAGATCGTGCCGCTGGTCAACGACCTGATTCGGCACGCCGATCACGTCGTGCTGACGCAGGACTGGCACCCCGCCGGCCATTCCAGCTTTGCTTCCAGCCATCCCGGCGCGCAGCCTTTCACAATGATCGAAATGCCCTATGGCCAGCAGACGCTGTGGCCGGACCATTGCATCCAGGGCAGCCTGGGCTCTGACTTCCATTCCGGCCTTGCCTGGACCAAGGCCGAACTCGTCATCCGCAAGGGATTTCGGCCCGATATCGACAGCTATTCGGCCTTTTTCGAGAATGATCGCAAGACGCAGACCGGCCTTGCCGGCTATCTCCGGGAACGCGGCATCGACACGCTGACCCTGGTCGGGCTGGCGACCGATTTCTGCGTTGCCTTCTCGGCGCTGGACGCCGTCAGCCAGGGCTTCAAGACGACCGTCAGGCTTGATGCCTGCCGTGGCATCGATCTCAACGGTTCGCTCGATACAATGCTGCACCGCATGCGCGACGCCGGAGTGACGCTCGAAGATCCCTTGTCGGATTGATCGGACCGTGGGGCGCAAGAGGGGCTTTTTACCGACCGCGGCGGGTGTGATGGCGGGTGCCGCAATCGCTGCCGCGATGCTCTTCCCGGCGCAGGCCTTGGCGGCGGAGGAACACGGTCTGCCCGGCGCCGTGATGTCGCTGTGGTGGGCGCTGCCCTTTGCCGGGCTGCTGTTGTCGATCGCCACTGGTCCTCTGCTCTTCCACCATGTCTGGGAGCATCACTACGGCAAGATCGCAGCCCTGTGGGCCGCTCTGGTGATCGTGCCGCTGGCCCTTGCCTTCGGCGTCCCCTCGGCGACCGAGGCGGTGTTGCATGCGGTGCTCACCGAATACATGTCGTTCATCATCCTGCTGTTTGCGCTGTTCACCATTTCGGGCGGCATTCTCGTCGCCGGCAACATTCACGGCACGCCGCTGGTCAATGCCGGGCTGTTGCTGGTCGGCGCACTACTCGCCTCGGTCATCGGCACGACCGGCGCCTCGATGATCCTGATCCGGCCGATCCTGCGCGCCAACGACAACCGCCCGTTCAACGCCCATGTCGTGATCTTCTTCATCTTCCTGGTCTCCAACATCGGCGGCTCGCTGACCCCTTTGGGCGATCCGCCACTGTTCGTCGGTTTTCTCAGAGGCATCGACTTCTTCTGGACGACCGCCAACCTCTATCGCGAGACGCTGTTCGTCGGCGGTGTCGTGCTGGCCGTCTTCCTAGGCATCGACATCGTCCTGCACCGGCGCGAGGCTGGCGCGCCGAAGATCAAGGATCCGACACCGGATACGAAGGTGCGCCTGCGCGGCCTGGCCAACGTTCCACTGCTGGCCGGCGTGATCGGTGCCATTCTGCTGTCGGCGGCCTGGAAGCCGGGCGTGAGCTTTTCCGTCCTCGGCGTGAGTCTCGAGCTGCAGAACCTGGCGCGTGACGCCATCATCCTGGCGCTCGCCTTCCTTTCGCTCGCCGTCTCTTACAAGAGCCACCGCGAGGCGAACGGCTTCAATTGGGGACCGATCGCGGAAGTCGCAAAGCTGTTCGCCAGCATCTTCATCTGCATCGTGCCGGTCGTCGCCATCTTGAGAGCCGGACATGACGGCGCGCTGGCGCCCTTGGTCGCCCTCGTCTCCTCGCCCTCGGGCGCGCCCAGCGACATCGCCTATTTCTGGCTGACCGGGGCGCTGTCGTCTTTCCTCGACAATGCGCCGACCTATCTGGTGTTCTTCGAGCTTGCCGGCGGCGATCCACGGCACCTGATGACGGAATTCGCCTCGACCTTGGCGGCGATCTCGGCCGGCGCGGTGTTCATGGGCGCCAACACCTATATCGGCAATGCGCCGAACTTCATGGTCTACGCCATAGCCCGCCATCGCGGCGTCAGGATGCCGGGCTTTTTCGGCTATATGGCATGGTCCGGCCTTGTGCTGATCCCGACATTCCTGATCGCGGGTTTTCTGTTTTTCGGCTGATCAACCGACACCGACGTAGCGGCGCACCGCCGACGGATCGGCGCGCAGCTCCTCGACATCGACCGTCTCGCGATTGCGGCCGTTTTCGATGAACGCAACGCGGTCGGCGACGGACAGCACGGCATCGACCCGTTGCTCGACCAAAATGGTCGAAACGTCCATGTCACGCAGCTTCGACACCGTCTCGCGGATCTTGGCGATCATCGACGGCATCAGGCCCTCGGTCGGCTCGTCGAGCAGCAGCACCCCCGGCTCCAGGCAAAGCGCGCGCGCCATCGCCAGCATCTGCTGCTCGCCGCCGGACAGCGTGCCGGAGCGTTGCCGCAGCCGCTGGCGCAGCAGCGGGAACAGGTCGAGCACGTTTTCGCGCGTCGCCTTGCCCTTGCCGCGCGCCATCAGCCCGATCTCGATGTTTTCCGCCACCGTCATCTCGGCGAACAGCCGCCTTCCCTGCGGTACATAGGCGACCCCGGCCCTGGGCACCTCGTGCGCCGGCAGTCCTGTCAATTCCTGGCCGTCGAGCCTTATCGAGCCGGCGCTTGAGGGAACCAGCCCCATGATGGCCTTGAGCGTCGTCGTCTTGCCGGCGCCATTGCGGCCGAACAGGCACAGCACCTCGCCTTTGTTCAGCGTGAGGTCGAGGCCATAGAGCACCTGCACTTCGCCATAGAAGCAGTCGAGCCCCGAGATGCTGAGTGCTTTAGACTTAGGTTCAGCCTTGTTTGTTTCGGTCATGGGGCGGTCCCCAGATAGGCTTCCTGCACCGCGGCATTCTCGCGGATCGCCTCGGGCGTGCCTTCGGCCAAGATCTTGCCGGCATTGAAGACGGTGATGCGGTCGGCCAGTTGCATGACGACAGGCATGTTGTGCTCGATCAGAAGCACGGTGGCGTTTTCAGCGATCTCGCGCACCAGAGTGATGAAATTGTCGATCTCGCTGTCAGCAAGGCCTTGCGTTGGCTCATCGAGAATCAGCAGGCGCGGCTTCAGCGCCAGGCCCATCGCCACTTCCAGCAGGCGCTGATGGCCGTAGGACAATTGCCCGGCCGGCATGTGGGCGCGATCGGCCAGCCCCGTGCGTTCGAGCGCCGCCATGACGCCGGCCCGCACCGCACCCTTCGAGCGGCCGTCGCTCAAAGTCCGCTGCACCGGCAGCGCGACATTGTCGTAGGCGGAAAGATTGGCAAAGACGCTGGTGATCTGGAACGTGTAGGCAATGCCCTTGCGGACCCTGATATAGGCCGGCTGGCTGGTGATGTCGGTGCCATCGAAGACGATCATGCCGGAAGACGGCTGGATGCGGCCGCTGACCAGGCTGACGAAAGTGGTCTTCCCCGCCCCGTTGGGGCCGATGACGGCGCGGATTTCGCCCGGCATCAGCTCGAAATCGACGCCGTCGACGGCACGCAGGCCGCCGAAGTTGCGCGACAGACCCTTGGTGGTCAGAAGCGGCATCATGGCAGCCATCCGAGCCAACGCTGGCGGATGCTGCCCAGAATGCCTTTCGGGAAAAACAGCACCAGCAGGATCAGCGCGATGCCGACGATCAGCAGATAGGCCGAGGTGTAGCCGCTGGTGATGTCGATGACATAATACATGAACAGCGTGCCGACCAGCGGCCCGAGCGTCGTGGCCGCACCCCCGAGCAGCACCCACAGCAGCGGCAGGATCGAATACTGCACAGAGGAGAAGCTCGATCCGACATAGCCGAACAGCAGCGCATAGGCGGCGCCCGAGGCAGCGCAGATGGTGCCGGAGATGACGACGGCGGCAAGCTTGTTCGAAAACGTATCGTAGCCGAGCATCTTCGTCCGCTCCTCGTTTTCGCGGATGGCGACCAGCACGCGCCCATATCTGGAGCGGACGATGGCGAGAGTGACGAGTAGCACGAGCGAAAACAGGCCGAGCGCCGTCATGTAGCGCACGGTCGGATTGGTGAGATCGAGCGACGTCGCGCCGAAGCTGAGCACCCGCGCCGGCTGCGGCACGACCATGCCCTGGTCGCCGCCGGTCCATGCCGCGAAATAGAGGATGAGGAGATAAAAGACCTGGGCGAACATCATGGTGACGATCATGAAGGCGACACCCGTGGTGCGCAGTGCCAGCAGGCCGATCGCCAGTGCCAGGACAGCACCGCTGGCAATTCCGCCTAGGAAAGCCAATGGTACGCTCCAGCCGAGCTGGATGACGGCAAGGCCGGCGCCATAGAGCCCGGCGGCAAAGAACATGGCGTGGCCGAGGCTGAGCAGGCCGACATAGCCGAACAGCATGTTGTAGCCCATGGTGAAGACCGCCAGCACCATGATGCGGGCGAGCAGGCCGTGATAATAGTCCGGTAAAAGGAAGCTCAGCACGAAGAGCAGCGCGATGACGCCGAGATGCAGTGCGTAGGCTTTTGCCGGCGAGGCTTCGCTCATCGCGATGCCGTCCCGAACAGGCCTTGCGGCCGGAACACCAGCACCATGGCCACCAGCAGCGTGGCGATGATCCTGGCCAGCGTCGGCGAGAAGAACATCGAGATGATGCCGTCGGACAGGCCGATCAGCACGGCGGCGACGACGGTGCCGCGCAGCGAACCGAGGCCACCGATGATGACGACGATGAAGGACAGCAGCAGCGGGTCCTGCCCCATCAGATAATGCGCCTGGCTGATCGGCACGATCAGCACCGCGGCGATAGCCGCCAGCATGGCTCCAAGCGCGAAGACGCCGCCATAGACGCGGCCGACGGGAATGCCGAAGGCCTGCGCCGTCTCGCTGTCATACTGCGTGGCGCGCATGACGAGGCCGATCTTGGTGCGCGTCAGCACCAGCCATGTCGCGAGCAGCAGCAGCGCCGAAGCGGCGATGATCGATAGCTTGTAGCCGGAGTAGCCGAACCAGGGCAAAAGGATGCGGTAGCTGAACGGCGGCTCCACCGGCCGCGCCTCCGGCCCGTAGAAGGTCAGCGCCAGCTGCTGGATGATATAGAGCATGCCGATGGTGGCGACGATGGTGGCTTCCGGATTGTAGTTGAGCCGGCGCAGCACCAGCCGTTCGGCGACCAGCGCTATGGCGCCGACGATCAGCGGCGCAATCACCAGTGCCGCCAGGAAGCCGAGCGCCGGATGGCCCCCGATCGCCGTGGTGATCGCCCAGGCGAGCACGGCGCCGAGCATGAAAAACTCGCCATGCGCGACATTGACCACCCGCATGACGCCGAACACCAGCGACAGCCCAAGCGCGGTCAGCGCCAGCACCGCCGACGTGACGAGGCCTTCGAGGGCGGCGAGGAGGAGATGGGGACCAAAGTGCATCGGCTACACCCCAATGGGTGCGCGAGGCACCCCCCTCTGCCCTGCCGGGGATCTCCCCCACAAGGGGGGAGATTGGCAGTACCTGCGACGGCGCCTTAGGGCCGTCGTCGGTAGTTGGCGAAACCCGCCGTGACATCCAATCTCCCCCCTTGAGGGGGAGATGTCCGGCAGGACAGAGGGGGGTGGGCCGAAGGGCACTGCGCTTAAAGGACCAAGCCTACAGCGCCTGCGTCGTATAGTCCCCCTCGGCTTCGTAAAGCCCGTCCTCGATCTTGGTCTTGTGCACGACCTTCAACTTGCCGCCTTCGACCTTGGAGATGTTCTGGATGCCAAAGCACTGGTGGATCTTGCCATTGAAAGTTTTGGGTCCCTGCGGATGCTCGGGGCCCTCGGCGAATTCGGTCAGGGCCTCGGTGGCCTCGACCAGCTTGGCGCGGTCTTCCGGTCCCTTGTAGCCGGCATCTTCCATCGCCTTCTTGACGACGTAGAGCGTTTCCCAGCAGCCGAACATGTGCGCGGCGGTCGAGACGTCCTTTGGGTCGCCGACGGCGGCACCATTGTCGTCGATGCCGACGGCGGCGCGATAGGCTTTCTGCGCCTCGGAATCGTCTGGCTGCGCATAGCGCGGCGAGCCTTCCCAGAAATGGCTGCCGTCGAGGAATTCGAGGCCGGGGCTGTTGATGTCGGTGGCTTCGAGCGAATCGATGAAGCCGAACAGTTGCGGCCGGTTGGAGCCGTAGAACTCG
Organism: Mesorhizobium sp. M1338; assembly: GCF_040318045.1. NCBI lineage: Bacteria > Pseudomonadati > Pseudomonadota > Alphaproteobacteria > Hyphomicrobiales > Phyllobacteriaceae > Mesorhizobium > Mesorhizobium sp. M1338. The sequence goes on along the minus strand of NZ_JAMYLL010000026.1, from coordinate 15,009 downwards.
CCGAGCTCCTTGACGAAGGTGAGCACGGCCGGGCCGACCATGACGTGGTAGATCACCTCGGTCTCGGCCGGGATCTGCGGAAAGTACTTGGTGAAGGACGATTCCGTCGGCGGAATAGCGATCTGCGCGATGACCTCGGCGCCTTGCGCCTTCAGCGCCGGCGGCAGGTAGTCGCGATGGTCGTAGCCGAAGGCGAAATCGGGGAAGATCTGCGTCACCTTCTTGCCGGCATTGGCCGCGATCCACGGCGCCATCGACTGGATCTGGCTCTTCACATCGGTGATGCCGGGCTGGAAGACGTAACGGTTCAGCTTGGTCGAGGCGACGTGGTGGCCTTCGCTGACGACGAAATAGGGCATCTTGTTTTCGCCGGCGGCGGGCGCCGAGCCGATGACGACATGCGAGAACAGCGTGCCGAAGACGATGTCGGTCTTGTGCTGGGTGGCGAACTTGCCGACCACCTCGGCGCCACGGCCGGGATCGGTGCCGTCATCCTCGATAATCACCTCGACCTGACGGCCATTGATGCCGCCGGCGGCGTTGATCGCCTTGACCGCGGCGGCGGTGGTCTTCTCGTACCAGCGGCCATAGGCGGCGCCGATGCCGGTGCGGTGCGACTGGAAGCCGATCTTGATCGGCGCCGAACTCTGCGCCTGGGAATAGCGGACGAAGCCCGGTGCGACGGCGAGGCCGGCGCCCGCGGCCAGACCCTTCAGCGCCGTGCGGCGGCTGAGGGCGGTCTTGGAGAGGTCGAAAAATCCGTTCTTGTCAGCCATGTTCGTTCCCCTGTTTTTTTAGTGTTGACCAACGATTAAGGCGCTTCGGCATCCTCGCTCAGAGGACGTAAAAAATTGCATGTGTACAAACTAAATCACCAAAGCCTTGATGTGGCAAGCGAGCTTCTCCAGCGACATTCGAGGCCGCCTTTTTCTCATCCGACGGTCGGCGTGGCAAGCAACCAGAGGCCGAAGACGGTATAGGCGATCATCAGCAGGGTAAGCGGGAACTGGCTGAGTGCCGCAAGGGAGGGCTGCGGGTGCAGGCGCCAGGCGAAGCCGTGGGCGACGAGGACGGCGAGCACATGGCCTGATATGATGGTGCCGGCCTGGACATTCCACAGCCACCACGCCGAGTCCGCCCCGGCAACGATGCCGGCCTCGATCCGCATGTCGGCGGTGCCGAACAGGTTCCAGTCCTGCGCGAACGGGTCGGAAAGTGCCGCAAGCGCATATTGGCTGTCGACGAGCAGCGCCGTCAGATAGTGCGCGACATGATAGGCAAGCGCGATCGGCACGATCGACCACACCAGCAGGCCAGCCGCCTGTCCAAGAGTTTGATCGCTGCCGGCGAGACGCTGGCCGAGCCAGACGGCAAGCAGGAACACCGCCGCCAGCAGCACGAATGTCAGGACGAGCCCGAGAGTGCCGCTGCCGATAACCGCGGTGCGGCCGGGAAATTCGAGCGGGTTGATGCCGAACAGGCCGAGCCAAAAGAAGGTTTTCGACAGGCCGTCGAAGGAAACGGATGACAGGGCCAGCAGCAGGAAGGCAATGCCGCTGGTCGGCAACGGCTCGGCGGCCAGTAGCTTGGCGCCCGGCCAGCACAGGCCAAGCCGGCCGTTCTCGTCGCGCTCGACGATAGCGAAGCGTGCCACTAGCGAAAAGAAGACCGTCAGGAATTCGCCGCCGCGGCTCCAGGCGCGATAGCCGAATGCCAGCATCGCAAGGAAAGAGAACAGCCAGTAAAGGCCCACGATCCAAGCCAGCCGCGCCGGATCGTCAGGCGCCGGATCGATGAGTTCGAACCAGGCAAAGGCGACAAACAGTATCACTGCCGGCCAGTAGCCAAGCCATCGCGGGAGTCGCCACCTTCCCCCGTCGTCCCCGCCCAACAGGTGCGAGACGAGGCGCCACGGACCGTACCACGGGTTAAGCCATGACCAGAGATCGCCGAAGACGCCCTGCAGCAGCGTGGTGCCAGCCCATAGAAGGGTCCAGATCACCAGTGGCAGCGGGTTGGAGAGCGGGTCTCGACTGCCGAACAAGCCGGCGGTGACGGGGATTGCAAAGCCGGCAAAGGATATCAGGCTGACGGCAGTGCGGGCGCTGTCACTGAAGGTGAATAGCGGCAGGCGCCGGCGCCAGAAACGTCCAAGCGAATCCGCTGGCAGCAGTGCCAGGACGAGGAAGCTGACGGCAACGGCAAAGGCGCCGCCGGCCAGATAGTAGCCGGTTGGCAGGAGCAGGACGTGGCCGCGATCGGAGGCGTGGGCGAAGGCCGGGGTGGGTGAGATGAACCACAGGGCCGCAAGCAACAAGGCAAACGACCGACGATGGCGTTCGGTGGCGAAGGAACTCATCCTATCCAAGACTGCCATCTTGGCTGCCGCGGCCACCCCTCACACCTTGACCAGTTGCTCCACGCGGTCCTTTTCACCGAAGATGCGCAAATACCGCTCGATCTCGTCCTCGTCGCCGGTTGCCTTGGCCGGGTTGTCCGACAGCTTGACCGCCGGCCTTCCATTGGCTTCGGTGACCTTGCAGACCAGCGAGATGGCGTCGAGCCTGTTGGTTTCGGTCGGCGCGCAGCCTTCGAAATCATTGGTCAAATTGGTGCCCCAGCCGAAGGACATGCGCACCTTGCCCTTGAAGTGGCGGTAGGTCTCTTCGATTGTCTCGACCTCAAGCCCGTCGGAGAAGATCAGCAGCTTCTGGCGGGGATCCTTGCCCTTGTCGCGCCACCACGACAGGATCTTCTCGCCGCCCTCGATAGGCGGCGCGCTGTCGGGGCGGAAGCCGGTCCAGTCGGCCACCCAGTCCGGCGCGTCGCGCAGGAACGACGCGGTGCCGAAGGCGTCGGGCAGCACGATCAGCAGATTGCCGCCATAGTAGCGCTGCCAGTCCTGCAGCACCTTGTAGGGCGACTGTTTCAGCTCTTTTTCCGAATTGGCCAGCGCCGCGAACACCATCGGCAGCTCATGCGCGTTGGTGCCAAGCGCTTCGAGGTCGTTGTCCACCGCCAGAAGCACGTTGGAGGTGCCGGTGAATGCCTCGCCGATGCCTTCCTTCAGCGCTTCGACGCACCAGCGCTGCCACAGGAAGGAATGGCGCCGGCGCGTGCCGAAGTCTGAGATGCGGATGCCGGGCAGCGCTTTCAGCCGCTCGGTCTTGGCCCACATCTTGGCCTTGGCGCGCGCATAGAGCACATCGAGCGCGAACGGCCCGAACGCCCGCATGGCCGCGCGAGATCGGAGTTCGTTGATGATCGCCAGCGCCGGGATCTCCCACAGCGTGGTGTACATCCACGGCCCGCTGAAGGTCAGTTCATATTGCCTGTCCCGCTTCGACAGCTCGTATTCGGGCAGCCGGAAGCCTTCCAGCCAGGCGAGAAACTCCGGCTCGAAGATCTGCTTGCGGCCGTAGAAATTGTTACCGGCGAGCCAGATCATCTCCTTCTTGGAGAAGCGCAAGGTGCGGGCATGATCGAGCTGTTCGCGCAATTCGCCTTCATCGATCTCGTCGGCCAGCCGCACAGAGGTGGTGCGGTTGATCAGCGAGAAGGTGGTCTCGACCTTGGGGTACATGCCCCAGATCATCTGCAGCATCAAAAGCTTGTAGAAATCCGTGTCGAGCAGGCTGCGCACGATCGGATCGAGCTTCCAGGTGTGGTTGTAGACCCGCCGCGCAATATCGGTCTTAGCCATGTTTCAACACCGCCTTTGCTGCCTGCAATCCACAACCGCGACAGGCCTCATAGCATCGAATTGGCAAAAACGCTGCCCGGTTTCAGGCTGGCCCGACAAAAAGAGAACCCTGCGGAGACGGAACATCACCGACGGCCACCGCAAGCCGTTGTCAGGTCCCGGTCTTGGCACCGATGACCCTGAGCGCCGGACGCTTGCGGCGGCTGACGATGCGGCCCGCCACCGGTGCGTCGGCGCGGCCGTCATCTTGCGCCTTCTCGGCGAACAGCCAATCGATGAACAGCTGAACGATCGGCGTCGCCCTCATCTCGTTGCGGCAGACGACATAGAAATCGTCGACCGCCGGCACCGACAGACTGAACGGCGCAACCAGCATACCCCTGGCCAGCAGCGCACTTGCCGTCACCGAATCGCCCAACGCCACGCCATGGCCATGCACCGCCGCCTCGGTCGCCACGCGTGCATCGCCAAGGTGATGGCGGCGGCCCCGCTCCAGGTCCAGCGCATCGGCGGCCGCCAGCCATGTGTGCCATTCGCGGCCATCGTCGCCATGCAGGAAGACATGGTCGGCGAGATCCCTGACGCCGCGGATCGGACGGTTGTTGATCAAGGTCGGGCTGACCACGGGAAACAGTTCGAGGCCCGACCATTTGCGCATCCAGCAGTCGGCCCAGCTGCCGTCGCCATAATGCACGCAGACGTCGATATTCGGCGCCCGCAGATCCTTAGGGTCGTTGGAGGGGATAAGCGTCAGCCTTATGTCGGGATATTGCGCCATGAAACCGCCGAGCCGCGGTGTCATCCACAGCAACAGCAGCGCCGGCACGCAGGAGACTGAAAGTGTGCCGCTGCTCGCCGGCCTTGTCATGCGCTGGGTGGCGGCCGCGATGCTGTCGAAGGCCGTCGAGACCGCAGGCAAGAGTTCGGCGCCGTGTGGAGTCAGTTTGACCCGCTGACCGACCCGCTCGAACAGCTTGACGCCGAGCGACTGCTCGAGTGCCTTGATCTGGTGGCTGATGGCGCCATGCGTGACGTTCAGTTCACCCGCCGCCTTGGTCAGCGAGCCATGGCGAGCCGTTGCCTCGAAGGCACGCAGTGGATTGAGAGGCGGCAGCCGGTTGGCCATGAGCATCCATTTCAGCACGATCCCGAAAAGTGGAGGCCGGTTTTCGGACGGGATCGTGCTCAGGGTTGATTGTGAGATTTTCTCACAGAGAGCAGCCTAACATTATCATTTGATTTTTCAATGCGGCTGCCAGACACTTGAGCTCGGAACAGCTTCAAGACGTGAAATCTGCAGGCAGCCAGCGCGACAGCGACCCGGCCGGATGATGGTCGGCTCGCCAGGCATCGCCAACGGTCGCACTGCATCAGCCCGGCAGGAGGAGCGGATATGGGATACGATCGCGGCAAGCTCGACGCGTTGCGTCGCAAATATGGCGAAAGCCATGGCGGCGAAATGTTCGACCCGAAATTCCGCAAGGTCGCCGACAAGATCTTTTCCAAGAGCGGTACACGGCTGGCGCCCTATTCCGGCATCCCGACCTTCCTCGCCGCGCCCTACCGCGAAATAGCGGCCGACAATCCGGATTTCGGCGATTTGCAGGTGGCCATGATCGGCGTGCCGATGGATCTCGGCGTCACCAACCGGCCGGGCTCGCGCTTCGGGCCAAGGGCGCTGCGCGCCATCGAGCGCATCGGCCCCTACAATCACGTGCTGGAATGCGCGCCTACGCATGAGCTCAGGGTCGCCGACATCGGCGATACGCCGTTCCGCAGCCGCTATCGGCTGGAGGTCAGCCATGAGGATATCGAGCGCCGCACCAACCAGATCGTCGATGCCGGCGTCATTCCATTGTCTGTGGGCGGCGACCATTCGATCAGCCATCCGATCCTGAAGGCCGTCGGCAAGAAGGCTCCGGTCGGGCTGATCCACATCGATGCCCATTGTGACACCAGTGGCCTGTTCGACATGACCAAATTCCACCATGGCGGGCCGTTCCGCAACGCCGTGCTCGACGGCGTGCTCGATCCGACGCGCACGATCCAGATCGGCATTCGCGGCTCGGCCGAATATCTGTGGGAGTTCACCTACGAGTCCGGCATGACCGTCGTCCATGCCGAGGAGGTGACCGGTCTCGGCATTCCCGCCATCATCGAGAAGGCGCGCAAGATCGTCGGCGACGGGCCGACCTACGTTTCCTTCGATATAGATAGCATCGATCCTGCCTTCGCGCCCGGCACCGGCACGCCGGAAGTCGGCGGGCTGACGACACGCGAAGTGCTCGAACTGCTGCGCGGCCTGAAAGGTCTCAACATCGTCGGCGGCGACGTCGTCGAGGTGGCGCCGCAATACGACGCCACCACCAACACGGCGCATGCCGCCGCACAGGTGCTGTTCGAGATCCTGAGCCTGATGGTGTTCAGCCCAGCGATAACAGGCAAGGCAGCCTGACGTTCAGAAAAAGCAAAGGCGGCCGCCGTGCTGGAGCCGGCGGCCGTATCAAACAAACAAAGCGTCCAGACAGGGGAATGACAATGACGATCCGAAAGACATTTACCTCAATCGCCGCCGTGCTGATGCTTGGCACGACCGGTTTCGGCCTTGCAATTCAGGCGGCCAACGCCGATGCGCTGGCGGATATCACCAAGGCCGGCAGCATCAATGTCGGCGTCTTCGCCGATTTCCCGCCCTTCTCCTCGGCCAGCGCCGATATGAGTCTCAAGGGCTATGACATGGACGTCGCGCAATACATCGCCGACACGCTCAAGGTGAAGCTCAACCCCGTCGCCGTCACCGGCCAGAACCGCATTCCTTATTTGAACGACCATCGCGTCGACCTCTTGATGAGCGTCGGCTATTCGAAGGAACGCGAGCAGGTCATCGACTTCGCAGTCGCCTACGCGCCCTACTATATCGCCGTGATCGGTCCGGCGGCACTTTCGGTCAAGGGCAAGGAAGACCTCGCCGACAAGTCGATCGCCGTCAACCGAGGTACGCTGGAAGACACCTCGCTCACCGAGGCGGCGCCGGCGTCCGCCGACATCAAGCGCTTCGACAACTATAATTCGGTGATCCAGGCCTTCATCTCCGGCCAGACCCAGCTGATGGTCGTCGGCAACGATGTCGGCGCGCAGGTGCTGGCCAAGCAGGACGCGCTGAAGCCGGAGCAGAAGTTCCAGCTCCTGACCTCGCCCTCGCATATCGGCCTCAACAAGAATGAGGACAGCCTGAAAAAGGCGGTCAACGACGCCGTCGTCAAGATGCTGGCGGACGGCAAGCTGGACGAAAGCTCGAAAGCCTGGCTGAAGACGTCGCTCAATCCCGACAATCTCAAGGATTGAGTTTCCGTGGCCTTCGCCTGGCTTCCAGGTGCTGTCGGCGATATCGCGCGCGGCGCGGCCACGACGATCCTGTTGATCGCCGTAACCACGCTGGCGGGAACGTTCCTCAGCATCCTGGGTGCCGCGGGACGCCGCAACGGCCCGGTGCTGCTCAAGCGGGCTATCGCCTGGTATGTCGAGATCATCCGCAACACGCCGTTCCTGGTGCAGCTGTTCTTCATCTTCTTCGGCTTGCCCAGCCTCGGCATCAGGCTCGATCCGGTGCTTGCCGCCATGTTGGCGATGACGCTCAACATGGCGGCCTACACCATCGAGATCGTCGGCGCCGGGCTTGACGCCGTGCCCGGCGGACAGACGGAAGCAGCGCTCGCGCTGGGCTTGAGGCCACGCCAGGTCTTCATCAAGATCGTGCTGCCGCAGGCGCTCAAGGTGATCTTCCCGGCGCTGACCAGCCAGATCGTCATCATGATGCTGGAGTCCGCCGTGGTGTCGCAGATCGCGGTGCGTGAACTGACCTACGAAGCCGACATGCTGCAGGCGCGCACCTTCCGCTCCTTCGAGACCTATCTTGTCGTGACGATGGTCTATCTCTTGATGTCGATGGCCTTGCGCCGGCTGCTGGTCACCGGCGGACGCCGCGTCCTGGGGGCCGGCGTGTCATGATCGAATTCACCTTCTGGGACATCGTGCGCAACCTGCTGCTCGCCGCCCGCTGGACGGTGCTGCTGTCGCTGGGTGCCTTCATCGGCGGCGGCATCGTCGGCCTGATCGTGCTGTTCTTCAGGATCGCTGAGAACAAGTGGAGCCGGCGCATTGCGTCCGGCTACATCGCCCTGTTCCAGGGGACGCCGCTCTTGATGCAGCTGTTCCTGATGTTCTTTGGCCTGCCGATGCTGGGCCTGCGCATCGAGCCATGGACGGCGGCGGTGCTCGGCCTCACCTTCTTCGCCAGTGCCTACCTCGCCGAAATCTGGCGCTCCGGCGTCGCCGCGCTGCCGTTAGGCCAATGGGACGCCGGAGCCAGCCTCGGCCTGCACTACCTGCAGGAGCTCAGACTGATCATCCTGCCGCAGGCGTTTTCGATCACCCGCGCGCCGACTGTCGGCTTCCTGGTGCAGCTGATCAAATCAACCGCGCTTACCTCTATCATCGGCTTCGAGGAGTTGGTGCGAACCTCCAACGCCATCAACAACGCCACCTTCGAACCGTTCAAGGTCTACGGGCTGGTGGCGCTGATCTTTTTCGTCATGTGCTTTCCGCTGACACAATACGCGCGCAAGCTCGAGAAGCGGGCGGCATTACACTGAGCGGAAGGCATGTTGTGTTGACCACCACCTGCGGGACGACAGGATTCGTCAGCTTTTGACCCAAGTGGTCTCTCACAAGTGAAGGCGCGCACGATATGGACGAGGCGACCTTCGCGAACGGCGACATCTACAAAGTGCCACGGACCCGATGGTGACCTTGGCCTCAAATCCCAGCTTGACTAGAGTTGGCAGTATGCTGAACGCCATTCACCACGTCGCGTTGATCTGCACCGACTACGACCGGTCGCGACGGTTCTACGTCGAACTCCTCGGCCTCGATCTGATCCGGGAGGTCTATCGGGAGGAGCGGCGGTCATGGAAGGCGGATCTGCGGATCGGGTCGGTCCAACTGGAATTGTTCTCCTTCCCCGCACCAGCGATGCGGCCGTCCCATCCAGAGGCGACAGGCCTGAGACATCTGGCATTTGCCGTGGCGAGCCTTGATCCCGTAATTATGCGCCTGGAAGCCGCGGGCGTTGCCGTTGAGCCAATCCGGATCGACCCATATACAGACCAACGGTTTACCTTTTTCAGGGACCCGGATGGATTGCCGCTGGAACTCTACGAAGCCCCATAAGGAACGGTTCGCCTTCGCGACGGGCGCCGTGTACTGACGGTCTCATCGGTATCGGCGGAGCCGCGAATCTGTGCTAAGCCGCCGCCCAAACCAACCAAAGGACGACACCAGTGAGCGAACCAACCGTGGCCGAGGCGACCGAGAGCATCTATGCCTCGCTCCGGGCGGACAATGCCGACATCGACGCACATATCGCGACGCTTAAGGCGGCGCTGACACGAGAGGGGATAAAACAGGCGGTGTTCGATCCGACCAAGTTGGCGCAGAACAACCGTTCGGGCCGCAAATTGATGCAGGCTTATTTTCGGCAGCGTGGCGTGAGCGTGAGGTTTTCGGACCAGTAGAACCGCGCGCATGTCGGATGTTCGAGGCGGCGACAGACATTCTCAGAAATCGACGTTCGTTCAGCTTCGCCAGCAGTATCCGTTACGAATCGTACACTGAAGGTCGGTATAGCGCGTGGATGACCGAGGCTGGATTCCGGGATATCTCCGACGCTTCGGGCCTTCACATTTGACCGGCTCAATAACAGCTATCTGCCGCCGCAAGTGCTTCGGCACGGTGAGCTTCGTCCAATGCGCCAATCCGTCGGACCGACGCATAGAACCTGATATAGTCGCCCGAACACAAGTCGAACAGGCGGAGAAACGCCGGAACCTGTTCCCCGTACACGGCAGTCGCGGCGAGCTTCGCGTTGTTGATTGGGGAAGCGAACCAGGCATCGTATCCCCGGTATCGGCCCCAGCGCCTGTCGCGCATGTATCGGTAGCGCATCCGCAGCCGTTCAATCGCGGCCGTCTTTGCGGCCAGCTTTTGCTCCGAGGTGCCGGAGTTGGAATAGACTTGCGTTAACTCGTCCCGGGTCTGCGAGACAAGCGCAAGAAATCCGGTCTTGCGCCTCCGGGCAGCTTCGTAACGGCGCAATGCGGCGGTATCACCAGCCGCGTGCAGCCATTTTTTCACGCCGGTTGTTTCGACGGCGACAGCGAACGCCTCGTTGAATGCGGAATCGTCGTGCACGTAGACGCGCTGGTGGGCCAGTTCATGGAAAACCAGCCCTGCAAGATAGGTTTCATCCTCGCCGAACATCGTGCTTAGCAGCGGGTCACTTGACCAGCCAAGCGTGGAATATGCAGTGATGCCAGTCACATAGACGTCCATGCCCTGTTCTCGAAGTTCGACTGCGATTTCAGTCGCGGACTTCTTGGAAAAATATCCTCGGTAGGGCACGCAGCCGAAAACGGGAAAACACCATGTTCGCGGCGTCAGCGAGAATTCCGGCGCGGCGAAGACAGCCCATGTCACCGAGTCCCGACCGATATCAACATAGCTGCGGTAGCTATTGTTGTCGGGCAGCGCCAGTTCATCTGTTGTAAACTGTCGTATGGCACTCGCCGATGCCATTCGGGCGCGCAATGCCTTCGGCGTCGAAGGTTCCTCGATCAGTCTCCCGACATCCTTGCGCGCCGTCATGATCCGCAGATGACCGTTCACGGATTGCGCATAGTAGGAAATGCCGGTGCAGCCGGTTACGACGGACACCAGGATCATCGAAGCAACCAATCGAAAAAATGCGCGCTTCACGGCTTGCCCCTAGCACTGGTCACACGTTCCTAGAGCAGATGTCGCGCTTGCCGCCTGTCTCACGCAGTCACACCAGTCCATCCATGTCCGAGATGAGGGTGTAGGTTAGACCTTCGTCCTCGGCAAGATTGGCATGATACGTCATTGGCCATTGAAGGAGGGAACCGCCCATATCCCCGCGGGTAGCAGAACGCCAGCTTTCTGCTCCCCGATGTTAGGACAAACAGCCGCCGAGCCGGCGGCCGTCCGTTTCAATGACCAAAGGCGAGCGGCGGTGCCAGGCGATCCCGCCGCAGCCAGCGCGCCAGAAGCAGCGCCGCCACCACGGCAAGCCCCGACGACAGGCCGATCCAGATGCCGACGCCGTGGAAGCCGAAATGGAAGGCGAGCAGCACGCCGAGCGGCAGGCCGACGCCCCAATATCCGATCGCGGCATAGATCATCGGCACCTTGGTGTCGTGCAGGCCGCGCAGCATGCCGGCGGCCACGGCCTGCGCGCCATCGAAGACCTGGAACAGTGCTGCGAAGGCGAGAAACGACACGGCAAGCCCGATCACCCTGGCATTGGCCGGATTGCCCAGATCGATGAAGGCGCTGATCAGCGGATGCGGCCACAGGATCATCACCAGCCCCATCAGCGCCATGAACGAGACGCCGATGACGAAGGCGGTCCAGCCGGCGCGGGAAACGCCTTCCGGATTGCCGGCGCCGTGCGCAAGCCCGACGCGCACCGTTACCGCCTGGTTGAGGCCAAGCGGCACCATGAAGCTGATCGAGGCGATCTGGATGGCGATGGCGTGCGCGGCCAGCGAATCCGCGTCGATCAGACCCATCAGCAGCGCTGCCGCATTGAAGATCGTCACCTCGAAGGCGAGGAGGCCGGCAATCGGCAGGCCGAGCCGCAGAAGGCCCCTGAAGCGCGGCCAGTCGGCGCGCCAGAAGCGCCCGAACAGACGGTAGCGCCGGAACTTCTTCTCCAGCATCACCACGACAGCCATGCCGACGAACATCAGCGTGCTGGACAGCGAGGTGGCAAGGCCCGAGCCGGCAATGCCCATCGAAAGCACACCGAGATTGCCGAACATGAACACCCAGTTGAAGAAGACGTTGCAGGCGACGGCGACGAAGACGATGACCAGCGCCCAGCCCGGCCGTTCCAGCGCCGAGATGAACGAGCGCAGCACGATATAGCCATAGAAGGGCAGCACCGCCCATTCGAGCCAGCGCAGATAGACACCCGCCTCATGGGCGAGCGCCGGATCCTGGCCCATCGCCAGCAGAATGGCCTCACCGTGCCAAAGCACGAGCCAGATCGGGATCGAGATCAAAATCGCCAGCCACAGGCCCTGGCGCACGGTGCGGCGCAGGTCGCGCACCGAATGGCCGCGGCGGCCGAGCTCGGTCGCGATCATCGGCGAGGTCGCCAGCATCAGGCCAAGCCCGAAGATCAGCGGCATGAAATAAAGGTTGGCGCCAAGCGCGCCGCTGGCCAGCGTACCAGGCCCCAGACGACCCATCATCATGACGTCGGTGGCCGTCATCGCGGTCTGGCCGAGATTGGTCAGCACCATCGGCCAGGCGAGCGCCAGCGTCGCCATGATTTCCTGACGCCAAAGATTTTCCGGCACGCGAGCGCCGGCTTCGAACGCAGACATTGTCCTGCTCTTTCCAGTTGCGGCGCGTCGGCAAAGAGCCGGAAGCCGCATTCAAACGGCAAAACCTTCGGTTTCGCGGCGTTTGCGCCAGCTTTTGGACGAAACGCGACATGAAGGCAAGAGAGGAGGAGCGGGAACAGATTGAGCCAGCCGGAATACTCGGACCACCATTGGTTGCCGCCGAGATGCATTTCACATGCGGGCAATCGGCTGCTACGGATTGCATGGACGGTGCGACGGCAGATTCCCGATTTTTCAGGAGGCAGGATGCAGTTCAGGCGCAGGAAGAACACGGCCGCGATCCCGCGGACAGCGCCGTCCTTCGAACACATCGTCACCGAGGCGAGCGAAAGTTTCCTGTGGCGGCTCGACGACTATCCCTGGGAGCGCAATGTCTGGAACTTCCATCCGGAATACGAGATCCACCTGCTGCGAAAATCCTCCGGCGTGGTTCTGGTCGGCGATCATATCGGCGAATTCGGGCCGGGCTACCTGACCATCGTCGGTGGCGGCCTGCCGCATGACTGGGTGACCGCGGTGCAACCGGGAGAACTGATCGAAGGCCGCGACATCGTCCTGCAGTTCGATGCGCAGAGGTTGCGCGGGTCGGCAGGCCTGTTGCCGGAATTGCGCGAACTGGAACCGTTCCTCGAACGCTCGCTGCGCGGCATGGTCTTTCACGGCCGCACCGCGCTGGACGGTGCCGACATCATGGAGCGGATGGGTGAGGTTAGCGGGCTGAACAGGTTCTGTCTTTTCCTGAATCTCGTCGATCTTCTCGCTCGCACCGACGAATACGAATTGCTGTCGTCGCCGGATTTCTCGCCGGTTCTCGATGCCGCCTCGCTGGACATCATCCAGCGCACGTTGACCTATCTGTTCCAGCATTTCGCCGAGGATCTGAAGCTGCCTGAGGTTGCGGAACTGGCCGGAATGACGGAGAGCACGTTTTCGCGGTTCTTCCAGAAGAACACCGGCAACAGCTTCAGCGACCACCTTGCCAAGCTCAGGCTCTGGCAGGCCTGCAAGCTTTTGGCGGACACCGATATTGCGATCACCGACATCTGTTTTCAGGTCGGTTACATGAACATCTCGAACTTCAACCGCGCCTTCATGCGCAAGCACAAGATGACGCCGTCATCTTATCGCCGGCTGTCGAGGCAGCGGCTGACAATGCGCGCATAAGCGCGTCCTGAAATATCCTTTCAGACCAAATCGATACTCATGTGACAGGCTTCGTATCGCGGCGCCGGTTTTTGCATCGCACAATGCATAAAAGTACAGGTCTGCTGCAACGAGGCTTCTAGCAAGCCTCCTCGCAACTCCGCATTTTAGCGACGGGTGGCATTGTCACTCGGGCGATGGTGAGGATCGCGTAGCCCGAGGACTTCCGCTTCCTGCGAATTGTTCCTGGAGGAGAAAAGATCATGAAACCAGTTCGGCTTGCTGCCAGCCTTGGCGCAGCTTTTATGCTTTCCACTACCGTTTCCACCATCGCCTTGGCGCAGGCGCCGGTCTGCTCGGCGCCGGTCAAGGTGCTGGCGCAGCCACGTGACGGCCTGACGCTTCTGGAGGACTCCAAGGACGAGTTCCAGAAGTTGAGCGGCGCCAGCTTCCAGATCGATTATCTGAACGAGAACGACCGCCGGGCGAAATCGCGCGCCGATGCGTCCACCGTCGGCAATTACAACGTCTACTATGTCGACGAAGCCAACGTCGCCTTGTTCGCTTCGTCGAAATGGATCGTGCCGCTCACCGACTATTATCCGGCGGACTACGACTACGCCGATTTCGATCCGGGCCGCCAGAAGGTCGCCACCTATGACGGCAAGGCCTGGTTCGCGCCGCTGACCGGCGGCGGCGACCTGATGGTTTACCGCAAGGATATTCTGGAGGCGGCCGGCATCCAGCCGCCGAAGACGCTGGACGAACTGATCGCCGACGTGCCGAAGCTGACCAATCCGGACAAGGGCATATATGGCATCGCATTGCGCGGCGCACGCGGTTCGGGCGCCAATGTCTGGCGCTGGATGCCGTTCTTCAAGGCCTATGGCGGCCAGTGGTTCGACGGCGACAAGCCAGCCTTCAACTCGGATGCCGCCGTGAAGGCAACCGAAACCTACCTGAAGCTGTTCAAGGATTCGGCGCCCGGCACGCAGACCGGCAGCTGGGATGAATCGACCGGCGCGTTCCTGTCTGGCCAGGTTGCCATTCTCGTCGAATCGACGCCGCTGTCGGGCATGGCTGTCGATCCCAAGACCTCGCAAGTGGTCGGCAAGATCGGCTTCCTGCCGCCGCCGTCGCCGCTCACCGGTGGTGGCTACGGCCATGGCCTCGCCATCGCGGCAAAAGCCAATGCCGATGATGCGTCGAAGAAATGCGCGGGCCTGTTCATCGCCTGGGCGACGTCGAAGGAAAACGAGAAGCGCCGGCTCGACGCGCACCAGTTCGGTGAACTGAACCGCACCAGCGTCCTGTCCAGCAAGGAATTCGCCCACATCTACGGCGCCGATCTCGGTCAGGCGCTGGCCGAGACAGGCAAGGTCACGGCGGTCAACTTCTGGCAGGATCCGCGCTGGCCGGATCTTGGCGATCGCTGGGGCATCATCCTCGAGGAACTGGTCACCGGCACCCGTACCGACGTCAAGGGCGGCCTCAGCGAGCTTGAAGCCTATGCCAACGAGCTGGTGAAGAAATAAGCCATCCTCCCCCCCGGGGGGCCGCCCGGGAGGGGTGGCAAGCAAATAAGGTGGGCGTGGCGGCCGGGGGGTCGGCCAGGGCAACACCCCGGAAACCAGGCCGGATGAGACAAAGATCGCAGCCCGAGATTAAACCGCG
>NZ_JAMYLL010000025.1:0-82069 GCF_040318045.1 Mesorhizobium sp. M1338 | reverse complement strand
TGCCTAGGGTAAGTCTTTGTCGCAGAAGCATTTTCCCTGATTCGGAGCCCCGATGCACCTCAACTCTGTGAGATATTCGGGCTAGGCGATTTGTCGCGATCCCTTGAGCCACGCCCGCAACGTTGGATTGGTCTGGGACCAGTCAACTCAGAACATCCGTGGCCTTGTGCGGATATTCGACGCCATCGGCGAACACCACGTCGGACTCTGAATTGTCCGTACGCAGCGCCAATATCGCCTGGTAGGCGGGCGAGCTGTACCAGTTACGCGCATGCTGCCTGTCGGGAAATTCGATGATGATCAGGTGGCCCGGCCAGTCGTTCTCGATCACCTCCACATCGCCGCCATGAACCAGAAACCGGCCGCCGAAAGGCTTAAGCGTGGCATCGATCTTGTGCAGATATTCGACGATCTGCGGGCCCATCGTGGCCTGGCGCATATGGGCAACGGCGTAAGCGGTCATGATTTGTATTCCCTTTGTATCGAAGCCGACCAGCTGGCCTCGCAACAGCAATCTGCTCAAACGTTGAGCGCAAAGCGATTACGTCCGAGGTAATGGAATACGCGCTATCGGTCGCGCGTGTCGCTTCCGTGGTGATTCGCAAATGCTCTGTCCGGCAGTGCTGTTGCAATTGGAGCGCTAACAATGGGAATTCGTTATCTCGCGCGGGCCATGGACCGGCACGGTGAGTGACACGGGCAGCTGGTTTTTGTAACGTCACATCGACTATGAGGTGTAGCGGAAAGGAAAGTCCGATCCATTCGACCGTTCTGAAAATCGAAAAGTCCTGGATAGACGCGCAACCCTGCGCAGGAAACAGCTGACACGACATGGCCGGGATCATCGAACCGACACCTCTCATCACGGTCATAACGCCGACCCACGATCGGCGCGAATCAGTGTTGCGCGCCGTGGAAAGCGTGCTTTCCCAGAGCATGCCAAGGCTCGAGCATATTGTCGTTGACGATGGCTCGACCGATGGAACCGAGGCGGCGCTCGCCCGCATTCAAGACCCGCGGCTGATCTATGTCGGCGCGAAATGGCGAGGCGCCAACGCCGCCAGGAATGCCGGCATCGAGCGAGCGCGGGCGCCCGTGGTGACGTTCCTCGATTCGGACGACGTCTACCTGCCGCACCGGCTTGAACGGACCCTGGCCTGCTTCGATGACAATCCGACACTTCAGGTGCTGATCAGCTCTTTTGTCTCCCTGAAGGGCAACCGCGCCACCAATTGCGTCAACCGCGACGCATTCGTGAGCCCGACGATGCTGGAACGAACGCTGGTCGCGCAGACGATCTTCATCGCCGGCTCCGCGATAACCGCCCGTCGCGAGGCCTTGCTGGGCATTGGCGGCTATGACAGCGACATCACCCGGATGCAGGATCGCGAATTGCTGCTGCGGCTTGCCCGCCGCCATGGCGCGCGTTTGTCCGAGGACATCGACTGGACGAAATACAATTCGGAAAACTCGATTTCGGGCCGCCGTAACGGCTATGTCGAAGCCTATGCGAACCTGATGGGCAAACATCCGCATATTGCCGACGCCTACCCGCATATTCCGCCCTACATGATCTCGCGGCAGATTATCGCCGATATCCTCCGAGGCCGGATACCTCAAGCATTTGAGGGCTACATGGCCAATCGCTCGTCGACAGCGCTCGGCTACTCGTTGCCGGAGCTACTGCACGGCTATGTCCATGGCCGGCGCTGGCGCCGCGATCTCTACAACGAGTTCCGCGACAAGTTTGGCGCCCGACCGGCCTGATTGCATGTCGCCCAAAAGTGTCCAGCGGTTTTGGGACAACGACATGCACGACAAGTCACGGCAAGCTCACCGGTCGAGTTCCGGAAAATACGGATCTGACAGGAACCGCCTGTCCCGCTCGCCTTGCAGACAGTCTATCGGCGTGGCCGCGTCGACGGGGATGATTCTCGCCTTGTTCTGAATGCCGCTTACTTCGAGGATCGGCTTGCGCCGGATGGCCGTCGAAAATTCGGCGGCCGCATAGATCGGCAGCACGAAGGAACCGGGGCCCCCGGTCACGCACTGCGCATAATACTGGTCGAGATGACTGAAGGTGGGCGATGGGCTGATCAGGATCGGCAGGCCATTGACGACGATGCCTTTTGCGGTCGCCGCATCGCGCGTCGCGGTGACCGGCGGCCCGATATTGTTCGGACCGTCACCGGAAATATCGATGACGCTGCGTTCGCCCTCGAAGGACGTGCGATCGAAAAGCTCGGTGCCGAAGGCCAGCGCACCGGAAATCGAGGTGCCGCGGAAGCTCCGGAACGGGCGGGCCGCAACCTTGTCGGCAAAGCTGTTGGCGCTCTCGGCGCTGTCGATGATCTGCCAGCCGATGACCGCGTCGTCGCGCACCGTGCCGGCCCATTCGAAATAGGTGAGCGCGATCCGGCCCGTGGGGCCGGCGCGAACAGCCTTGATAAAGTCGGGATGCCGCAGCGCCTCGACATAACCGGCGCGCTGCAGGGCGAACTCCTTCTCGTCCATCGATAGCGAGATGTCGACCGCCAGCACCAGCTCGACGTCGACGGCCAGCGCATCCGGCGGCGAGGCGGCGGCCTGGGCGCAGGCAAGACAGGCAAGCAGGCGCAGAGCATCAAGCATGGCCGTGGCCAGGGTTGTTTCTCCCGACAAGCTTGCTGCGCGATCACGGCAAAATAAAGCTTTGCACCCCTCGCCTGGATATCAGCTTACTTTCTCGCGGCGAGCGACGGCAGGCGGCGGTTCGATCGCGCCGGCCCTGACGCGGGCGGGCTTCAGAGCTGGAGCGCCGGAATCCTTGACGATCGTCAACGCGCGAGGAAAGAACTGATTGTTGTGCTGGCCCTGCCCGATGTTGAGGATCGCAGTCCCAGGCAAACGCTTCTCGAGCATCGTCAGCACCCGCCGTAGCGACGGGCCGTCGAACGCATCCAGCGCTTCATCGATGATCACCCATTTCGGCCGCCGCAAGGCGAGCCTGGCGAAGGCCAGCGAGCGCTGTTCGTCATCGCCCAGCTCGTGGTCCCAGCGCCCGGCGCGGTCGAGCGACGACGACAGCCGTTCGAGACCGACCTCTGCAAGCACCGCCGAAATGTCGGCATCGCTCGCCGGCGCGGCTCCATTCGGATGATCAAGCACCTCGCGCAACGTACCGACCGGGAAATAAGGGACGCGCGGCACGAATATTGGGGGTTCCCCCGCCGGCAAACTGATCCGTCCGCTGCCCCATGGCCACAGGCCGGCAATGGCGCGGAAGAACAGCGTCTTGCCGGCGCCCCGGTCGCCGGTGATCATGACGCGCTCGCCGGGGCGGATTTCGACATGCTGGTCGGCCAGCCTGGTGCAGCCCTCCGGCGAGGCCACTTCGAGCTTCTCGAAAGTCAGGCTGCCATTGGCGTTTTCGCCAAAGGCGATGCGCCTCTCCGTGTCGTGCAGCACATCGGTTTCGTCGAGCGCGATGCGGAAGTCGGCGACGCGCATGAGCGTGGCGCGCCAATCGGCGATACTGCCGATGTTGTTGATGAACCAGCGCAAGGACGAGTGAACCTGGTTGAAGGCGCCCACCGCCATCATCAGTCCGCCAAAGCTGATATCGCCTGAGAAATAGACCGGCGAGGCGACCAAGATGGGTGCCACGACCGTGATCCAGCCATAAGTGTCGGTCACCCAGGCCAGGTTGATCTGGGCGCTGTAGATGCGCCGCATGGCGCCGAGCACCGTGCCGAGGTCGAGTTCGAGCCGTCGCCTGGCGTCGGCCTCGCCATGGTACAACGCAATGGCATCGACATTTTCGTTGACGCGCACCATCGAGGAGCGCAGCTCGGCTTCGCGCGTGTAGCGGTCGCTGTTCAGGCCGATGAGCGGGCGTCCGACCAGCCAGCTCAACCAGGAGGCGGTGCCGGCATAAAGGATGGCAGCCCAGACCATGTAGCCCGGTATGGCCAGCGCGGTCCCGCCGATGTGGAACACGAAGCCCGAGGACAGCTCCCACAGCACGCCGACGAAGGATACGAGCAGGATGAGCGACTGCAGCAGCCCGACACCGAGGTCGGTCGACAGGTCCGAGAGGTGCGCAGCATCCTGCTGCATGCGCTGGTCGGGATTGACGCCGATGGCGCCTGCATTGGCCAGCCGGAAGGCGCGCGCGGGCCTCGTCCACTGGTCGATCAGGTCCAGCGTCAGCGCCTGGCGCAGCCTGAGCCGGATCATCTGGTTGAGCCAGGTCTGGCCGACATTGAGCACCAGCAGCCCGCCAGCAATGGCCGCAAAGACGAGAAGCTGGTGCAGGAAGGCCGCCATGTCGCGGCGCGCGAGCGCATCGTAGAAAGGCTGATTCCAGCGGTTGAGGAGAATCTGGCCGATCGACGTTGCAATGATCACGGCCATGATGCCAACCGATGTCCAGAGCAACCACTTGCGAACCGGCGATCCCGCCAGCGCCCACCTGATCGTCGCCACCTGATCGCTCAGGCTGCTGGCTTCAACCGCCACGGCAACCGGCTGAACGGTGGCGGCATAGTCCGGTTGATCAGCCATGGCCGGGGTCCTTGCGTTCAGTGCTGAAACCGGTTGGAGAGACTTGAAGGCATCCGTCGTTCAAATGGACTGCCAGATGCGCTGTCAAGATGCGCTGTCAGTCCACTTGCGACAGATAGGCAGGGAAACGACGCCAGGCACTCTTGCCGTGATCACGAAGCCGTCACCCGCGCAACCGATGGCTTGGCATCCCCGGGCTCATTTCGGCGGCCGAGCCGGGTTGCGCCATGCGGCGACAGCACCGGCACGAAGACGCGGCGCGAGGCGCGCTGGGCGACCGGCACGCCTTGATAGAGCCGCTTCTGTGCCTCGACGACGATGACCCCGGAAAAGATCGGCCATAGCCGCCGGCCGACGCGTTCCAGCACATTATGGAACCGCATCATGAAGCGCCGCCGCGACGGCGGAAAGAACAGCGCATCGGACCATGAGGCGGGCGTGAAATTCGCCTCGCGCAGCAGTTCGGTCAGCTGGCCGCGCGAGAAAGGCCGGCCATTGCCGAACGGCGTGTGCTCGAAGCGCGCCCAGACGCCGCGCCGGTTGGGCACGACGATGACGACCCGGCCCGCCGGCGACAGCACACGCCAGATCTCGTTCAGCGTCTCACGCGGGTTCTCGACATGTTCGAGCGAATGGACGAGCAGCATGCGGTCGATGCAGGAATCGACCAGCGGCAACTCCTCGTCGAAGACCAATGCCGTCGCCGTCGGCCCCGTCGCCGGCCACACCACCGCGCCCTGCGTTGCCGGCATGAAGGCGAAGACCCGCTCGGCATCGGCGCCGAAGCGCTCCAGCCAAGGCAAGGTGTAGCCGAGACCGACCAGCCGCTCGTTTGGCACGGCTGCCCATATCGACGACAACGCCATGGTGATCGAATGCTCGGCGAACCGGCCGAGCGTTGTCGAATAGAAGGAGCGAAGATCGACGATGTCGGAATGCATGGCAGGGATGTAGCCGTGATATCGTCGGGTTTCAACAAAAGGCCTTGATGACCGGATGACATCCGCGAGCCAGCGCCCTATGTCTGCGGCGATTCCCGCATCGGCCCGAAAATCGGTTTCGATTTCGGAAAGCACGATGCAGCAGATAAAAAGTGTCAGAGCGTCCTTTGTGCGTCCAACTGGACGCACAAAGGACGCTCCAACGGAGAGATGCGATGCCGGTCGAAATCGAACAGTTCATGTGCCGCACCGACAATTTTGGCGTGCTGGTGCATGACCCCAAAAGCGGCCAGACCGCGATCATCGACGCGCCCGAGGAAGCGCCGATCCTGGCCGCGCTCAAACGCACCGGCTGGACGCCGACGATGATCCTGACCACGCATCATCATGCCGACCATGTCGAGGCCAATCTGGCGCTCAAGGCGCGCTTCAAGCTGCGCATCGTCGGCCCGGAAGCGGAAAAAGCCAAGATCCCCGGCATCGACGAAACCGTCGAAGGCGGCTCGGTTCTTCACCTTGGTGATGAAAAGATCGAGGTGATCGCCACGCCCGGCCACACAGCCGGCCACGTCTCCTACTATTTGCCTGGATCGAAAGTGGCGTTCACCGCCGACACGCTGTTTGCGCTGGGGTGTGGGCGGCTGTTCGAATGCAAGCCGCCGATCATGTATGATTCGCTGAAGAAACTGGCGGCGCTTCCGGCTGAAACGGTCGTCTATTGCGGCCACGAATACACGCTCTCCAACGCTCGTTTCGCGCTGACCGTCGACCCGACCAATTCGGCGCTGAAGGAACGCGCCGCCAAGATCGAGGCGCTGCGCACCGCCGACAAGGCGACGCTGCCGACGACGATCGGCGAGGAACTGTCGACCAATCCCTTCCTACGCTGGCACGATCCGGCGATCCGCAAGCATCTTGGGCTGGAGAAAGCCTCGGACGCCGAGGTCTTTGCCGAAATCCGCAAGCGCAAGGATAATTTCTAAAGCCCGGTGGTATCCTCGAAGCCATGACCAGCTCCGCCGAAATCATCGCGACGCTTGGCCTGAAACCGCATCCGGAAGGCGGCTGGTACGCCGAGACCTTTCGCGATGACGCCGGCGGTGCGCGCGGTCATTCGACCGCGATCTATTTCCTGCTGGAACGGGATCAGGTTTCGGCCTGGCACCGGGTCAAGGACGCCGCCGAGGTCTGGCACTTCCATGCCGGCGCCCCGCTGGCGCTGGCGATGTGGGAAGAAAGCAGCGCCGTTGTCGAGCAGGTGCTCGGCATCGATCTCGCAGCCGGCGAGCGGCCGCAGATCGTCGTCCCGGCAGGCTGGTGGCAATCGGCGCGCAGCCTGGGCGAATGGACGCTGGTCGGCTGCACGGTCGCACCGGGTTTTGACTTCGCCGCCTTTGAGCTGGCAGCACCTGGCTGGCAGCCGAAACAACCCTAACGCAACAAGAACCCAAGCGTGATCGCGAGCTGGGCCGCGCAGTAGAGCACCCAGACGGCAAAGCGCATCCAGGCGCGGTGCGGCGAGATGGCGGCCACCAGGAATTTCTCCGTGGCGAGCAGACCGTCCGATGCCATGAACAACATGGCGCCGCCGATAATCCAGACGCTGCTTGTCGTCAGCGCCGAAACGCCCATCGCCAGGATCGCAGCGACATAGACGGCGATCGGAACGCGCAGGCCGGGGCCGACGCGTCGCCACAGCGCCGCCAGCATGACGATCGCAAACACCGCAATGGCCAGCGCGATCGCCCCACGCCACGATTCGGCGCCCAGCAATTCCAAGCCGCCGCCGCTGCGCAGGAACAGCACGACATAGACTATATGGGCGACGAGAAAGCTGGCCAGCCCGCCAAGAAAGGCCTTTTCGCCGTCGCGCGACAGGAAGGCGTCGCCAACGGCGCTGATCGCGAGCGCGGCGACCAGCAGCAGCGGCCCGCCTTGCAGCGCCGCCAGCACGGCAAGCATCGCCACGGCAAGCGTCTTTGCCGCCGAGCGTGCGAGCGTCGGCGGCATGCCAAGCGTGAAGGCGTAGATCACCGCGGCCGCCAGCGAAAAGATCAGCGTCGCGTTGGCGTTGGCGTCAATGCCGCCCGGGAACGGCATCGTCATGCCCCGGCTCTGCTTTCGGATGCCCCGGCTCCGCTCTCGGTCACGGCGGGCTTGCGCAGGAACAGCGACTTTGCCGCCAAGGCCGCCCCGCCGGTGATGAGCACACAGGCGGCGACGATGCGCAGCGATGGCTCGGCGACACCGGCCGCGATCAGCACCAGCGTCGACAACAGCGGTGCGGCGTAGCTTGCGGCACCCAGTACCTGGATGTTGCCGCGTTTGACGCCGATGTCCCAGGCATAGAAGGCAGCACCGACCGGCATCAGGCCAAGGCCAAGCACGGCCAGCCACTGCCCGGCGTCGTCAGGCAGAACCGTTTGTTCCAGCGCCAAGTGGCAGGCGAGCGACAGCACCGCGGTCGCGGCGCAGAACCAGGTGACGATGCCGGTCGGCACCGACGGAAAGCGCCGCGACAGCAGCGAATAGGACGACCACAGCACGGCGCAGACGGCGGCCATGGCATAGCCGAAGGCGTAACGGGCGTCGAAGGCCAGCCCACCGCCCTTGGTGACGATCAGCACGGTACCTGCAAGGCCGAGCAGCGCGCCGACGACATGGTTCCAGGCAAGGCGCTCGCCCGGCATCAGCGCCGAGCCAAGCACGATCAGCAAAGGCCACAGATAGGCGATCAGGCTCGCCTCCACCGCCGGCGCATTGCGCAGCGCGGTGAAGTAGAAGAAATGGTAGCCGAACAGGCCGGCAATGCCGATCAGCCAGACTTGGCGAGGGATTTCCTGGCCCTTGTCGGGCGCCGGCATGAACAGCCGCGCGACGAGCCCGACCCCGGTGCCGATCGAGAAGGTGATCGCCGACAGCAGGAACGGCGGCACCTGGCCCGACCTATCGGTGAGCAGCGCCAGCAGCGCCCACATGGCGACCGCCGAAAAACCGATCAGCGTTGCGCGCGCCATTCCATCTCCAGTGGCGCGCGTATGGCGCCTGCCCTACTGTACTGCCTCGAAACGCCTGGCGCTGATGGTCAAGGTGCCGATCTGCGTGCCCACCGTGGCGTGGATCGGCGCATATACGCCAGTTTGGCCGAGCGATGCAAACGTCACCATCATGCGGCTGCGGTTCTTAAGATAATTCAGCGCCTTGCGGCCCCTGCGGTAGCCCGCCACCGGCTCGAAGCCCATTCGGCAGGTGATGGTGTCGCCCTTGTAACCCGGCACCGAGATCGTGCCCTTCGAAGCGTAGGTCAGTGTCAGATCGGCACGCATCTCGCCGTCATAGAACCTCACCGTGCGGCCACAGACCTGGTCGAGACTGTCGGCATGGATGACGGTGGCGGCCAGCGGATCGAGCACGGAGACCAGATCGCCGGCACCGATCGGCACCCAGCTCTTGGGGTCGCGCTTGCCCGGCGCCGGGACGACCCGCGTCGAGGTGACCGCGCCATCTGCAAAGCGGATATCGACCGTCGATGCCTTCTTGCCAGAGGTGTAATCGGCACGGAACGCCCGCGGCACCATCTTCTTGCCCGAAATCGTGCCTTTCGACGAGATCGTGCCGCGCGTGTCGTCGAACAGCCTGGCCAGACCCGCGGCGGTAACGCTGCCTTCGATCGCGTAGGCGCCGTTCTCATAGTGGCTGGCAAACGTCGATTTCGCTATCGAAAGACCAAGGAACGACACTGTGTACTCACCCTTAAACGACTGTGGCGAGGCAGCAGAAACGGCGGACGGCAAGGCAATGGCGAGCAGGGCAGCAAGGGCATGGCAACGAAGCATGGCGGGATCTGGTCCTTGATTTTCGGCCGGAGGCGGGCAACTCCGGTCTGGCATGTCCCTATGAGACCGCTTATAGGGTGAATTCCGGCCTTAATATGAAATGCCGGGCGCGTCCGTGGGGAAGCCGGTGCTTGACGCCTCGGCGAAATGCAACTATGGAACGCCAACTTTTTCCATAAGGCCGCCTGACCAGAACCGCGCGCCACCCGGCGTGGGCACAAAGGTTTGGCAGACCCCGAGAACTGAAGGTTAGAACCATGTCCCGCACCTGCGAACTCACTGCCAAGGCAGTCATGTCCGGCAACAATGTGAGCCACGCCAACAACAAGACCAAGCGTCGCTTCCTGCCGAATCTCGTCAATGTGACGCTGATTTCGGAAGCGCTGAACCAGAATGTGCGCCTGCGCATTTCGGCCAACGCGCTGCGTTCGGTCGAACATCGCGGCGGTCTCGACGCCTTCCTGGCCAAGGCCGACGTCAAGGAATTGTCGCAGCGCGCCCGTCTGTTGAAGAAGCAGATCGCCAAGAAGATCGCCGAGCAGCCCGCTGCCTGATATCGTTTAAAGGCGGGGGACGAACCGCCCTGGCCAACCTCTTGTTGGCCTTGGGCATCGGATGGAACCCGCAAGGTTTCGGCAATCCGGTGCTCAAATACGAAGCGAGCATCGCCCGGATGGGCATGATGCTCCGCTGGTTCCATTACCCAGGATAAAAAAATGACTTCCTTCTCGCGATACCTGCCATTCGTGGCCGCCATGGCGCTTGTCGTCGTGGCGTCGAACATTCTCGTGCAATTCCCGATGCAGGGCCAGATCGGCGGCCTGTCGCTGGCCGACCTTTTGACCTGGGGCGCCTTCACCTACCCCTTCTCGTTCCTGGTCACCGATCTCGCCAACCGCCGCTACGGGCCCACCGTGGCGCGCAGGATCGTCTTTGTCGGCTTCATGACGGCGGTGGTTTGCTCGATCCTTGTCCCGCCCTTCCTGTTCCGCCACGGCCTGATCGAATTCGAGACCGCCGCCGACCGGCTGGTGCGCATCGCGGCGGCGTCCGGCGCGGCGTTCCTTTCCGCGCAACTGCTCGATGTGACCGTGTTCAACCGGCTGCGCCGGCAGAGCTGGTGGCGGGCGCCGATCGTCGGCACGCTGGTCGGATCGGTGTTCGACACCGCGGTGTTCTTCACCGTCGCGTTCTCGGCCGCGTTTGTCCTCGCTGGTCCGAACGACAGCTTTGCGCTTGAAACCGCACCTTTGATGGGCGTCTTCCATATCGATGCCATGCGCTGGGTTTCCTGGGCGCTTGGTGACCTGTCGGTGAAGCTGATCATCGCGGTGGTCGCACTCATCCCCTACCGGCTGCTCGCCACCCGCTGGAGTCAACCGGCAGTCACGGCTTAAACCATGATCCCGAAAAGTGGGACCCGGTTTTCGGAAAAGATAATGGTCGGACAAAGGCCATGATTCCGTGGGTCCAGATAGACTCCGCGAGGACCCCGGATGGCGCACAGGAGCTTCGCCTCAAGCGGCGTGGCACCGAATTCTCGATCATGCTCGGCACCAACGAGCTGATGAACAGCCGTCTCAGCGGCTCCGAGGAAGCGCTGGCAAACCTGTCTTGCCAAAGGATTGCCGGCCATCGGCAGCCAAGGATCCTGATCGGCGGGCTTGGTATGGGCTTTACGCTGCGGGCCGCACTCGCAGAGCTCGGCAATGACGCCAGCATCGTCGTCGCGGAGTTGGTCCCGGCGGTCGTAGCCTGGGCACGCGGTCCGATGGCCGAGATCTTTGGCGGCTGTCTCGACGATCCGCGCGTCATCATCCGAGAGACCGACGTCGGGCAGTTGATACGCTCGGAGCCCGCCGCCTGGGACGCCATCCTGCTGGATGTCGACAACGGCCCGGAAGGCATCGTCCACAAATCCAACGATGCGCTTTACAGCCTGCAGGGACTGGGCGCTGCGCGCGGCGCCCTCAAGCCGGGTGGCGTCCTGGCGGTTTGGTCGCAAGGCCCTGACAGCGGCTTCACGCGGCGGCTGAAGCAGGCAGGCTTTACGGTCGAAGAGGTCAACACGCGCGCCAACGGCAAGCGTGGCGCGCGCCATGTCATCTGGATAGCCGCCAACGGCTCACGATCCTGACCGGATGCCGTCGTAGCTCTATTAATGAACGGTCGACCCCCACTCCGTCGAGCTTCGCTCGCCACGCTCGCCGATCGACGGGGTAGAGGAAGGACATGCGTTCGCCAACCAAGCTCGTTCCTCTCCCTCCGGAGGGAGGAGAGTTGGCGCTGCGAAGCAGCGACGGAGTTGGGGAAGGCGTCCGACCAAAATCGAACCCGCCGTCCTCGACTTCAGGTCCGCGGTTGGAACGTCGCTCAATCCTGGTGCAGGATGAATTCCAGATAGAGATTGCGCTGCAGGATCGAGTGGTTGTCGTCGGAAATCATCGACACCATCAGCGCACCGTCGTCGCGGGTCCAGACGTCGAGCCCTTCCATGTTATCAATCTGATAGCCCATGTCGGCTTCCAGCAGCACCGGCCCGTCGGCGACGGCGCCCTTCTCGACGCTCTCGCCATAGATGCGCCGCAGCCGCATCTTGACGCCTCTGGCCATCGAAAAACTGCGCTCCAGAAGCAACAGGTCGCCATCCGGCAGGAAGGCGCCGTCGGTGATGTCGAAATCGCCGTTGCGCTTGACGGTAAAGACGCCCTTGTGCGGCCCTTCGATGATGGCGGCGTAGATGTTGCCGGCCTTGTCGAGGCTCTTCTCGGAGACCACCACCAGCCCGCCCTCATGCTGGCCGTAGGCATTGGCGTGGGTGACGGTCTCGAAGCCGCGATTCTGGCGCAGCTCGTGGGCCGGAACCACGAAATCCAGCTGCCTGAACGGCGCCTTCATGTCATGGGAGGCGATCTTGAACTGGGCGACGCGGTGGTTGCGCTCGAAGCCGACGGTGGCAATGCCGTCCTTGACCGCGAGGCCTTCCGCATCGACCTCCCATTTCTTGTCGATCGGCCGACCCGTCTCGTCGACCATCTGCTGCATGCGGAAATTCTGGATACCGGATGGACGCTTGTCGGCGTCGCGGACCACCGTGCCGAAGAACCAGAACCCGGTGTCGGCAACGCCAATGAAGTCGCCGCCGGCCTTCAGGAAGCGGAGGGCCGACAGCGCACCGAAATCGCGCGTCGGCGATGTCATCTCCAGCCCGCCGACGAATTCGAGCGTACCGAACTGCTTGCCGGCACGGCCAATGTGGAATTCGGTGATCGGGCGGGCCGAAACCTCGACCGGTTCGACCGAGGTGGAATCAGCCGAACCGGCTGCGGCCGAAGCCATGCCGGTAAGCAGGGCAATGGCGGCGAAAAGCGTTTGCCGAAAGCAATTCCAGGAAAAGTGTGAAACGGTTTTCCCGGGAAAAGCGCATGGCGCTTTCCCTTGGGAATTGCGTAAGAACAGAGAGTTAGAGCGGTTCGGCATTTCCGTGAAACGATGAGCCGCTCTAGAACCGCCGCGCGAAAAGATCATCCGGCGCGCCGCACGCCGCCGCGCCGCGTATCCTTGGCGCTCTCCTCGGCGAACAGCGAAGCCAGTTGCTCGGTCATGGCGCCGGCCAGTTCCTCAGCATCGACGATGGTGACGGCACGGCGATAATAGCGCGTGACGTCATGGCCGATGCCGATGGCCAGCAGTTCCACCGGCGAGCGCGTCTCGATCAGCTCGATGACCGCGCGCAGATGGCGCTCGAGATAATTGCCAGGGTTGACCGACAGCGTCGAATCGTCGACCGGCGCGCCGTCCGAGATCATCATCAGGATCTTGCGCTGTTCCGGCCGGGCGATCAGGCGGTTATGCGCCCACAACAGGGCCTCGCCGTCGATGTTTTCCTTGAGCAGGCCCTCGCGCATCATCAGCCCGAGATTGCGCCGTGCCCGCCGCCACGGATGGTCGGCCGATTTGTAGATGATGTGGCGCAGATCGTTGAGCCGGCCGGGGTTCGGCGGCTTGCCGTCCTTCAGCCACTTCTCGCGCGCTTGCCCGCCCTTCCAGGCCCGCGTGGTAAAGCCGAGGATCTCTACCGAGACGCCGCAACGCTCCAGCGTGCGTGCCAAAATGTCGGCGCAGGTGGCGGCGACCGTGATCGGCCGGCCGCGCATGGAGCCGGAATTGTCGAGCACCAGCGTCACCACCGTGTCGCGGAATTTCGTGTCGCGTTCCTGCTTGAAAGACAGCGGCTGCATTGGATCGATGACGACACGCACCAGCCGCGCCGGGTCGAGGTAGCCCTCTTCCAGGTCGAAATCCCAGGAGCGGTTCTGCTGCGCCATCAGCCGGCGCTGCAGCCGGTTGGCCAGCCGGCCGACGACGCCCGACAGGTTGGCAAGCTGCTTGTCGAGGAAGGCGCGCAGCCGGTCGAGCTCTTCTTCCTCGCACAGCTCCTCGGCGCCGACCGTCTCGTCGAAAGCGGTGGTGAAGACCTTGTAGTCGATCTCCTTCGGCAGATTGGTGAAGGGATTGTCGTTGCGGCGCGCCTCGCCAGGCGTCTCGGCGTCTGCATCGTCATCGTCGGACAGGTCGTCGGCGGTGGCGTCGGAGGCTTCGGTCTCGGCCGACTGCTCGTCATCGGCCGATGCCTCGGCATCCTCGGACTGCGACTGCTCGGAGCCGGAATCCTCTTCGCCGCCCTCCTCGCTCTGCTCCTCGCCTTGCGGCTGGTTGTCGTCATTGTCCTCGGAATCTTCCGTCTCCTGGTCGTCGCCGAGTTCCTCGGCCATCTCCATGGAGGCGAGCATCTCGCGCACGACGCGGGCGAAGGCCTGCTGGTCGCCGAGCTTGGCCGACAGTCCGTCGAGGTCGGCCTTGGCCTTTTCCTCGACCCAAGGGCGCCAAAGTTCGACCAGCCGCTCACCGCTCTTCGGGATCGGGCGGCCGGTCAGCTTCTCGCGCACCATCAGCGCGAGTGCTTCCTCGATCGGCGCGTCGACCTTGTCCTTGATGTCGACGAGGTTGGCCTTGGCGTATTTGTCCTCCAGCATCGAGCCGATGTTGTCGGCGACGCCTTGCATGGCGCGTGAGCCGATCGCCTCGACGCGGGCCTGCTCGACCGCATCATAGATGGCGCGGGCCGCCTTGCCTTCCGGCGCCAGCCTGGTGTGGATGCGCACATCGTGACAGGCGCGCTTCAGCGCCATGGAATCGCCGAGGCCGCGGGTAATCGCAATGTCGGTCTTCGACGCCTTCTTCGGCAGTTCGGGCAAACGCGCCCGGCTGCCGGCGAGTGCCGGCCTATCCTTGGCGAAGCCGACCTCAAGTTCCTTGTCGCCGGCGATGGCACGCATGCAGACGGTGACGGCGCGCTTGAAGCTGTCGGCTTCAGACCCCGTCTTCGACTTGTTGCGCGTGTTGTCGCCCGGACCCGCCATCGAGACTCTGCTTAGCCCAGCACCACGTTGGCCGCGCTCTCGGGCAGATCCTCGCCGAAGGCGCGCTGATAGAACTCTGCCACCACCGAGCGCTCGAGCTCGTCGCACTTGTTGAGGAAGGTCAGCCGGAACGCCATGCCGATATTGCCGAAGATCTCGGCATTTTCGGCCCAGGTGATGACGGTACGCGGGCTCATCACGGTCGACAGATCGCCGTTGATGAAGGCCGAGCGCGTCATGTCGGCGACGCGCACCATCTTGTTGACGATTTCCTTGCCCTTGACGTCGCGATAATGCTTGGCCTTGGCCAGCACGATAGCGACTTCATTGTCGTGCGGCAGGTAGTTCAGCGTGGTGACGATCGACCAGCGATCCATCTGCGCCTGGTTGATCTGCTGCGTGCCATGATAGAGACCGGTGGTATCACCCAGGCCGACCGTGTTGGCGGTCGAAAACAGCCGGAAGGCCGGATGCGGGCGGATAACCCGGCTCTGGTCGAGCAGCGTCAGCCGACCCGACGATTCCAGCACGCGCTGGATCACGAACATCACGTCCGGACGGCCGGCATCGTACTCGTCGAAGCACAGCGCGACATTGTGCTGGTAGGCCCAGGGCAGGATGCCGTCGCGGAATTCGGTGATCTGCAACCCATCCTTGACGACGATCGCGTCCTTGCCGACGAGATCGATACGGCTGACATGGCTATCGAGATTGACGCGCACGCAGGGCCAGTTGAGGCGGGCGGCGACCTGTTCGATATGGGTCGACTTGCCTGTGCCGTGATAGCCCGACACCATGACCCGGCGGTTGTAGGCAAAGCCGGCCAGGATCGCCATCGTCGTGTTCTTGTCGAACAGATAGTCCGGATCGATGTCGGGCACATGCTCTGATGTCACCGAATAGGCCGGCACAACCATCTTGGACTCAAAGCCGAATTTCTCCTTCACCGACACCGTCGTGTCGGGCAGGTTGGCGATGTCGCGATCGACCTTGTTCATATCTCTCAACGTCTCCACGGGCGAAAAGCCTGATTTCGCCGGCAATCGATTTTGTCCGGGGGCGGTCTTAGAGCCTTTTCCAACCTTATGAAAGTTGGAAAACGACACGAACCGTATGGTCGCTCAGCACAGGCCCGCCTGTTTGAGCACGCGATAGGCCTGCAGCACATCGCGGAACCGGTCTTCCGAACCTCTGTCGCCACCATTCGCATCCGGATGGTGGAGTTTCACCAGTTCCTTATAGCGCGCCTTGATCTCCTTGCCAGTCGCCTTTGTATCAAGGCCAAGCGTTTCCAGCGCCTTGGCCTCAAGCGGCTTGGCCTTGCGCGCGCGCGCCTCGCGCGGATCCTTTGGCCCCTTGAACAGGTCGAACGGGTCGCGCATGCGGTTGTAGTAGCCGGCGCGGCCGGAACGCATCTGCGCCACATCCGGCGACGAACGCGTCGAGGCGCCGTTGACGCCCATCTTCCAGGTCGGCCGGTGACCGGTCATCGCTTCCTTCTGGAAGCGCGCGACCTCGGTGTCCGGCACGCCGGAGAAATAGTTGAAGCCCTTGTTGTACTCGCGCACATGGTCGAAGCAGAAACGGAAATACTCGCCCTCCTTCATCCGCCCGACCGGCGCGCGATGGGTGCCCGCCTCCTTGCAGCCGTCCCACTGGCAAATCGGCGAGTGCGACTTCAGCTCCGCGTCCTTGTCGGGGCGGACGCGAATCTTCTCGAAATATTTGGGGTACGGCTTCATCTAACCCATTTATGGGGCGTTCGCAGATGCGAAACAAGAATTGACATTTTCGCGATCATCGCCCTAACCGCTGAATCGCGGCATAAAGCAGGCGAATGGCGGATTTTGTTGCACGGCAGCGACTTTTGCGAAGACCGATTTTCGGTTTCAGGCTGATGCGCCAGCCATATGTGGTGAAGGGAGACGGCGATGTCCATACAGGCGACCATGGAAGACAAGCTCAACAAAGCATTTTCGCCGGAGCGGCTGGTCATCATCAACGAGAGCCATCTCCATGCCGGCCATCACCACCACGGCTCCGAACATCACGGCGCCTATGACGGCACCGGCGAGACACATTTTCGCGTCCGCGTCGTCGCTTCCGCCTTTGCCGGCATGAGCCGCATCGACCGCCACCGCGCCGTCAATGAACTGCTTGCCGACGAACTGAAAGCCGGCGTGCACGCGCTGGCGATCGAACCGGCGGCTCCCGGCGAAAAGACCCGCTGGTAGCCAAGGGTCCGACGCCCACTTTCCGCGCGCTCAGAGCACCGCTTCGATGAGGAACGGCCCGCGCCGCGACAGGGCACTGTCCAGCAGTGCGTCGAACCGCTCGCACGTATCGGCGCGGGCCGCCTCCACGCCCATGCCTTTGGCCAGCGAGATCCAGTCCAGCGAGGGATGGTCGAGGTCCAGCATGCGCCTGGCGTTCTCGCCGATCGTCTCGACCCCGACATTCTTCATCTCGCCATGCAGGATCGCATAGGTCCGGTTGGAAAACACGATCGTCACCACGTCGAGATTCTCCCTGGCCTGGGTCCACAGCCCCTGCACGGTGTACATGCCGCTGCCATCGGCCTCGAGATTGATCACCTTGCGGTCCGGACAGGCGATCGCCGCCCCGGTCGCCATCGGGATGCCCCCGCCGATCGATCCGCCTGTGCCCATCATGTAGTCGTGCGGCGCGGCAAAGGCCGATAGCGCGAAGAAACGCCGCGCCGAGGTAACCGCTTCATCGCAGACGATCGCATCGGCCGGCAGTTTGCGCGCCACCGACAATGCGATGGCATCTTCCGTCAGCCTCCGCTCGGCGGTGTCTCGTCGGGAAAGGCGGTCGCGAACGCCTGTTGTTGCGCCGGCTTTATGCCGAGTTCGTCGCGCAGCGCCTCCAGCGCCGCATTCAGATCGCTGCCATGGCCGGCCAGCGTCAGCACCTGGCACCCCTCACGGACAAGCCGCCCGGGCTTTCCCGGATAGGCGAAGAAGGCAACCGGCTCCTTCGCGCCGACCAGCACTAGAACATCGATATCCCTGAGCACCGCCGTCGCCGCATCCACCGGATAGGGGATGCGGGTCGGCGCGACTCGCCCGCGCCCGCGTTGCATGCGGGCGATCAGGACGTCGCTGAACAGACGGACATCGCTGCCTGTCGAAATCCGCCCCGCAATGGCAAGCCCATCGGCTCGTGCGGCCTTCCCGCGAACGACCATGCCAACGCGACCCGGAGCGGCACGGATCGCTGCCGCGACCATGCGCACGGCGTCCATGTCGACGGCGGGCGGCGGCGCCAGCCTTACCTTACCGACCGAAGCCGCACCGACTTCACCCCAGGCCGCATCGGCCGGCAGGATCAGCGTCGTCACGCCGGGAGGCGTCAGCGATGCGCGCAAGGCCGCCTCGGTCGCCGGCGCGACATCGTCCGGGCCACCGATGCGGCGCACCCAGTTCGACATCGGCGCCGCGAGGCTCTCTATATCGCTGGTCAGTGGCGCATCGAGCGGCAGATGGTAGGAGGCATGGTCGCCGACAATGTTGATCATCGGGCTGAGCGCGCGCCGCGCATTGTGCATGTTGGCGAGACCATTGGCCAAGCCGGGACCGGTATGCAGCAGCGTCGCGGCCGGGCGATCGGTCATCCGCGCATAGCCATCGGCGGCCCCCGTCACCACGCCCTCGAACAGGCCGAGGACGCAACGCATCCGCGGTTTGCGGTCAAGCGCTGCAACGAAATGCATTTCTGACGTGCCGGGGTTGGCGAAGCAGACCCTCACATCATTGGCCAGAAGCACGTCACACAGGACATCGGCGCCGTTCATGCAATTCTCTCCCGATCAAAGAGGGCACTTGCACCCGGGGGCGCCCGCACGGCAATATCCCGCCAGTGCTTTTGGTCTGATCCAGCAGCTAACGCACGAGCCTCGATCAGCCGACCGTCGATTTCAGGAATGCCAGCGCGGCAGCGGTCAGCGCATCGCCGTCGTCGCCGAAATCGCGATTGATCGACATGTGCGTATAGGCGCTGCCGTCGAACAGCGTAACCCTGGTGCCGGTGGCGCGCAGGCGCTTGGCAAAGGCCTTGGAGGCCTCGCCACGGCCAGGCGCCCGCGAATAGGTGATGAAGGTCGGCGGATGCTTGCGGCCGTCGACATAGCTGATGGGTGACAGTGCGGCCCATTGCGCGGGGTCGGAAAAGACCCGCGCATAGGCCCGCACCATGCCGCCATTCTTGGCAAGCGCTGCAAGGTCGTAGGCTCTTGTATCGACGAGAAGCAGGGCAGCGACGCCAGGCAACCCACCGCGCATGCCAGTCAGCGCAATCAGTTGGCAGCCGGCCGAATGGCCCATGCCGACAATGCGATTAGGGTCGCCGCCATGCCGGGCGATGTTGGCCCTGATATAGCCGTAGGCCTTTTCGACGTCGCCGGCCTGGGTTGCGACATCAGCCTCAGGCAACATCCGGTAATCGATGGAGACGAAGCAGAAGCCATTGGCCAGCAGGAAGGCCGGCTTGGCGTTGACTTGGCTTCGCTTTCCAGACTGCCAGGTGCCGCCATGAACGAAAAACACGACCGGCAGTGCGGTTGCACCTGCGGGGGCATAGATGTCGAGTTTCGCCGGCCCGTAGTCGACGGTTTTTGGCGCCGGTTGGCGCAGCCGCCACGCGGCCGATGCTCCCAACGGCAGCATCGCCGCCACGGAAGCCAGAATGAGGCTTCGCCGATCGATCATCGTGGTCTCCGACCGTGTCGGCCAAGAGTGCCCCCGAGCGCCGCGAGCGTCCAGTTAAGGATGGCAATATCCAAAGATCTGGTTCGGCGATCGATCATCGATCCGAACCGCGATCGACCTGCTTCATCGAACCCGCATCGGGCGGCAGCTCTCACCGCGTCAAATGCACCGCGCTCGCGGTTCAGATCACGAAATCAATATTTGTCCTCGATGGCTTCATCTGGCCATCACCGCCCTAAGTTGTTGGATACGCATTCCAATCACATGGGGTGCCGTCCCGGGTTTCGACGCGAGGTCTCCGAGTTTCGATGCCAAGTGCATCATCTGAAGGGAACCACAATGCACTCCCGGTAGTTGAATAGATTGAGGAGCCATCCGGCGGCCAGAACGGCTTTGAGGGCAGAATATCATGCGTGAGAATCAGTCCGACGTCTTCGATCTGTTTTCGGAGATTTATGCGAACGCGGCCCAGGAAGAAATCAGCCTCCAGCAGTACCTTCTTGCCTGCCGAGAGGACAAATCGATGTATGCCTCGGCGCCTGAACGGATGGTCGAGGCAATCGGCGAGCCGAACTTGGTCGACACCAGCAAGGACGAGCGACTAGGCCGCATTTTCTCAAACCGCACCGTCAAGATCTATCCCTCCTTCTCCGACTTCTATGGAATGGAGGATACGATCGAGCGCATCGCCGGATATTTCCGCTATGCCTCCCAGGGCCTCGAGGAGCGCAAGCAGATCCTCTACCTTCTCGGCCCTGTCGGCGGCGGCAAATCCTCTCTGGCCGAGCGGCTGAAGAGACTGATGGAGGAACGCCCGATCTACACGCTGAAGGTCGGTAACCAGATCAGCCCGGTTTTCGAATCGCCGCTTGGCCTCTTCCATCCCGATCGCATGGGCGACCTGCTGCAGGATAAATACGGCATAGCCCGACGCCGGCTGAACGGGCTTATCTCGCCATGGGCGGCCAAGCGCCTCGACGAACTGTCCGGTGACATTTCCAAGTTCAGCGTGGTCAAGCTGATGCCTTCGCGATTGCGCCAGATCGGCATCGCCAAGACCGAGCCCGGCGATGAGAACAATCAGGACGTCTCGGCCCTGGTCGGCAAGGTCGACATCCGGCAATTGGAAAATTTCAGCCAGTCCGATCCGGACGCCTATTCCTATAGCGGCGGACTGAACCGGACCACCCAGGGCCTGCTTGAATTCGTGGAAATGTTCAAGGCGCCCATCAAGGTCCTGCATCCGCTGCTGACCGCGACCCAGGAGGGCAGCTACAACGGCACCGAAAATTTCGGCGCCTTTCCCTACCAGGGGATCATCGTGGCCCATTCCAACGAATCGGAATGGCAGCAGTTCAAGAACAACAAAAACAATGAGGCCTTTCTCGATCGCATCCTCGTGGTCAAGGTGCCCTATTGTCTGCGGATCACCGAAGAGAGGCAGATTTACGAAAAGCTGCTGCGGGAGAGCGAATTGGCCGCCAGCCCCTGCGCCCCCGAAGTGCTGGACATTCTCAGCCGCTTCACCGTCTCGACCCGCCTGGCCGAGCATGACAATTCGCCACTCTACACCAAGATGCGCGCCTATGACGGCGAGAACCTGAAGGACGTCGACCCTAAGGCGAAGTCGGTTCAGGAATATCGCGACGCCGCCGGCGTCGCCGAAGGCATGACCGGCGTCAGCACACGCTTCGCCTTCAAGATTCTGTCGCAGACATTCAACTACGATACGAAGGAGGTGGCTGCCGATCCCGTGCATCTCATGTACATCCTGGAAGAGGCGATCAAGCGCGAGCAGTTTCCAAAGGAGACGGAAGCGGCCTATCTCGAGTTCATCAAGTCGGAGCTGGCAACGCGCTATGCCGAGTTCATCGGCCACGAAATCCAGAAGGCCTATCTGGAATCATACAGCGAGTATGGCCAGAACCTCTTCGACCGTTACATCGCCTATGCCGATGCCTGGATCGAGGATCAGGACTACAAGGATCCCGATACCGGCCAAGTTCTCAATCGCGAGATATTGGACAAGGAATTGTCGCAGGTCGAAAAACCGGCCGGCATCGCCAATCCCAAGGACTTCCGCAACGAGGTGGTGAAGTTCACATTGCGCGCGCGCGCAAGAAACCACGACCGCAACCCGGCGTGGACAAGTTACGAAAAGCTGCGGGAAGTCATCGAGAAGCGCATGTTCGGCCAGGTCGAGGACCTCCTGCCGGTGATCAGCTTCGGCTCCAAGCAGGATAGCGTCACGGAAAAGCGGCACAATGAGTTCGTGCAGCGGATGGTCGAGCGTGGCTACACCCAGCGGCAGGTGCGTCGCCTTGTGGACTGGTACATGCGGGTGAACAGGGCGGGTTGAAAGAGCCCGGATGGTTCCATGCCGATCTTCATCGACCGTCGCCTGAATCCGAAAGACAAGAGCCTCGGCAATCGCCAGCGCTTTCTCAGGCGTGCGCGCGAGGAGCTGAAGCGGAGCATACGCGATCAGATCCGCACCGGCAGCATCGCCGACGCCGATGCCGAGCACGCTGTGCCCATGCCCGAAAGTGGCACGGGCGAGCCAAGCTTCAACAACGCCCGCAACAGCGGCAGGCGCCAGCACATCCTGCCGGGCAACAGGCATTTCTCCCCTGGAGACCTGATCCCCAAGCCCGGCGGCGGCGCGGGAGCGTCGTCCCCGGGGAACACGGCGTCTGAAGACGACTTTCGTTTCGTGCTGTCACGTGAAGAGGTGCTCGATCTTTTTTTCGAGGATCTCGAACTCCCAGATATGGTCAAGCTCAACCTCAAGGAGATCCTTGCCTTCAAGCCGCGCCGGGCTGGCTTCGCCGCCACCGGTTCACCGACCAACATCAATGTTGTGCGCACGATGCGCAACAGCCACGGCCGCCGCATTGCGCTGAGGCGTCCTAAGCAGGAGGATTTGGACGCGATCCTTCAGGAAATCGCCACGCTTGAGTTGGTGCCGTCCAGCCCAGCGGCGCGCCAGCGCATTGCGGCGTTGCGCGAAGAACTTGACCGGCTGGAGCGGCGGCGCAGACGAATTGCCTATGTCGATCCGGTCGACATCCGCTTCAACCGCTTCGATCCCCGACCTGTGCCGAACGCCAATGCCGTCATGTTTTGTCTGATGGATGTGTCCGGCTCGATGGGTGAGCGCGAAAAGGATCTGGCCAAGCGCTTCTTCGTACTGCTGCACCTGTTCTTGAAACGGCGCTACGACCGCATCGAGATCGTCTTCATCCGCCACACGCATCTGGCCCAGGAGGTCGATGAGGAAACATTTTTCTACAACACGCAAAGCGGCGGCACTGTCGTTTCCACCGCGCTGGAGGAAATGCACCGCATTATTGGCGAACGTTACCCCGCCCACGAATGGAACATCTACGCCGCCCAGGCCTCGGACGGCGACAATTTTGGCGGCGATTCCGAGCGATGCATGGCATTGCTCAACGGCAAGCTCATGCGGTTGTGCCAGTATTTTGCCTATGTCGAGATCATCGACGAGCGGGAAGCCCATATCTTCGGCACGACCGAAAACGGGACATCGCTATGGCGTGCCTATAGCGAAATCGACCTGAGATGGCCGAACTTCCAGATGAGCCGCATTGCCACGCCCGCCGATATCTACCCGGTTTTTCGCCAACTCTTCGGCAGACAGCCGGCTTCCCTCAAGAGGGCATGAGGGGGTCCGATGGCCAGACAAGCCAGTAAATCCAGCCTGCTTTTTTCAGGGTCCGACTGGGATTTCAAGACATTGTCGCGGACCTATGACGCGATCGAGGCAATCGCGGTCGAAGAGCTTCATCTCGAAACCTACCCCGTGCAGATGGAGATCATCTCCTCCCAGCAGATGCTCGACGCCTATTCATCGGTCGGCATGCCACTGATGTACCGTCACTGGTCTTTCGGCAAACATTTCCTCCACCAGGACCTGCTTTATCGCAAAGGCGGGCGAGGCCTTGCCTATGAACTGGTCATCAATTCCAATCCTTGCATCGTCTATCTGATGGAGGAAAACACCATGGCCCTGCAGGCCTTGGTGACGGCCCATGCTGCGCTCGGGCACAACCATTTCTTCAAGAACAATCAGTTGTTCAAGCAGTGGACGGACGCCGGGGCGATCCTCGGCTACCTGGACTTCGCAAAGGGCTACATTGTCCGTTGCGAGGAGCGGCACGGCCTCGCCGCCGTCGAGACTATTCTTGATTCCGCCCACGCGCTGATGGCGCAGGGCGTATTCCGCTATCACCGGCCGCCGAAGCTGTCGTCGGAGCGGCAGCGTGAAGGGCTTCGCGAGCGCCTCGAATACGAAGAACACTCCTATAATGATTTGTGGCGCACGCTGCCGCCGTCGCGGCAAACGGCCAACGACAAGGGACACGACGAGCCGGAGCGGAAGAAATCGCTCAACCTGCCCGAGGAAAACCTGCTTTATTTCCTGGAAAAGAACAGCCTGGTCCTGGAGCCTTGGCAGCGTGAGGTGATCAGGATCGTTCGTGTCATAGCACAATATTTTTATCCTCAACGGCAAACACAGGTGATGAACGAGGGCTGCGCCACTTTCGTTCACTATACGCTGATGAACATGCTGTTCGATCGCGGCCAGATCAGCGAAGGTGCCATGCTCGAAATCCTGCGGAACCATTCCAACGTGGTCTTCCAGCCGGCATACGACGATCCGCGCTTTTCCGGCATCAACCCCTACGCTCTCGGCCTCGATATGATGCAGGACATTAAGCGCATCTCGACCGAGCCGACGGCGGAAGACCGGGAATGGTTTCCCGACATCGCCGGCCACGGCGACTGGCTCGAGATCCTGCTCGATGCCTGGGCGGACCACCGCGATGAGTCCTTCATCCGCCAGTATCTCAGTCCGACCTTGATCCGGAAATGGCGGTTCTTTGTGCTCGGTGACGTTGCCGACCAACCGCATTGCCGGGTCGCCTCGATCCATAACGAACGCGGCTATGCCAAGATCCGCGCCGCGCTTGCCCACAGCTACGAGATCGGCGCGAACCAACCGGACATCCAGGTGGTGGACGTCGATCTGCTCGGCGACCGGCATTTGAGACTGCGGCACAAGGTCAATGACGGCATCCTTCTCGAGGATGCCAGCCGCGATGCCACGCTTCGTCACATCCGCAGGCTTTGGGGTTATGAGGTCAGCTTGGCGGCCGTCGACGCTGAGACGGGCGCGGCTATCCACGAACGCTCGACGAGCCAGATCGCGGAATGAGGCTCCATAGCTGCGCTGGTTTTCATGGCGCTAAAAAGTGCGCGGTGGTCCTGCGCGACATGCATTGAACAGGGGCTTGAAGCGCGTCGCCTGTCTTCGTTTCAATGGGATGCGTTTTAAGCGTCGCCGGCTGGCCTGATCCTCAGCCTGGCAATCCGGTTCTTATCGCGCTTCATGACGGTGAAGCGCTTGCCGTGGAACGTGAAAGCCTGCTTCTCCTCGGGGATCGACTGCGTCTCGTGGATGACGAGCCCGGCAATGGTGGTCGCCTCCTCATCCGGCAGGTTCCAGTCGAGCGCCCGGTTCAGGTCGCGGATCGGCACGGTCCCGTCGACGACGACGGAGCCGTCGGCCTCCTGCTTGACCCCCTGGATGTCGACATCATGCTCGTCCGCGATCTCGCCGACGATCTCCTCGATAATGTCCTCCAGCGTCACCAGCCCTTCGACCTCGCCATATTCGTCGACGACGACGGCGAAATGCGCCTTGCGACGCAGGAAGGCGTTGAGCTGTTCCTGCAATGTCGTGGTGTCGGGCACGAACCACGGTTTCGAGGCGATCTTCATCACGTCGATCCTGGAGAAGTCGTTGCCGACTTCGTTCAAGGCACGCAGCAGATCCTTGGCGTGCAGCACGCCGACGATGTTGTCGAGCGAGCCCTTCCACAGCGGCATGCGGGTGTGCGGACTCTGCAAGATCTCGCGCACCACCGCCTCCGGCGCATTGTCGGCATTGACGGAGCGCATGTTGGTGCGGTGGACCATGATGTCGGAGACTTCGAGCTCGGCGAGATCGAACAGGCCGCCGACGCGATCGCGATCCTCGCGCACCACCTGGCCGTCGCGACGGAAATCGTCGACCGCGCCGCGCAATTCGTCCTGGGTCGAGCGCTGCGGCTCGATGCGCGACAGCTCATAACCAAAAGCGGCAAGCAGGCGCGTGCGCACGGCAACGACCAGCAGGATGAGGATGGCAAGGACAGCGACGACGATCCAGCCGGTCTCGTTGTTCATTTCAGCCGGCTTTCCTGCTGGCTGGGATGGTTTTCTTTCAGGAACGACAGCACTTCCGACGCTGGAACATCCTTGGCGATGAAGGCCTGGCCGATACCGCGCGTCAGAATGAACGTCAGCGCACCGCGCGACACCTTCTTGTCCTGGGTGATGAAGGCAAGAAGTGCCTCGGCATCCGGCAAATCGCCTGGGATATCGGCCATGCGCCAGGGCAGGCCGACGGCGCGCAGATGCGCCTCGACGCGCGCCGCGTCGTCGGGACTGGCCAGGTTCAGCCGCGACGAGAACCGATGTGCCAGCGCCATGCCGATGGCAACGCCCTCGCCATGGACGAGGCGGGTTCCGTCATACTGGGTGGCGGCTTCCAGTGCGTGGCCGAACGTGTGGCCGAGATTGAGCAGCGCGCGGTCGCCGGTCTCGAACTCGTCGCGCGCAACCACGTCGGCCTTGGCGCGGCAGGCTTCGGCAATAGCCTGCGCCCTCTCCGGTCCGCCGGCAAAAACCTGCACCCAGTTCTCTTCCAGCCAGGTGAAAAATTCCGGCCGGTCGATGAGCCCGTATTTGGCGAGCTCGGCATAGCCGGCGCGGAATTCGCGGATCGGCAGCGTGTCGAGCACTCCGGTGTCGGCCAGCACCAGCTTCGGCTGATGGAAGACGCCGACAAGGTTCTTGCCGCGCGCGCTGTTGATGCCGGTCTTGCCGCCGACCGAGGAATCGACCTGTGCCAGCAGTGAGGTCGGGATCTGCACGAAATTCATGCCGCGCCGCACGATTCCGGCGGCAAAGCCGGCGAGATCGCCGATAACGCCGCCGCCGAAGGCGATGACGATGTCGCCGCGTTCCAGTTTCGCAGCCAGCACGCCGTCGACCACCTCTTCGAGATGGGCAAAGCTCTTGGTCTTCTCGCCGGGCGGCAGCGTGATGACGGCTGGTTGGATGCCGCTCGTTTCGAGGCCGGCCTTCAGCGCATCGAGATGCGCTGCCGCGACATTGGCGTCGGTGATCACAGCGGCGCGCGTACCCGGCAGGCGGCGCGCAATCTCGGCACCGGCGCGCGACAGCAGCCCCGAGCCGATCAGGATGTCGTAGGTCCGGTCGCCAAGGCCCACTTCGACAACAACGGGTTCATCGACGCTCACGATCGCACCTCGCCTGTCGCGGCAGTCTCATCGATGCCGAAATGCCGGCGCAGCGCGTCCACCACCTCGGTCGCGATGACCTCCTTGCGGTCGTCGCGGGTCGGCACGGTGACGTCAGATGTCGCGTAGACCGGATAGCGCTCGCTCACCAGCCGCTCCAGCACGGCGCGAGGATCGGCACTTTTCAACAGCGGCCGGTTCTGCTTCTTGGAGACGCGGTCCATCAAAAGATCGAGTTCGGCCTTCAGCCAAACCGACACGCCTTGCGCGGCGATAGCCTCGCGCGTCTGCGCGTTCATGAAGGCGCCGCCGCCCGTCGACAGCACTTGCGGGCCGTTTTCCAGCACGCGCAGGATGACGCGCTGCTCCAGCGCTCTGAACTCGGTCTCGCCATAGCGCTCGAACAGTTCCGGAACGGTCATGCGCGAGACGCTTTCGATCTCCTGGTCGCTGTCGATGAAGGGCAGCGCCAGCATCGTCGCCACCTTGCGGCCGATCGCCGTCTTGCCGGCGCCCATCAGCCCGACAAAGACGATGGAACGGCCGCCCAGCCGGCCAAGCAGCGCGGCGTGGGTCTCGTCTGGGGGATTTGCTGGCAGCGCGTTCATCGAATGCTTCGAGGGCCCTCTTTGCCGGCGTATCGACATGAAAAGCCCGTTTGCGTCAAGCGTGGCAAGCACCTTGAGCCCGATATGGGCTGGCTGGGTCCGCATCGGAAGTTGCTAACAGGCCTCAGCTTCTTCCTTGAATTGGGCGGATTGGCGTCCCATAAGGGCACAGGGTTTGGAAACGCAGAACAAGAAGACGGGCGAAAATTGATGCCGACACTGTTTCGCTTTGTCGTGATAACAGCGATTCTAGCTGGCATTGCCTATGGTACGATGTTCGCGCTGGTGATGTTCGTGGAGCCCAAGAAGGGGGAAATGAGCGTGCGCATCCCCGCGGAAAAGCTGAACCCCAAGAAAAGTTGAATGACAAGAAAAGCTGAATGAACAGCGCCGCCCGCATCGAAGCCTTTCTGGAAATGATGAGCGCCGAGCGGGGTGCGGCCGAAAACACGCTTTCCTCCTACCGCCGTGACCTCGAAGACGCCTCGAGCGAGATCGATGGCGGGCTCGCCGGCGCGGCGGCCGCCGACATCCGCGCCTATCTCGATGACATCGCCGCGCGCGGCTTTGCCGCCACGTCGCAGGCGCGCAAGCTGTCGGCGATCCGCCAGTTCTTCAAATTCCTCTACGCCGAAGGCCTGCGCGGCGATGACCCGACGGGCACGCTGGACAGCCCGAAAAAAGGCCGCCCGCTGCCCAAGACGATGAGCGAGGCCGACACCGGCCGGCTGATCGACCGCGCGGCACTTGAGGCCGGCGGTTTAGGGCTCGGCAACAGTGAGTGGCTGGCGGCACTGCGCCTGCATGCGCTGGTCGAGGTGCTTTATGCCACCGGCCTGCGTGTTTCCGAGTTGGTCGGCCTGCCGGTGACGGTGGCACAGCGCGACGACCGCTTCTTCATGGTGCGCGGCAAGGGTGACAAGGAGCGCATGGTGCCGCTCTCGGTCAAGGCGCGCACGGCAATGAAGACCTGGCTTGCCGCCCGTGCCAAGGTTCCAGCCTTCGCCGACAGTCCATTCCTGTTCCCGGCCGCATCCGACAGCGGCTATCTCTCGCGCCAGGTCTTCGCCCGCGACCTGAAAGGGCTGGCAGCGAGGGCCGGCATCGCCTCGGCGAAAATCTCGCCGCACGTACTGCGCCATGCTTTCGCCAGCCATCTCCTGCAGAACGGCGCCGATCTCAGGGCCGTGCAGCAGTTGCTCGGCCATGCCGACATATCGACGACACAGATTTATACCCATGTGCTGGAAGAGCGGCTGGTGCGGTTGGTCAACGATCATCATCCGCTTGCCGACTAGGCCTCATATCGCTATGTGAGGACGACGTTTCACCGCCCGGAGCCTTGGATATAAGGGTTCCGTCAGCCATTGCCTTCCGATGTATCGGTCCGCCCACGCA
Organism: Mesorhizobium sp. M1338; assembly: GCF_040318045.1. Taxonomy (NCBI): domain Bacteria; kingdom Pseudomonadati; phylum Pseudomonadota; class Alphaproteobacteria; order Hyphomicrobiales; family Phyllobacteriaceae; genus Mesorhizobium; species Mesorhizobium sp. M1338. Next base: position 53,197 of record NZ_JAMYLL010000025.1, on the reverse strand, counting down.
TGTATAATTACCTCGATTTCGAAAAGCCGGTGCAGGACCTCGAGGGCAAGATCCTCGAGCTGAAGAAGCTCGCCGAGAATGGCGAGGCGGTCGATGTCGGCGACGAGATCAGCCGTCTCGAGAAGCGCTCCCGCGACGCGCTGCGCGACGCCTACAAGGCGCTGACGCCATGGCAGAAGGTGCAGGTCGCGCGCCATCCCGACAGGCCGCATTGCGTCGACTACATCAAGGGCCTGTTCAACGATTTCACGCCGCTGGCCGGCGACCGCAATTTCGGCGAGGACCAGGCGATCGTCGGCGGCTTCGCCCGCTTCCGCGGCGAGCCTGTTGCCATCATCGGCCAGGAAAAGGGTTCCGACACGACCAGCCGCCTGAAACACAATTTCGGCTCGGTGCGGCCGGAAGGCTACCGCAAGGCGGTGCGGCTGATGGAACTCGCCGACCGGTTCAACATCCCGCTACTGACACTGGTCGACACCGCCGGCGCCTACCCCGGCGTCGGCGCCGAGGAGCGCGGCCAGGCGGAAGCCATCGCCCGTTCGACCTCCACATGCCTTAGGCTCAGGGTGCCGTCGATCTCGGTTGTCATCGGCGAGGGCGGTTCGGGCGGCGCCATCGCCATCGCCACCGCCAACCGCGTCTACATGCTCGAACACTCCATCTATTCGGTGATTTCGCCGGAGGGTGCGGCCTCGATCCTGTGGCGCGACACGACGCGATCCAAGGACGCGGCGACGAACATGAAGATCACCGCCCAGGATCTTCTTGAGCTGAAGATTATCGACGCCATCATTCCCGAGCCGCTCGGCGGCGCGCATCGTGGCGCCGAAACCGTGATCGCCGCGACCGGCGACCTCATCGCCCGGACGATGAAGGAATTTGCCGGAGCCAACACCGATTTTCGCGAGCAGCGCCGCGAGAAATACCTGGCAATGGGCCGCAGCCTCTGACCACAGGCAACCTTGCCCGCCACAATTGTGGCGGCGAGGAGCATTTTTGCCACAAAAATGCCGCTGCATTCGGCTCAATGAGACTGCCGCAGGGGGACGCGTCGGCACTTGCGGTAAGGAATTTGTTAGGGTTAACGGGCTTAGGGTCCGTCCACGTTCAGTGCAGTAGCCGGGTATGAATTGCCCTCGCGCCAGAGAAAAGACGATATCCGCAGCCATGTTTGTCAAGCTTGCCCGCACCGGAATCCTGATCGCCGCCCTCGGCGTTGCCGGGTGTAACAATTCGTCGATGAAGGATTTTGCCCCGGAGGCCAACAAGCCGCTGCCCGACAAGATCCTCGCCGACATGAGGGCCAAGGGCATGGTTCGCACCTCGTCGGTGATGGCCCGCATCTTCAAGGAAGAAGGCAAGCTCGAAATCTGGAAGGCCAAGACCAACGGCCGCTACGACATGGTGGCCAGCTACGACATCTGCAAATGGTCGGGCAAGCTCGGGCCGAAATACACCGAAGGCGACCGCCAGGCGCCGGAAGGCTTCTACACGGTGCGCCCGGCGCAGATGAACCCGCGCTCGAACTACCATCTGTCGTTCAACATCGGCTATCCCAACGCCTACGATCGCGCCAATGGCCGCACCGGCTCCAATTTGATGGTGCACGGCGCCTGTTCGTCGTCGGGCTGCTATTCGATGACCGACGCGCAGATCGAACAGATCTACGCCTTCGGCCGCGACGCCTTCCAGGGCGGCCAGACCGAATTCCAGATCCAGGCGTTTCCGTTCCGCATGACCGCCGCCAACATGGCACGCTACCGCAACGATCCGAATTACGAATTCTGGAAGATGCTGAAGGTCGGCTACGACAATTTCGAGATCACCAAGGTGCCGCCGAAGGTCGATGTCTGCGAGAAGCGCTACGTCTTCAACCAGGTTGCCGCCGACGGCCAGACATTCGATCCGACCGGTGCCTGCCCGGCGACGACGCAGCCTGATTCGCTGAAAAGCGCCTACAACTCCTACATGAGCACCTACGACGCGGCGTTCAGCGGCGCGGTCAAGGCCAGCGTGCCGGCGCCCAAGCCGACCATCGCCGGCATCAAGGAAGCCAGCATCGTCTCCGACTGGTCCAAGCGCAGGGCGCGCGGCGAACGCGTGCCGATCGACCCGCCGTCGCTCAACAACGACGGCTCGGTCACCGAAACGGCGCGCATGGGCCGTATCGATTCGCCGGCCGGCCGCAAGATGGCCGCCCTCGACGCCGAACGAGCCGCCAAGCAGAAGGCCGAGGAGCGGAGGCTGGCTGCGATAGAGGCGGCCAAGCAAGCCAAGGAAGCCGCCAAGGCTCAGGCTCTGGCTGAAAAGGAGGCCGAGAAGGCCGCCAAGGAAGCCCCTGTCGCCACCGCGACCATCGCGACCCCTACCGAAGCCGCGCCAGTGGCTGAAACGCAAGCGGCGAGTGCCGACGAGAGCCGGGTGACGAAGCTGAAGAACAAGTTGCTCGGCATGTTTGGCGGTTGATCTCACCCGTGGCTGATCGCGCCGTTGTCTATGACCTCAAAGGACTGAACTGCCCCCTGCCCGTGCTCAAGGCGAAGAAGCGCCTTGCCGGCATGCAACCGGGCAGCCGGTTGTGGTTAGAGACCACCGACCCGCTCGCCGTCATCGACATTCCGGCATTCTGTTCCGACAGCGGCCACCAGTTGATTGAAACGGCGGCAATGTCCGGTGGTCATCGCTTCCTGGTCGAGCGCGGAAAACAGCAATCGTAGAGTTCAACGTCCGGCAATCGCCAGCGGATTGTTTTCCAGCGCCGCGCGGTCGGGCGTATCGATTGACGGCCGGTTGGTGAAGGCGGCGAACAGCCGGCGGATATAATCCTCCGGCATGTCGAGCGTGATCAGCACCAGCCGCGTGCCGCGCTGGCCATCCGGCCAGGCCGGCAGTTGCACCGGCGGATGCAGGATTTTTTGCACACCATGGATCACCAGCGGCCGCGACGGGTCTTCGCTGAGTTCGATGACGCCCTTCATCCGCAGCAGGCGCTCGCCATGCGTCGAACGCAGCAGGTCGAGAAACATCTCGATGGCTGAAAACGGCACCGGGCCGTCATGCACCAGCGAATAGGAGCGCACACGCGAATCGTGCCGATGGCCGTGGTCATGGCCATGTTCGTGATCATGCCCATCATGATGATCGTGGTCGTGATGATGATGGTGGTGGTGATCGTGCGCTGCTTCCTCGCCAAGCCAGCGCCGCACATCAGCGGATTTGGTGGCGGGATTGTAAAGGCCGCAGTCGAACAGCGCCGCCACTCCTGTTCCGGTGTCGGCGGCATCGAACAGTTCGGCGCCCGGATTGATGTGCCGCAGGCGCGCGCGCAGCGTTTCCAATTCGCGGGGGTCGCTGAGCAGATCGGCCTTGCTGAGCACGATACGGTCGGCAACGGCAACCTGCTTGACCGCCTCGACATGGGCATCGAGCGTGGCATTGCCGTTGACCGCATCGACCAGCGTGATGACGCCGTCGAGCCGGAAAGCCTGGACCAGCGCGGGATGCGCCATGATCGACTGCAGCACAGGCGCCGGATCGGCCAGCCCGGTGGTCTCGACGATGACCCTGGCAAGACGGGCGATGCGGCCGGTCTGCAGCCGGTCGACCAGATCGGCCAGCGTATCGACCAGTTCGCCGCGCACCGTGCAGCACAGGCAACCGTCGGAAAGTTGGATGATGCCGTCGGAAGACTGCTCGACCAGCAAATGGTCGATCGCCACCTCGCCGAACTCGTTGATGATGACCGCCGTGTCGGCCAGCGCCGGATCCTTCAACAGCCGGTTGAGCAGCGTCGTCTTGCCGGCTCCGAGGAAACCGGTCAGCACCGAGACGGGGATCGGGAAGCCGCTCATTGATCTCTATCTGCCTGTTTGAGCATGTCTTTTCCGAAAAACGGTATCAAAGTTTCGCTGTCGCGGACCTTCGGTTCGGCATCAGGCTTTAGTTCGCAACCTTGACCGGCTGGTCGCCCTGCGCGGCGGAGCCGGCAATCTTCGGGCCCGCGCCGGTCGGCGCCGGTCTGTCGGGCCGCCAACTCGGAATAGGCACGTCGGCGTATTCCTGGCCGCCCTGGTCGAGAATAGCTTTCGGCGCTGGACCCGTGGCGCCGCCAAGGCCGACGGCAACCAGCGTCGGCACATGGTCGAGCTTTTTCTGATAGGGCGATTTCGGCACGTTCTTGGCAACAACCGGCGGCGCTTCGGATTGTTCCTGCGGCGCCTTCCTCTTGCAGACCTCGTCCTGCATGTCGTTGGGCGAGACCGTGTCGCCATAGGGCGCCAGCGTGGTGACGGTGGCCGACCCAGCGGCAGACGTGTCAAAACCCTGGTCGAGCAGTCTCGCGGCGGCCTCGGCACGGGTGACCGCCGATTTCTCGCCAAGCACCACCGCGACCAGCGTGCGCCCGTTGCGGGTCGCCGAACCGATCATGTTGAAGCCGGAGGGGCAGACAAAGCCGGTCTTCATGCCATCGGCGCCGGGATAACGGCCGATCAAAAGATTGTAGTTCGCGATCGCCTTCTTGCCGACGGCAAGCCCTTCTATCGAAAACCAAGACGCATATTGTGGGAACTCGCGCCGGATCGCCATCACCAGGACGGCAAGGTCGCGCGCCGTCGTGTACTGGTCCGGCGAATAGAGCCCATTCGGATTGACGAAATGCGTGCCGTTCATGCCGAGCCGGGTGGCTTCGGCGTTCATCCGTTCGGCAAAGGCTGCCTGCGAACCGCCGACATTCTCGCCGACGGCCATGGCGATGTCGTTGGCCGATTTGACCAGCATCATCTTCAGCGCGTTGTCGAGCCGCATCACCGAGCCCGGCTTGAAGCCCATCTTGCTTGGCGGCTCGGAAGCAGAATGTTTCGTCACCTTGATCGGCGAATCAAGCTGGACCTCGCCGGCCGCGATCGCCCGAAAGGTCACATAAGCAGTCATCAGCTTGGTCAACGACGCCGGATACCAGCGCTTGAATGCATCCTGATGCTGCAGGATCTGGCCGCTGCCGAGGTCGAAAACAACCACCGGATTGGCCCGCGCAGGCCCGGCCAGGACCGACAGCGCGATTGTGCCAGCCGAAAATAGCTTGAGGAAATGCCTGTGCCGCATGATCAAATCCGAAATCGCCTCTTGCCGTAGTCGCCCCTGGCTCCGTAAGATTTCGTTACGCGGTCGCCAGCATGATAGGTCCGACCCTCAAAAACCGGACCGCATCGATGCGGTGCTATTTACCCTATGTGACGCCAAGATGGCAAAGTGCCTGGCGATCACAATTGCAAGGCAGCGGCCAACACCCGCCTGTCCCAACAGCGAGATGGAACCATCATGCCAATCCTGAACCGTGCCGCCGAAATGCAGGACGAAGTTGCCGGCTGGCGCCGGCATCTGCACCAGACGCCAGAATTGAACTTCGACGTCTTCAAGACCGCTGCCTTCGTCACCGAAAAGCTGAAGGCCTTCGGCTGCGACGATGTGGTCACCGGCCTTGGCAAGACCGGCGTGGTCGGCATCATCCGCGGCCGCCAGGGCCAAGGCCCCACCATCGGCCTGCGCGCCGACATGGACGCGCTGCCGCTCAACGAGATCACCGGCAAGTCCTACGCCTCGACCATTCCCGGCAAGATGCATGCCTGCGGCCATGACGGCCACACGGCAATGCTTTTGGGTGCCGCGAAATATCTCGCCGAGACGCGCAACTTCACAGGTTCGGTGGCGGTGATCTTCCAGCCGGCCGAGGAAGGTGGCGGCGGCGGCAACGAGATGGTCAAGGACGGCATGATGGACCGTTTCGACATCTCAAAAGTGTTCGGCATGCACAACATGCCAGGCCTGCCTGTCGGGCAATTCGCCATTCGCCCGGGCCCGATCATGGCCGCCACCGCCGAATTCACCATCACCGTGCGCGGCAAGGGCGGCCACGCGGCGATGCCGCACGGCACGATCGACCCGATCGTCATCACCAGCCAGCTGGTCGGCGCCTTGCAGACGATCGCCTCACGCAGCACCGACCCGGTCGAGGCGGTGGTGGTGTCGGTGACTAAATTCCATGCGGGTGACGCCTACAACATCATCCCGGAAACCGCCGAAATCGCCGGCACCGTGCGCACCTTGCGCAAGGAAATCGCCAAGAAGTCCGAAGAGCGCATCCGCACCATTTGCGACGGGCTGGCGACCGCGTTCGGCGCCAAGATCGAGGTCGATTATCAGGCAAATTACCCAGTGACCTTCAACCACGCGGAAGAGACGGTGTTTGCCGGCGACGTCGCGATCGGTGTCGCCGGCGACGCCCATGTCCACCGCGGCATCCAGCCGGTGATGGGCGGAGAGGATTTCTCCTATATGCTGGAAGCCCGCCCTGGCGCCTTCATCTTCATCGGCAATGGCGACACCGCCGGTCTCCACCACCCGGCCTACGACTTCAACGACGAGGTCATCCCGCACGGCATGAGCTACTGGGTGAAACTGGCGGAAACGGCGCTAGCGGCCTGACGCCTACCGCGCGGAGAGCTGGCCGAATTGCGTTCGGCCGGCCTCTTGGCGAAACGATCCGAAGCGGCTATGTGTCTGCCCGCGTGGTCCCGTAGCTCAGTAGGATAGAGCGGCAGATTCCTAATCTGTAGGTCACAGGTTCGATTCCTGTCGGGATCACCATGCTTTTCAATGGCTTAGTGAAGAACCGCCATATTTTTTGCGAAACTAGGCCCGTTGGAGAGGGTGAAGCCATCACGCCCTCATGCGCGCATTTGACAATCGTCGGGCCTCGGATGTGAGAGAGAACCCTCGCTTGCGCTGGCATTTTGGCATTCGTATTCTGCATTGGCTAACCGTGATCGCGCTCGCGGCGCAGATAGCCATTGCCTTCGGGCCGATGAACGGGCCGGGTATGGCGACGATGAACTGGCTTCCGCTCCATATGTCGATCGGCGTGACGATCCTTGCCATCATTGTCCTCAGGCTTTGCTGGCGCGTCCTCACCCAGGCTCCTGCCGGGCAAACTTCACAGCCCGTACGATTTGCGACTTCATTCTTCCACGTGCTTCTCTACGTCACGATTCTCGCCGTCCTGATAACGGGATGGCTGGGCTACCGGCCAATGCCTTTCATGCCTCCCGCACGGCTTTTCGGATACTTGCCTGTCCCGCCGGCGCCATCCGTCGGAGCGGCAAGGGCTTTCGCGTTCATCCACGCAAAGCTGGTCTGGATACTGCTTGGATTCGTCGGCATTCACATCCTGGCTGCGTTTGTGCATTTCGTGCTGCTTCGCGATGATGTCATGTACACCATGCTCTTTGGACGTTCGGACATCGTTTCGCGCAAAGAGGACATCGCTTCGCGCAAAGAGAAAGCGCAGCTTGCTGTCGACGATGACGCCGGCAGCTCACGCAATCGCCCATAATCCTCCCGCAATGACAGCCGCGTATCGCGCCGCCTTGCCCAAGGCGACGAGAACAACGAACACGCCGAGATTCACCCGTGCCGCGCCTGCCGCGATGGTGAAAGCATCTCCGATTACCGGAAGCCACGCAAACAGCAGCGTCCATTTGCCAAATCGTCGGAAAGTCCGGCTTGCCTGCTCATAACGATCGGGAGTGACCGGAAACCAGGGTCTGAGCCGGAGCGTATCGACGCCACGCCCCACAATCCAGTTCACCACGGAGCCGAGCGTGTTACCAATCGTGGCGACTGTCAGAAGCAGCGCCGGATCACCACGACCCGATGCGATAAGGCCGGCGAGGACCACCTCCGACGAGACCGGCAGGATGGTTGCGGCGAGGAACGCGCTGATGAACAGCGCGCCATAGAGCGTCACCACGCCGGACTATGCCCGCATGTCTACAACGCCCATCATGCCCAGCTGCTCATGCTCGAGGATGTGGCAGTGATACATTCTCGGCCCCGGCCGATCCTGCCGCAACAGCAGCCGCACCGTCTCTCCGCGTGCGACGTTGACGGTGTCTTTCCAGGCGCGATAGGCCGGCTTTGATATCTTGCCGCCGCGCTCGTGCTCGACCACCTGGAACTGCGTCCCATGCACATGGAATGGATGATCCATGTCCGCCTTGTTGACGATCTCCCAGAGTTCGACCTGTCCAGCTTTGCCGACGACGTCGACGCGGTTCATGTCGAAAGCGACGCCGTTGATCAGGAACCCCATCTCCATGCCGGTGGCATTCATGGTCATGGTCTCGGTGAAGACGAAGCGACGGCTGACGCCAGGAATGCCGAGGGCCGCGATTGGCCGCAGCCTGTCGGGCAGTGGCGGGACCGGCTCGGCCGGCGTCTCCGAAACATTGACCGTAAAGAGCGTCAGGCCGGCATCGGCGGGACGTCCAGGACCCATCCAGCCGCGATCGTAGTCGAGCGTGTACAGCGTGACGGGGCCAGGCTTCTCGAAGGAGACAATCAGTTCAAGCCGTTCCGCCGGGCTAAGCAGGATGTCGTCGGCTGCCACTGGCGCCTCCAGCAGACCGCCGTCCGTTCCGATGATCGTCATGGCCGCACCGTCGAAGGAGAGCCGCAAGAAGCGCGCGTTGGTCGCGTTGTAAAACCGGAAGCGCCGCTTCGTGCCGAAAGGGACCGTCAGCACCGGATTCTTCTGCCCGTTGACCAGCACATGGTCGCCGACGCGCCCATTCATCAGGTCGGTCATCGTATTGTCCGGCATCGTGCCATCGGCTGCGAGGCGTAGATCCGTGAACACCAGCACGGTGTCGCCGTAAGCGGCCGGGATCGGATCGGCCTTCGGCTTGACCACGAACGCGCCGGCAAGGCCGCGATAGACCTGCTCGGCCGTCTTGCCGTGCGGATGCGGGTGATACCAGTAGGAACCGGCGCTGCCTTCCGGCAGGTCGAAGCTGTAAGTGCGATCGGTGCCCGTTGCGACCGGGTCCATCGGATTGCCGTCCTGGTCGGCTGGTACCGGCATGCCGTGCCAATGAATGGTGCTCGCCTCGTCCGCAATCCGGTTGGCGAAGGTAATCTCGACCCGGTCGCCCTCGACCGCCTCGATGAGCGGCCCGGGGGAGATACCGTTATAGCCGAGGATCGGCGTGTCCAGCCCTTCTAAAAAACGCACCGTGGTGGACCCAGCCGTCAGCCTCGCCTTGAACAGGCCGGGCGTGCTGGCTTCGTTGGCGAGGCGGGACAAGTCGCGAAGGGCTTCTCCTTCCGGCAGCACGGCTGAGCCTTGCGGCGCGGCGCCCATATCGTGGCCTGCGTGGCCGCCCATATCCACGTCAGGCATGTCGTCCATCTTCATCTGGGCGACGGCACGCTCGCTCACGAGAACCATCGCAAGACCTGCCGCCAGAAAACCGCGTCGATGCATCTGCCGTCTCCCCGATCAGTCCTGGAATGCCAAGGATGATCCTAAGAAGAAGACTGCCAATACCCGGTCAGGTCAATGCGGCGTTTAGGCCATCTGATCGGCCCAGCATCATGGCCATTGGAAGCTCGTCGGTGATCGAGCAGCCTGCGCAACCATTGCGCCAAAGACCCGCCATGGGCACCGACCGTCAGCGGCTGACGCGAACAGGACCGTCTCAGCCGACCCTGACGACAAAATGCTTCGTCACCGGCTCGATGATCTTCCAGGTTCCCTTGAAATCGGCTTCCACGACGAAGGCGTCGCCGGGGCCCACTTCGACCGGCGTGCCGCCGTCGGGGGTGATGATGATGCGGCCGGCGATCATGTGCACGAACTCGTAGTCGGTGTAGGTCGCGTGATAGGTGCCGGGCGTCGCCTGCCAGGTCCCCGACAACACCTTGCCGTCCTCGGTCGTGTGCTGCACGGCGGTTTTCATGGTCGGCTTGCCCTCGACCACTACCCAGCCGGCCAGATCGCCGGCTTCCGCGTTTTCGACGGCGCCGAATTTGAGGATCGTGCTGCGTGTCATGTCCTTGGCTCCGTCTATGCGTTGTGGGCGTTATTTGCCTGGACGGTCAGATATCCGATGCACCTGCCGCGGGCAATGCCGCCGGCAGTGCCAGGCGCCCGCGCATCCGGTTTGGGCCTAGGGTTTGTGCCGGGCCGAAACCAGCTCGGCCTTGCGCCCTCACCGCGGCCGCCTCGGAGCTGTTCGGCCTGCCGCGCGATGTGGCCGTTGTCGCCGGCACCACGGACGGCTGCGCCTCGTTCCTGGCGACCGATGCTGCGGCCATCGGCGACGGCGTCACGGCGCTGGGATCCTCGCTGACCATCAAGATCCTGTCCGACAAGCCGATTTCGGCGCTTCGCTTCGGCATCTACAGCCATCGGCTCGGCAATGCCTGGCTGGCGGGCGGCGCGTCGAATTCGGGCGGCAAGGTGCTGGCCCAGCATTTTACGCTCGCGCGTATCATCGAACTCAGCGCGGCAATCGACCCGGGGACCACGACCGGCCTCGACTACTACCCGCTCAGCGCCGCTGGCGAGCGCTTCCCGATCGCCGATCCGGCGTTGCCGCCACGCCTCCTGCCCCGGCCAGCGGCGCAAGCGGGCGCAGCCCAATGAAAGCCGGCTCATAAAACTTGGCTTCGAACCGCGAAGCTGGGACCATTTTGTCTCCTTCGGAGAGGTGGCGTGGCGATCCTTTCATGACATGGCGGCATCGGGAAGGCTGCGCCCGGGGACAAAATGCCTGCTGATCAGCCGCGACGACGACCGCACGGCCATCGAGGGCCTGCCTTTTATACTGACCGAGGCCGGCGAAGACGCCGAACTGGTGCTGCTCTCGGCCAGCGGGGGCGACCGCTACGATCTCGACCATTACCGCCGGCTGCTTGGCCCGGCAGCGGCGCGGCGCGTGCCATGCTTCTGCACCAACCCCGACAGGATCATGCTGACGGCGGTCGGCCCCCGCTTCGGCGCCGGCGAGATCGCCGATCTCTACGAAAGCCTTGGCGGCAACGTCATCCGCATCGGCAAGCCCTACAGGGCGATTTTCGACGTGGCCCTGACGCTGGTCGGCGACCCGGAGCGCCGTGGCGTGGTCTGCGTCGGCGACAGCGTCGAGCACGACATATCGGGGGGAAAAAGCGCCGGAATCGCCACCGCGCTGGTGCTAAGTGGAATACTGGCGGACACTTCAGATCTCGCCGCCGTTTTCGACGAACAGCAGGCCTGGCCGGACTATATCACCGAAAGCTTCAGCTTCCGGTGACCGCTTCCAGCATGCGCCGCGCGCTTTCCTCGTCGGTGATCAGGATCGTCGGTGCGATCAGGGTCATGGCGCCGAGCAGCGCCTCGGTCTTCTCCGCACCGCCGGAGGTGAGGATGCGGATCGGCGCCTTGCGCAGACGGTCGACATCCACCGACATCACGTGGCTGTTGACGGGATGGTCGACCAGATCGCCATTGAGGTCGAAGAAATGGAACAGAAGGTCGCCAACGGCGCCACGCGCAAGCAGGGCCTCCCGATCCGCTTCCTTGAGAAAGCCGCCGCGAGAGAAGGTGGTGGCCGAGGCGATGCCGCCGACGCTCAGCAGAACGGCATCGAGCACGTTGGCCATTTCAAAAACCTCCTGCAGGCCGCATCGCTCGACCAGCGCGATCTTGGTCTCGACGCTGTCGACGACGGCCGGCGTCGGGATCAGATAGCCGTCGCCCTGGAAGATTTGGGCGAAGCGCCAGGCGAACTCCGCCGGGTTGTAGCGCCGCACGACGCCGACGCCGCCAAGCAGAGAAATGACCTTGAAGTCGGTGAGCGACTTGGCGCTGATGAAGGGCAGGCTCGAGAACAGCGTCCGGCCCCAGCCCACGCCGACCCGCATGCCGGATTTCATCGTGTCGGACAGGAAACTGCCGGTCTTGGCGCTGATTGCCGGCAACGGATCGGCGTCGGGCGTGGAAAGCGGCGCCACCAGCGCCTGCTGCAGCCCGAACGTCTTTTCCAGCGCGCGCTCCAGCCGCACGATTTCGGACAACTCGCTTTCGATGCTGATCTTAACCTCGTTGCGCGCGCGGGCGTCCGCCAGCATGCGTACGATGGTGACGCGGCCGACGCCAAGCACATCGGCGATCTCGTTCTGCGTCATCTGCTCGACGAAATACATCCAGGCGGCGCGGATCCTCAGGCGATCCGTCCGGCTTTCGCTGGCGACCTGCTCGGTTGCCTCGCCTCGGCCGTTTTCGCTTTCGCCCTGTCGTCGCCTGCCCACGCTTGTCTCTCCCCCTGCGGCAATGGACGAGCGCGCCGTCGCCGATTCTGCATGCTGGTCTAGTATCGCCTATTGATCTACCAATCGATAGGAACAATGTAGAGGTGATGGCCGCCACCTGTTGGCGGCCATCCGCAGCAATTTCGAGGCGATCCGCGATGCTCCGACAAATCTCCGAAGATGTCCGCGTCAATCTGAAAGACCGGCTGCGGGAAGTCCGCGACGTGATCCGCCAGAGCCGCCATGACGGCAGCGGCGACGCCAGTGTCCTGCGCGAAGCAACCAGCCATCTGCCGTCGTTTCCGGGCAAGGGCATCGAAGGCCTGCTCAGCCATGCCGCGAGTGCCGTCGATGAAGCGCTGTCGATCGCTGAATCCTTCGTCCCGCATGAGCGCCCGATAGAGGTGGACGGCACGACGGTAAAAGGCCTCGGCACCTATTTTCCGGTCGGCAATGAGGATCGCCAGCTGAGCGCGGAGCGCCTGTTCCGGCGCGATATGTACTATCTGACCAAGGCAGTGCTTGCCGGCCTGAACATCGACAATGCCCGCATCCACGAAGCCGATTTCGCGGCCGTCCATGCAACGATGCGCAAGCGGCATGGCGACCTTTTGGCCGCATTGGCCGCGCCGGGCGCCGGACTGCAGGCGATCGCGGCCATTTGTTCGGCGTTGCTGGTCGAGTGCCTCAACCAGCGTCCCGTTCGCTTTGCCGAGACCGCGCCGGAAACGCCGGCGGTGGGCGGCCAAGCGCTCGACATAAGCTGCCTGGCGCCGCTCGCTTTGGCTTGCGGCCTGGCCACCACCGGCAGGGACGGTTCGCCGGAGCCGGATATGCTGGAGATCGCGATCCTGGCAGCCGATATCCGCCACGACCGCATCGTTCAGGCCTGCGCCAGGGCGAACCCGATCAGTGAATTGACACCGGTTTTCGCCACCTTGCTTGCCCATTTGCCGTAATTATCGAGACCTCGGCTAGCCTTCCGCCGCCATCGCCATGATCGTTTTCTTGGCGCGCTGGATCGAGGCCGGGCTCATCGAGAGTTCGGTCAGCCCCATCCTCACGAAGGTCGCAATGAGATCGGGGCGGCCGGCCGCCTCACCGCACATGCCGACCATGATGCCGGCGGCGACGCCGGCTTTGGCCGTCATGTCGATCGCCGACATGACGGCCGGATTGGTGACATCGTTGAGCTTCGCCACGGTCGGGTTGAGCCGGTCGGCGGCCATGATGTACTGGGTGAGGTCATTGGTGCCGATCGAGAAGAAAGCGACCTCCCTGGCCAAAGCCGGGGCGATCAGCACGGCGGCCGGGGTTTCGATCATCACGCCGAGATCGAACGTCGCATGTGGCACGCCTTCGGCTTTCAGTTCGGCGGCGCATTCATCGACCAGAAGCCGCGTCTGCCTGACCTCACCAATATCGGACACCATCGGCAGCATCACCTTGATGTTGCCGTGGACGGCCGCCCGCAGCAGCGCCCGCAGCTGGCGCTTGAAGATGTCGGGCCGGTCGAGGCACATGCGGATGCCGCGCCAGCCGAGGAAGGGGTTTTCCTCATCGGGAAATTCGATGCCGGCAATCGGCTTGTCGCCGCCAATGTCGAGCGTCCGCACGATAACCGGATACGGCGCAAAAGCCTTGGCCAGCGCCGCGTAGGTTTCCGCCTGCATGTCTTCCGAGGGCAGGTGCATGTGGCGCATGAACAGAAGCTCGGTGCGGAACAGGCCGACGCCCATGGCGCCGGCCTCCAGCGCCGCCTCGATTTCCTCCAGCGAGCCGATATTGGCCGCGACTTCGATGATCCTGCCGTCGGCGAGCTTCGGCGTCACCGTCTTGAAGACGGTCAGCCCGGCGCGCTCCCTTGCCGCCGCTTCGACGCGGCCGGCGAAGTCGGCGCGGGTCGCCTCGTCGGGGTCGATGATCACATGGCCGGCATTGCCGTCGAGCGCGACTTCTCGCGCCGTGCGCAAGGCATTGACCTGATCGCCGAGGCCGAGCACCGCCGGAATGCCGTGCGAGCGGGCGATAATGGCGATGTGCGAGGTCGCGCCGCCATGGCCGCAGACCACGCCGCCGATGCGCTTCAGCGGCGCGCGCGCCAGATCCCAGGCGCCGATGTCGTCGGCAATCAGGATAGCCCCTTCGGGGATGTTTTCGAGGCTGACATCGTCCTGCCCCAGCAGCACCAGGCAGATCTGCCGGCCGACCGCCTGGACGTCGTCCGCCCGCGCGTTGAGATAGTGATCGTCGACAGCGCCGAAATCGGCGGCGATGGTGGAAGCTGCTGTGATGACAGCCGAAATCGCATCGTTGCCGCCCTTGATCAAGGTCTCGGCCTCGCCGGTCAGGCTGTCGTCGGCGGCGATGTCACGAAGCGCGGCGACGATGCCGCGGTCTCCAGCCGACAGGCTGTCCTGCGCCAACGCATGGTCCATGCGCGCCTGGACGGCGCCAACGGCGGCGCGGAACCTGTCGATCTCGCCGGCAATCTCCTCCGCCTGCAACATGCGGCCTTGTCCGGCAATATCGGGCGGGAAATGCGCAAAGGCCGGTCCGATGGCAAATCCTTCGCTTGCGGCTACACCACGCAAGCCGGTTGCTCGACCAAGCGTCGCCGGCACGGATTCGGGCGCTGGCGCGGGTGCCATTTCCTGCCCATTCGCCGGGCTCTGCGACTCAGCTTCATCATCCAGGCCCGCTCTCGGATTTTCCAGATAGCCGATCAGCGCCTCGATCGCCTCGATGGCGTCGGCGCCGTTCGCCCGCACAGTGACTTCCTGGTTCTCCTTGACCGCCAGCAGCATGAGCTTGACCGAACTCTTGGCGCTGACCGCCTTGCCGTCCTTGACCAACTCGACATCGGATTCGAAACCCTTGGCGAGCTTGACGAACCGCGTCGCGGGACGGGCGTGCAAACCTTCATGCACTCTGACGATGGTCGAGCGTTCCATGGCAAATACTCTGCTTTTCTTGGCGCCACCGCCAGACGGGTGACGGCTCGGATACTGTCAGGCGGCGATGGTGATGATCGTGCCGGTCTTCAGGGCGGCCACGAGCGCTTCCGGATCGACCGGCGATGCGCAGATTTCCCCTGGCCTCTCGGCCTCGGCGGCGCCGTTGAACGAGATGACGACATGGCCCATTTCAACCACCTTGCTCCAGGCGCTGGCGCCGATCGCCGTTATGGCAGCTGAAACCGGGCCGAGGGTGATCGACGCGCCCTTTTGAGGCGCGCCGTCGCTGGGTCCGTGCTCCGTCTTGTGGAGCACGGAAACCTCTGCAAGTTCCGGCGGCGAGCCATCCGCAAACAGTATGACCACGCCCGCTTCGGCGAGGTCCGCCACTTCGGGGCCGATGGCGGTGACCCGTGTTCTCAGAAGAACCGTCATATGGCGAACCTCATTTTGTACCTGTCTCTAGAACACGATCAGGCTGACGACCCAGGCGATCAGCACCGAGACCGGGCCCATGATCTGGCGGCTGATGAGCACCGCCGGAACCCCGATTTCGATCGTCTTCGGTTTGGCTTCACCGAGCGCCAGGCCGACGGGGACGAAGTCGCAGCCCACCTGGGTATTGTAGGCAAACAGCGCCGGCAGCGCCATTGCCGGCGAAATCGTGCCGTTGGCGATCTGCGGGCCGATGATGGCGACACCGATGACCTGCGCGATAACAGCGCCCGGCCCGAGGATGGGCGACAGGAACGGCAGGCCGCAGATCGCCGAGATGATCAGCAGGCCGACGATGTTGTTGGCCAGCGGACCCATCGGCTGTGCCAGCACATCGCCGATACCGGTGTAGAGGATCAGGCCGATGAGCATGGTCACGAAGGCCATGAACGGCAGCACGTTGCGGATGACCTGATCGATGGTGCGGCGGCCGGCGTTGAAGAAGATGCCGACGATACGACCCATGACGCGGCCGATCGTGCTGATGAGGCCGATCAGCCCGCCCTCGCTAGGCAGCGCCGTCGGCGTCGCATTGGTGTTGCTCGAACTCATCGCTGCTGCTCCCCCTGCGGTCGTGACCGTTTCGGATCCGTCCGCCATTGTGATGTTGGCCGGCTTCACGCCCGAAACGTAGATGTCCTCGGTGATGAACTGGGCCAGCGGCCCGGACTGACCGACCGGCGTCAGATTGACGGTCGGGATGCGCTTGCGCGGATAGACGCCGCATCGTGCGGTGCCGCCGCAGTCGACGACGACAACCGCCATCTCGCTTTCGATCGGCGGCGCCCTGAACCCGTCGACGGCTTCGGCACCAGTCATATCGGCGATGAGTTGCGCCACGGGATGAATGCCACCGCCGGTCACCGAAACAACCTTGCTTCGCTGCGCGGTCGGCTCGATGACCAGCGGGCCACCCCAGCCGGTCTTGCCCTGGGAAATCCGTACCGCTTTGTATGTCCTGTCCATGATGTCCTCCCCGCCCTTACAGCTCGACGCCCTGGCGGCGTGCCATGATGGCGGTGATGCGTTCGGTCAGCATGCCCTTGAGCAGGATGATGACGAGACCGACGATGGCGTACCAGATCGCCACCTTGACGTGGTAGCCGGCCACGACGACGCCCTTCTTCTCCAGCTCCAGCAGCGCGACGAGAATGCCGCCCCAGACGAAATATTCGCCGGGATTGATGTGCGGGAACAGGCCGAGCGGCGGGTGCACATAGGACACGGCCGCGTCATAGAAGGCCGGCTTGTGCTTTTCTTCCAGGAACGATCCGAACGTATAGGCCATCGGATTGGTGAGGAAGAACACCGCAAGCAGCGGCAACAGCGTGTAGCGAGTCAGTGCGATCCGGCCGGCGCCGCGCGCCAGGCCATGCACGCGCTCTTCGCCGACCAGTTCGGTGACGGCGTAGAAGGCCGTCATCAGCACCACCAGCGTCGGAATGATGCCGGTGACGAAGCCGGCGAACACCTCGCCGCCCTTCTGGAAGATGCCGATGAAGTACTTGCCGATGGCGGTCAGCCAGCCGAGTTGCTCTTCCTGCTGGACGTCTTTCAGCTTTTCCTTGAACTCATCGACGGTGATGGGTCCGCTGTCCGCTTGCGCCAGGACAACGAGATGGTCGGAGGCATGCTCGACAGCGAGCTTGCCATGCAAAGCAGCATCCGAGACCATGGCACCTGCGACATGCAGATTGTGCACGGCCATGTCGGCATGCTGCGCCAACAACGAAAATACAGACATTTCTCCTCCTTATGCCGCCCGCCGGTTAATCCCAGTCGGTGCGCGGCGTCCTCTCGTCCTCTAGGCCCTTGCTACGTTCAAACCGGACAGACCCGGCTTCTTCCCCGGCTCCGACCGTGTTTTGTCGATCTGTTCGATCGCCCGTTTCACGGCCTCGGCCACACCGGATTCCCCCTCCCCCATGATTGCAGGGTTGGACCGGAGCCGATCGAGGGGAACGCCCTCGAACTCTTCATGTCTTTTGAATTTGGTGAACACGGAACGGCCGCTCATCACCATCAGGCGGCGCACGACCAGATCGGGTGTCACCACGACAAGCGCGATGGTGCCCTTGGCCAATCGACCGCGAAAATTGCCGGCTCCGACGAAGCCATCCTTGTACTGATCGGTGACGCCCCTGAAGACATCCGAATAGTGCCGCATCTGCAGCCAGACGCCGAGCGATTGCAGCGCCCACACGATAACCAGCAGAAGCAGTCCCCACTGCCAAATCGCCATTCGGTTCTCCTCCCGAAGCCTCAGTTGAACCGCACCTTGGACCAGCACGCGACAACAGCAAAGTGAGAACATTTGTTTCCGAGAATGTCAATATGTATGATATTGACCTTATCTGCCATCATCCACAGGAACGCTGACAGATTTCGGCGACGGCGCCATTGTGCTACCCTGGCCGGGAAACAGGATACGAGGAATATGGATCTGCCCTTTAGGGACGAACTGGCCTTAATGCCCGACCTTCGCCATCGGTTGCGGCAGCTGCGCTGGTTCCGCGCCACCTTTCGCGGCAGCGCCAAGGTGGTTTCGGAGACTTTTGGCGTGCGCTTTGAAATCGACGAGGCCAAGCTCACCAGGGCCTTTCTCGACTGGGTCGAGATCATGGAGGCGCAGAAGCGCTTCGCCGCGATCGACCGCGCCGACTTCATCGTCTTTGCCGCCGGCCTCGTGCTGCGCGAGCTGATCAAACAGGCGCCGGCCAGGGAAATCTCCGGCCTCACTCAGCTGATCGAGACGGAAACGAATGCCGGCACGCTGGAAATCGTCCGCTTCTGGCCGGAGGGTTTCCTCTACACCAACTACTGCGTCTCGGTGATTTCGGCGATCCACGAGCAGGAATTCGGCACGGCACCCAGCATCGACAAATGCGCCGACGACCTGCGCACCTGGTGGTCTTATCGCGAGAACGTGACCGAGGTGCCGGCGTATGCGGTGGCTTTCCTCGACCGCTTCCTCGGCGCCGAGCCGAACTGGATAACGCCGGATCGAGCGCAGTCCCGGCAAGCCATGCAACGGGCGCTCGGGACTTCCCGTGCGAGCGATGCGCTGCGCCAGCTTTGAGCCCGTCGGCTTGTGGCCCAAACACCCGCGCTATTGAACATTTGATTTTTTGCCGATAGCGATGTGCGGAATTGACTCGATGGAGAAGCGCGTGGCGCGACCAAGGCCTATTATTTTCGATTGCGACGGCGTTCTCGTCGACAGCGAACCGCTGGCCGCCAGGGCCTATGAGCGCGTCTATGAAAAGCACGGCATGCCCGGCGTCCATGGCGGCATTATCGCCCAATGCGTCGGCATGAAGCAGTCCGACATCATCGCCAAGATCAAGGATTTGACCGGCCACCAGTTTCCGGCGGCGGCGGATGACGATATCTGGGCCGAGACCAAGGTGGTGTTTTCGCAGGAATTGAAACCGACACCGGGCATCACCGCGTTTCTGCGGACTCTTGCCGGCGACCGCTGCGTTGCCTCGTCATCCTCCGTCGAGCGCATCAACCACAGCCTGGCCGTTACGGGACTGGCGCGATTTTTCGGCGATGCGATCTACAGCTCCTCGATGGTCAAGAACGGCAAGCCCGCGCCGGACATTTTCCTGTTCGCCGCCGACAAGATGGGCGCCAACCCCGCCGACTGCATCGTCATCGAGGATTCGCCCTTCGGCATCCAGGGCGCCGTCGCCGCCGGGATGACGGCGATCGGCTACACCGGGGGTGGTCATACCTACGCCGAACATGGCGCACGGCTGATGGCGGCGGGTGCCGATTTCGTCTGCGTCGACTGGCATGAAGTTAGCCGGCAATTGGCTGGACTCGGTGTTCCTGCCTGATCTGCTAGCGAACAGGCAGTCCAAGACGGACCCAATCGCCAGGCGGGATCACTGGCCCGACACGGAAATTGAAAGACAAGACCCTCGTCGCATCGCTGTCGACCTCGCATCGAAAGCCCAGATGATACCAGGTGGTTGTCGTGCGGAAGGCTACATCGGGGGCGTCGAGGATGTTGCCAGCCTTCAGCGGAACACTTGGGATCAACTCGGGAAAATAGGAGGCATCCAGCAATTGCTGCTGCAACGCGCTGGCGCAAAGTTTGGCTGCCCGCTTGCCGCGAGGCACTCCGGCCATCGAGCTTGTGGCCGACGCGTCGCCGGTCGCGCCCTGTGAGTAGAGCTTGCGGACGCCCGGAAGGTCCGAATAGCGCCGCGATGCAGCGGCTACGTCCGTGGAACTTGGCCTCCTAGCGCTCTCGCTTGCGGACTTCGAGACCTTTGAAGGCTCGGGCTTTGGCGCATTTGCAGGCCTGGGCTTCGGCGCTTCGGCTGATGTGGGAAGCTCGATTGTGGGAAGCTCGGCCTCACTGTCGCTACCGGCCGTAGCCAATGGCGTTGGTGCCTCGGCCGTTTGCTTGTTTGCGTCGTGCGCGTCTTGTTGGACTGCCTGCTGTTTGTCTACGTCCTGGGCTGAAGCTGCCTGTTTCTCCTGCGTGGGCTCGGCCTGCTTGGCTGCGGTTGCCGGCTTCTCGCCGACTCTGGTTGAATCTGCCGGCGCGATGGATTTTTCCTCTGCCTGCTTCGGCACGACAGGCTTCGAATCCTCATCCTTGGCCGGCGCGGGCGAATTGTCTTCAGCGCTGGCCCCATCCAGGGATTTCCTGGGGCCGCCATCCTTGTCGCCGAACTGAAAAACGGGCTTCAGGACTTCGATTGGAGGGGGCTTGCGCGCCTGCTTTTCCGACGGAGGCGGTTTTTCAACTTTCTGTTCGGGCGGCTTTTCAACCTTCGGTTCCGGCGGCTTAGGGGGCAACACGGGAGCAGGTCTCGGCTTCGGCTGCTCGGGCGGAGGCACGAGCGCGACATTGACTGGCTGCTCCTCCTGCGGCTGTTCCGGAGGCGTGGGTATGCCATATACCAGGAGCGCCGCGACAAGCGCATGCAGGATCAGCGATGCGGGGATGCCCCACAACAGATTCCGACGCCGTTCTCCTGTCTCGCCCTTCATCCTGACCGATGTGGAATGAAATAGCGGCGGCTTCAAGCATAAGCACTGGATTGGCGCAATTTGGCCCCTGAGAGGTTGGTGATCTGGATCACCACGCGCAGGGCCTTGCTATCGAGGCGCGACTCAACAAGCGGCCGCCCGTCCGATTTCATCAGACCTGGGATCAGCTAGCTTGCTGCGGGCCCAGGACCCCGTTCAGAAGCCCCTGGTCCAGCCGCGTTTCTCCAAACCAGTTCAGCCGGTTGATGCTGATGAAGCCTGCATCGATCGCCGCGTTTTCGTCGCCCGGCTGGCTGGCATGGTCGCGGCCGCGCGGAATGGTGATGACCGTGCGATTACCATCGCTCTCCATGATCTCGGCCTTGCGGGCGATCTTGTCGCGGCCGATGCGCGGCTGCCTGACTTCGGCCGGCAGCGAAGTCGGCAGGTTGATGCTCAACCAATGGCCATCCGTCGCCCAGTCGGCACGCGACCGCCACAGTGAGGCGATCAGTGTGCCCAGCCACTGGTCATCGGCATCGGTGAAGTGAGGGTTCTTCACGCGAGAGAAGCCTATGGCAGGCAAGCCCCAGAAGGTCGCCTCTCGCGCAATCCCAAGCGTGCCGGAATAGGCGAGATCCTCGGCGACGTTGCGGCCGTCATTGACGCCCGCCAGCACCAGGTCCGGCTTCCGCGCATCGGCAAACAGCCACGTCATTGCGCTCACCACGCAGTCGGCGGGCGTGCCGGAACAGGAATACCAGCCCGGCCTCACGCGCTGCATGGTCAAGGGCCGAGCGATCGTCAGCGACGAACCGGCGGCGGTGCGCTTGCCATCGGGCGCGACCACCCACACATCGTCGCTCAACAAGCCGGCGGCCTTGACGAGACGGGCAAGCCCCGGGGCTTCGATGCCGTCATCGTTGCAGATCAGAATTCTCATGGTTTTCTTGCCTCCGGCACCGTGATGCGCTGGCCGGTGCGGCATTGCGTGCGCAGCGGCGGGATGTGGCTTTTGAGATCATCGAGAAGATCGGCGGCGCAGGAATGACCGAGCGCCATAGGGCGCCCCGCTCTTTCCCAGATTTCGACATTGCCCGACAGCGTCGGATGGGTGGGCATGCGCACCCAGTCCGCCCGACCGGCCTTGTGCAACAGATCGCCCGGCGAGCCGGACGGCAGATGCCCGGTGAGCAGCACTGGAAAACCGGCCTGGTCGGCGCGCGGCAGCAGCCGCGACGAGGGTCCGGCCTCACCCATGCCGTCATCGGCAAGCAACGGCAGCGACGGCAGGGGATCGGCATCGGTCCAGTCGGCTGCATCCTGCAATCGGCGAAGCAAGAACTCCGAGACACCTGGCAGCAGGGATGCGGTGGCGCCGATCTGCGCTTCCAGTGACGAACGCATGCCGGCATGGATGGCAAACGGTCCCGGCAAGGCCGCGATCAATTCGAGCGACCGGCCCGACAGCGGCGTCGGCAAAAGACACCCCTGCGGATGCTTCGCAACCCACTGCGAAATCTCGCGCGCCCGCGCCGCGCCCGGCACTGGATCGGCGCCGTAGGAGGCGTCGAGGACAAGAAGGTCGCATTGCGGGATCGTGTCCATGACGAAGACATTGCTGTCCGGCACCACGTCGGCGGAATAGGCAACGCGGCTTTCGCCATCATCGACGGCAAACCAGACGCCGCCAACGACATGCCCTGACCGTCCAGTCCTGATGGAGAGATTGCCGCTCTCCAGCGTATCGCCGGGCTCGAAAAGCTCGACGCGATCTTTTGGAAAGGGGAACTGCTTAAGATCATTGGGGTCCGCGTAGCCGGCAAGTGCGGCCGGAGCCTCGTCGCGGGTCTCGGCCGTCATGAAGATCGGGCCGACATAGCCGCGCGACAACAGCCAGCTCAGCGCGCCGATATGGTCCTCATGGGCATGCGACACGAGCAGCGCGTCGATGTCGGCGATCGACCCGTTCAGCGCCGGATAATATTCTGCTCCGGAAGCGCCGACCTTGATGCCGATGTCGAGCAGGATGCGATCGTTTCCGCTGCTGACAGCAAGACTGGTGCGGCCCTTTTCCCCAAAGCCACCGAACAGATCGAGCATCATCATGATACCGCCCCCACCGCCGGGATCAGCCAGCCGGATCGTATCCGCAGGCGCGCCTGGGCTCCGCTCTCCAGCACGACCGGGTCGGGCTGTTCGAAATGCAAGATGAGGTCGGGGCTGGCGAAAGGCGTGAATTCGATGCGCGCCGAGCCGCCCTGGTAGATCACTCGCTTGACCAAGCCGTCGAAACCGGGGCCGTCCGGCGACACGTCGAGATCGGCTGACCGGCAGCAGATCCTTGCGCCAGCGCGCGGCCGCTCGCCAAGCCGGCAGCGGACAACCAGCTCAGCGCCGAGAACCCGGACCTTGCAGTGACCTGCCTGCTCCGCGCCGAGCACATCGGCGGGCAGCAAAATACCTTGCGAAATGAAGGACGCCACCATTTCATTTGCCGGCTCATGATAGAGTTCGCGCGGCGTCGCCAGCTGGGCAAGGCGCCCGCCATCCATCACCGCGATGCGGTTGGCCAGAGCCATCGCCTCGGCCTGATCATGGGTGATGTAGACGATGGTCGTGCCGGTGCGCTTGTGGAAGGACGCGAACTCGTCCTCCATAGAGGCCCTCAGATGCACGTCGAGATTGGCGAGCGGCTCGTCGAACAGCACCAGCGAGGGCGCGGCGACAAGGCAGCGCGCCAACGCCACGCGCTGGCGCTGGCCGCCCGAGAGATTGGCCGGCCGGCGGTCGCCCAGCCCTTGCAGGTTGACCAGCGCCAGCGCATCGGCAACCTTCCGGCGTGCGACAGCCCTATCGAGCTTCGCCACCTTCAGCGAATAGCCGATGTTTTCTGCCACCGTCATGTGCGGCCACAGCGCATAGTTCTGGAAGACGATGCCGACCCGCCGCTTCTCCGGCGCGACACTGCCGCCCTTGCCCGACACGACCTCGCTGCCGATGCGGATTTCGCCTGATGTCACTTTCTCGAATCCGGCGACCAGCCGCAGCAACGTCGTCTTGCCGCAGCCGGAGGGCCCGAGCACCGCCAGGAACTCGCCGTCGGCGACATCGATCGACACATCCTTCACCGCATCGAAATTGGCGAAGCTCTTGGTCACATTGTCCAGGCTCAATCGCGCCATGGCAGCACTCCGCTGGGAAGGTAGGGGGCAAGCAGATTGGTCACCAGCATCAGCATGAAGGTGACCGCCACCGTGATGACCGACATCGCCGCCGCGTAGTTGGAATCGCCGCCCTGCTCGAAGGAAAACATCACGACGCCGATCGTCTCCGAGCCCGACGACCACAGCAGCGCCGACACGGTAAGCTCGCTGAGCGCGGTCATGAAGATCAGCAGGCCGCCGGCGATCGCCGCGGGTGCGACGAGCGGAAAGATGATCGTGCGCATGCGCGTGAACAGCCCGGCGCCCGCCACTTGCGCAGCCTCCTCCAATGCCCGGTCGATCTGATGATAGCCGCTGATGATTGGCCGCAGCGCCAGCACCAGGAAGCGGGCGAGGTAGGCATAGAGGATGATCCAGACCGTGTTGTAGAGCTGGATGCCGGTCAGCGGGATCGGCCGCAGGAACAGCAGCAGCGAGGCGATCGCCAGCACCACGCCCGGCAAGGCATAGGGCAATTCGACCGAAAGGTTGAGCAACCGCACCCAGCGCTGCTTGCCCCAGGCGATCAGATAGCCGATCGGCACGGCGACGATGACCGCGAAGAAGGCAGCCGCGATCGATAGCCAGAAGCTGTTGAAGAAGGCGCGATTGGCCGCGTCATGCTCGAACAGCACGAAACGATAATTGTCGAGCGTTATCGTCTTGGCGGTGAGCGCAATTCCGTAGCCCGGCACCAGCGACGTCAGCGCTAGCCCGAACAGCGGCAGGACCAGCACCAGGACGACCAGCAGCCACATGCCGGCCTGGACGGCGGGCCGCCACCGGCCGAGTTCATAGGGCTCGGCCGCCAGCGATGTCGAGCTGATGCGATAGTCGCGGCGGCGGCTCATGACCTCCTGGGCCAGAATACCCGCCATGGCGATGACGCCGATCAGCACCGACAGGAATGCGGTTTCGCCCAGCACGGCGGGGCCGCCGCCGGCCAATTTTTGATAAATCAGCGTTGGCAGCACGAGATAGTTGGCGGGAATGCCAAGGAAGGCCGGGATACCGAAATTGCCGACGCAGGACACGAAGGCGAGTGCCGCTGCCGCCATGATCGACGGCGTCATCAGCGGCAGCACGATGGTGATCAGCACGGTGAACCAGCCGGCGCCGCCCGCCCGCGCCGCCTCGACCAGTTCGCGCGGCAGCTTGCGCAGGCCGGCACGCACCAGGAGGAAGACCAGCGGGCCGTACTGCACGCCGAGCAGCAGGACAATGCCTGATGTGGAATAGAGCGGATTTTTGGTACCGAGCGGCGGTGCCGCGCCGAAGAGTTTGAGGAACGGGCTCGCCGGGCCGAACAGTTGCAGCCAGGCCAGCGCCGTCACCTGTGGTGCGATCATCAAGGGCATGACGTAGCAGAGCACCAGGGCACCGCGGCGACGGATATCGGTCAGCGTGATGAGGAGGGCCACCAGCGTTCCAGACAGCACCGCCAGCAGGGTGCCGCCGACGCCGACTACCAGCGTGTGCCAGGTCGCGATCCAGGTCGCTGGGCTGGCGAGCCCCGCCTTTATCGCGGCGGCCGACAGTGTGCCGCCGGGTGCGACGATCTCCTTGATGAGGCGCAGCATCGGCAGCAGCGACAGCAGGACGATGACGATGGCTACCGCCGCCGTCAGGGGCCATTTCCTGGCCACGGCTTTCCCTGATCCGTGTTGACATGATTGCTTTTCCTGGGGATCGATCGGCCGATGCGCTCGGGTCTCGCCCGTCAGGGATGCCGTTGTGACGGCATCCCGCCGGGATTTGCCGGCTCAGCCGCCGAACAGTTCCGAGAACTTCGCCTTGTCGGCGACGGTCTTGGTGACGATTGCCTTGGTGTCGAACGGCATCACCTTGATCTTGACGCCTTCCGGCAGCCATTCGGGGCGGCCGACCGAGGCGCGCGCCGGCAGATAGCCCATGGACAGTGCGAGCTTCTGGCCGTCGTCGGAAAGAATGAAGTCGACGAACTTCTTGGCGCCGTCGACATTCTTGGCGGTCTTCATGATGGCGACCGGTTCGGTCACCGCCGGCACGCCTTCGCTGGGGAACACGAACTCGACCGGCGAACCCTTCTTCTTGGCATTCATCGCCATGAAGTCGACCAGGATGCCATAGGGCTTCTCGCCTGATGCCACCGACTTCAGCACGGCGCCATTGCCGCGCACGCTGACGGTATTGTTGGCCTTCAGCTTCTGGAAGAAATCCCAGCCATAATTGCTGTCGCCGACGAAGCCCGAAAGCAAGTAGGCGGCCGCACCCGAATAAAGCGGGCTCGGCATGACCAGGCCATCGGCATAGACGGGCTTGGTGAGGTCGGCCCAATGCTCCGGCTTTTCAGCGGCCGCTGTGTTGTAGACGATGCCGGTGGTGATCAGCTTGCTGCCGAAATAGGTCTTGTCGGCGTCATAGGCATCCGGCTCGATGCCATCAAGCTCTGCCTCTGGATAGGGCAGCAGCCGGTCGTCCTTCTTCAACAGCTCCATGCTGACCGCATCGGCGATCAGAAGCACATCGGGCTGCGGGCTGCCGGCGGCGAACTCCGCCGCCATCTTGGTGAGGATGTCGCTTGTTCCGGAGCGATAGATGTTCACATCGATACCCGGCTGCGCTTTCTTGAACGCATCTACGGTCTTGGCCGCGTCGGCTTCAGGCTGTGATGTATAAAGCGTCAGTGCTTCGGCGTTTGCCACGCCGGCAAACAAAGTTGCCGCGAGCGCCAGCTGGCTGGCCAGCAGCTTGATGAAGTGCGTCTTCATGAGACCTCCTGTCTTGTCTGTGCATGACCGGTCCGGCCCCTGGCCAGTTCCCCGTCTCTTCCTCCCTGCACGGCGCATATGACTGGTGGATGACACAGCGCATGAAACCCACAAAATATGTTCATATGTACAATGTCAATTACAAATGAACAGGGGTTGTGCGACAATCGACGTGCCGGAAACCGGCATCAGTTGACATCCGGCCGGCGTTTCTCCGAAGAGGGCATCCGGCCATGCCATGGCTCATGAGGGAGGAGGACCGATGCCCCCGGAAAAACCCACACCGGCTCGCCTCCCGATGGTCTCGTCGGATCTCAACGTCAAGACGGCGTGGCTCTACTATGTCGAAGGCTTCACGCAGGAGCAGATCGCCGAAAAGCTCGATGTCTCCAGGGTGAAGGTCATGCGCACACTTGCCGCCTGCACCGCCGAAGGCATCGTCGTCACCATGATCAATGCCCCGACGGCCGAACAGGTCGGGCTCGAGCGCGCGCTTGAGAAGCGCTGGGGTCTCAACGCCGCCGTGGTCATCCCGACGCCTTCGGCCCATGACCATCTTGAAAAGGCGATCGGCCATGCCGTCGCCGCCTACCTCGGCGAGCAGATGCGGGACGGCATGACGCTGGCGATCGGCGGCGGCGCGACGCTGCATGCCAGCCTCGGTTTCCTCGCCCGCCGGCAGCTGAAGCGCGCCTCCGTGGTGGCGCTCGTCGGCAGCCTGCCGCACTCGCAATGGATCAATCCGTCCATCGTCGCCGCCAAGGTCGCCGATGTCTTCGATGTGGACAGCTACCAGATTACCGCGCCGGTGATCGTCGACTATTCCTCGCTGCGCGATCTCCTCTGGGCACAGCCGACCCTGCAGGACGTACGCCAGCGCGCGGCCGCCGCCGACATCGCGCTACTGACGGTGGGCGACATGTCGCCGGATGCCACCATCTTCCGGCACGGCATCGTGCCATCCTCGCTGATCGCCTCGCTGAAAGCGAAGGGCGCGGTCGCCAACATGCTGTGCTATTTCGTCGACGCCAATGGCGCGTTGGTCGACCATGAAGTCAACGGACGTGTCATGGCCATCGATCTCGATGTTGTCGCCCAGGTGCCGAACGTGGTGCTGGCCGCCGGCGGCAAGCGCAAGGTCGCGGCGATCCTCGCCGCGCTGAAAGCCGTCAGCACCAATGTGCTGATCACTGATAGCAATACGGCCACGGCGCTGCTTGCCAAGGGTGGCTGAAACGGCTTCGATCCGACGGGTTTTTACGGGCTATATCAGCCCGCGCTCGCGCAAAAAATCCTCGACGCCGACATGGGTCATGGACTCGAACTCGGCGATCGCCTCGGCCACCCGCTTGCGCTGGGCCGCCAGCAGCGTGAACACCTGCTTCATCTCGCCGGAAACGCCAAAACGGCTCCAGCGCTCTGCGATATGCAGGGGAAGGCCGATGTCGGCGCAGAACGCATCCAGGCTGTCATAGCCGAGGCCGACGACAAGCTGCCTCGTCTCCTCCGCCGACATGCGCGGCTCGAAGGCGTGATCGTGCAGGCGCTGCGCCACCAGCTTGATATCGGACGGCGACGCGCCCATGACCTTGCTGAACAGGGTTTTGACGTCAGATGGGTCGAATGCGGGCATGTTGGCCTCCGTGGATAGCGATCCATCTAGAACATGGGTCAAGGGTCGGCGCCTGACAAGTCGTTTCTGTTTGTGAGCCGGCGCATCATCTGGCGCCGGCCTACAGAGCCTAGACCAGCATGCCCATCGGGTTCTCAATCAGCCGCTTGAAGGCGACGAGCAATTCGGCACCGAGCGCACCGTCGACGGCGCGATGGTCGGTCGACAATGTCACCGACATCACGGTGGCGATTTTGATCTCGCCGTTCTTGACCACTGCCCGCTCCTCGCCGGCGCCGACCGCCAGGATCGTCGCATGCGGCGGGTTGATGACCGCGGCAAAATCCTTGATGCCGAACATGCCGAGACTGGACACCGCCGTGGTGCCGCCCTGATACTCTTCCGGCTTCAGCTTGCGGCCGCGCGCGCGACTGGCCAGATCCTTCATCTCGTTGGAGATGGTGGACAGCGTCTTTTCGTCCGCCTTGCGGATGATCGGCGTGATCAAGCCACCCGGGATCGACACGGCAACGCCGACATCGGCATGCTTGTGCTTGACCATGGCGCTTTCCGTCCACGACGCATTGGCATCCGGCACCGCCTTCAGCGCCATCGCCATCGCCTTGATCACCATGTCGTTGACCGACAGCTTGTAGGCGGGAGCCTCGCCCTTTTCGGTCTTCTTCACCGGCGCCGCCGCATTGATCTGCGTGCGCAGCGCCAAGAGCGCATCGAGTTCGCAGTCGAGCGTCAGGTAGAAATGCGGGATGGTGGTCTTGGCCTCGACCAGCCGGCGCGCGATGGTCTTGCGCATGTTGTCATGCGGGACGAGTTCGTAGGAGCCCGCTTCGAACAAGCGCAGCACGTCCCCCTCCCCCTTGAGGGGAGGGTGGCCGGCCAACGGCCGGTCGGGTGGGGTCGCTTCGACCGGGCTCGGCGTTATGGCAGTGCTGGATTGGGCGGTGCCTTCTGAGGCGACGCCCTCCGTCCGTTTCGCGGACACCTCTCCCTCGAGGGGGGAGGAAAGTGCCGCATCGACATCGGCCTTCACCACACGGCCATGCGGGCCCGTGCCTGATATATTGGAGAGCGCAATGCCTGCCTCACGGGCAAGGCGCCGTGCCAAAGGTGTCGCGCGGGTTCTCCCCTCCCCCTCGAGGGGAGGGTGGCCGGCCGCAGGCCGGTCGGGTGGGGTCCTCTCGGCAGTGCTCGACGCGGGGGCGGTGCCTCCTGAGGCAACCCCCTCTGTCGACTTTGTCGACATCTCCCCCTCGAGGGGGGAAATTGGCGCATAGCTTTCATCGTCGGCATAGATCCACGCGACAGCCGCGCCGACCGCGATATCGACACCTTCCTTGCCGGTGACATCGCGCAGGACGCCGCTGGCCGGCGCGTCGATTTCCATCGCCGCCTTGTCGGTCTCGATCTCGAACAGCACATCGCCCTTCTTGACCCTGGCGCCTTCCTCGGCGAACCAGCGCGAGATCTGTCCGGTCGCCATGTCCATGTCGACCTTTGGAAGAATGACTTCGGTCGGCATGGGCTAGCGAACCCCTTTCACGAGGGCGCGCGCGGCGGTGATGATGTCGGGAACCTGCGGCACCGTCGCTTTCTCGAGTTCCGGATTGTAGGGGATCGGCGTTTCGGCGCCGCCCAGCCGCACGATCGGCGCGTCGAGGTAGTCGAACGCCTCGCTCTCGGCGATCATGGCGCTGACCTCGGCGCCGATGCCCAGCGTCTTGACCGCTTCGTAGACGCACATCAGCCGCGACGTCTTCTTGACGCTGTCGATGACGGTCTGCTTGTCCATCGGCCGGATGGTTCGCAGATCGACGACTTCGACGTCGATGCCTTCGCTCTCCAGCGCGGCAGCGGCGTCGAGCGCCTTCTGCACCATGATCGAGGTGGCGACGATCGTCAGGTCGCGGCCCTCGCGGCGGATATCGGCCTTGCCGATCGGCACCGTGTAATAGCCTTCGGGCACCGGGCCCTTCGTCTTGTAGAGCAGCTTGTGCTCGAAGATCATCACCGGATCGGGATCGGCGACCGCCGCCAGCAGCATGCCCTTGGCGTCGTAGGGCGTCGCCGGCTGGATGACTTTCAGACCCGGCACATGGCCGAGCCAGGCCTCGAGGCTCTGGCTATGCTGGGCCGCCGCACCGGTGCCGGAACCGGCGGGAAAGCGCATCACCACGGGAACCGAGACCTCGCCACCCAGCATGAAGCGCATCTTGGCCGCCTGGTTGACGATCTGCTCCATGGCGAGCGTGGCGAAATCGGAAAACTGGAATTCGAAGATCGGCCGCATGCCGGTGAGGGCAGCGCCCACCGCGACGCCCGCACCGCCCAGTTCCGAGATCGGTGTGTCGATCACGCGGCCAGCGCCGTAACGTTCGACCAGATCGCCGGTGACCTGGAAGGCGCCGCCATAGACGCCGATATCCTCGCCCATCAGGAAGACGCGTTCGTCCATGTCCATGGCGATCGCCATGGCTTCCTGGATCGCCTGGGCGTAGCTCAGTTCACGCACCATCGCGTCCATCACGCCTGCTCCGTATAGACATAACTCCCGGTGTCGCGAACGTCGGGCGACGGGCTCACCTTGGCGAACTCGATGCCGTCGGCGATCTCCTGCGCCACCGCGTCACGGATGGCCTCGATACCCTTGTCGTCGATGAAGCCGAATTCCCTGAGCTCGCTCTCGAACAGGGTGATCGGATCGCGGTTCGACATCCAGTCCTCGATCTCCTCCTTGGTGCGATAGCGGTTGCGGTCGCTCTTGGAATGGCCGCGATGGCGATAGGTCTTGGATTCGATCAGCGTCGGCCCCTCGCCCGCGCGGGCTCGGGCGACGGCCTGATGAGACGCCTCGGCGACCTCGGAGAAGATGTTGCCATCGACGATGACGCCCGGCATCGAATAGGCGGCGGCGCGCTCGGCGATGTTCTTGACGGCGGTCGAGCGGGCCGTCGATGTCGACATGCCGTAGCCATTGTTCTCGCACACGAAGATGACCGGCAGCTTCCAGATCGCCGCCATGTTGAGTGCCTCGTGGAAGGCGCCTTCATTGTTTGCGCCGTCGCCGAAGAAGGAGACTACGACCTTGCCGGTCTTCATCATCTTGGAGGAGAGCGCCGCGCCGACAGCGATCGGGATGCCGCCGCCGACGATGCCGTTGGCGCCGAGATTGCCCTTGCCGACATCGGCGATGTGCATCGAGCCGCCGCGTCCCTTGCAGTAGCCGGTGGTCTTGCCGAAGAACTCGGCGAACATGCGCTTGACCTCGGCGCCCTTGGCGATGCAGTGACCATGGCCGCGATGCGTCGAGGTGATCTGGTCATCCTCGGCGAGCGGCATGCAGATGCCCATGGCGCTGGCTTCCTGGCCGATCGACAGATGCATGGTGCCGTGGATGAGGCCGCGCGTGTAGCACTCCTCCGCGCCCTCCTCGAAGCGGCGGATGAGGTACATCTTGTAGAGCACCTGCCTGAGCTGCTCGGCGCTGTACTGGCGATAGACGAAGGGCAGGTTGGCGCGACTGTCCGCGACGGCTTTGCTGGCTCCGGCCATGATCACGCCCCCACGGACCCATAGACGAGCTTGTCCTGGCGGGCGCGCAGTTCGGCGATCTTGGAGCCCGCCGCGGGAGCTGCATTCGCATAGGTGATGAGCTCGCCCTTCTTGATCGGCGCCGTGACCGAGCCGCCCTGCAGCAGGCCGCAGGGAATGGCCTTGGCGGCGCGCGCCTCCGGCGTCGTCATGATCCAGGCGCGGTAGCAATATTCGCCGATCGCATCGAGCTTCTCGCCCGGCTTCATGTCCTTCTTGGCCACCGCGCAGACCTCGGCCACGGGCTTCGCCAGCGGCACCATGTCGGCCTTGCCGTAGAGCACGACGCGGGCGCAGGTCAGCGGCACTTCGAGCGAGGTCAGGTGATAGGGACGGTGGAAGGTGAAGTACGGGCCTTTGCCCATCTTCAGATCTTCCATGCGCTCCGAGATGCGCGGATGCGACATGTCGGCGACGACGAAGACGCCGGGCGCGACACCCTTGCCGATCGAATAATCGACGACGCCGACCTTCGACAGCACGCCGCCATCCTTCTGCGGCACCAGGACCTTGGACAATTCGCCGAGCGTCGCGGCCGGGCCGTGCATGCCAGCCTTGTCGGGAACCAGCCCGGTGGCGTTGGCGATCGCCGCCATCTCGACCATGGTCTTGGAGCCATCGACGAATTCGACCAGCATGCGCACATTCATGTGCCGGCGCCGGGCTTCCTCCTCATAATCGGGGGGAATGGCATCGACGTTGAGCGGATTGTTCTTACCCTTGCCGGCGGCAACGATCGGGTGGCCCATGGCCGAGACGAACTCGATCAGCTCCATACAGGAGGACGGCTCGTCCCCGGCACCCAGCGAATAGGTGACGCCAAGCCGGTCGGCCTCGCTCTTCAGATAGGCGCCGATGGTGACGTCGGCCTCGACATTCATCATCACCAGATGCTTGCCATGTTCCATGGCCCGCAACCCGATCTCGGCGCCGACGGCGGGAACCCCGGTGGCGTCGATGACGACGTCGATGAGATCATTGTTGATGACCAGGCTGGCATCGCTGGTGACCGCCACCTTGCCGGCCTCCATCGCCGCCGTCATCGCCGAGGCGTTCGAGACTTGGCGCGCATGCCCGGTTTCCTGGAAGGCGATATCGACCGCCTTGCTGGCGGCGGGCAGGTTCAGTTCGGAAATGGCGCCGATCTCGATGCCCGACATATGAGCGACGCGGGTGACGATGTCGGTTCCCATCTCGCCGGCGCCGATCAGCCCGATGCGGATAGGCTTGCCCGACTTGGCGCGTTCCTCGAGATCGCGGGCAAGACCCGTCAACGAAACATTGGAAGCCATACCGCTTATTCCTCCCACATTGCAGGCTTGTTCAATTGCCTGACGGGTATTGAACATATGTATTTCTGTCAAGACTAATGTCCATATTCCGTCGGCTTTTAGGCCACTTTCCCGGCAGTCCGGACGGGAGCGAAAAAGAGGCGGGGAATGCTCATTGTCGAGGTCGAGGTGCCATCCATCGACAGGCTGAACACGCTGCGCGATCTCATCGCCACTCATGGCGTTGTCGAGGATTTGACAACCGCGATCGTCCTGCGCCGCGACATTGAGCGCGCCGTGGATTGAGCGCTTCGATCAGGCGCCTATTTGGCAATCTCGAGCAAGGACGACACGAGCAGCTCTCGTTCGTCCTTCGACAGGACATCCGCGTCGAAGAGGTTCATGCTGCGCAACCCCTCAATGGCGAGATAGCAGACCAGCAGCGATTTGAGGTCTGGCGTCTCACCCTTCAGCCGCTCGAAAAGTTGCCGCTTGAATGTCTTTATCGGCGTCATGAAATCGGGATCCTCGGCGATCGCCGAGAATATCCAGGACGCGGACGGCCGCTTCTCCTCGCAATCATTGGCCGACAGCCTGATGTAGACGGCCAGCGGGTTTTCGTCCTTGTCATTCGCGCGGGCGGAGTCCAGCGCTTGCTCGAACTCGCGCAGATAGCCCTCGACCAACCCCTGCATCAATTTGGCCTTGGTCGGGAAATTGTAGAGCAGCCCGCCCTTCGATACGCCGGCGCGGCTGGCGACCGCTTCCAGCGACAGGCTGCCGGGCCCGGATTCCCGTGCGACGTCGGCCGCCGCGGCGAGAATCTTCTCGCGCGAGTTCGTTCGCTGGACTCTCATGGCGTCTCCCTTCGCAAACTTAGGCCCAATTGACAAGACCGTCCAGACGGTACAGTAAGATCGCCGTTATTTGAAATCGGGACCCGCAGTCGATATGTGTCCCGATGTCCGCGCTTCGCGCCGGATTTCGACTGAGGGGACTTCCTTGTTCAAGCGCATACTTCGTATCTTTCTTATCGTTCTGGTTCTGGCCGTGCTCGTCGTCGTGGTCGGCGGCATCGTCGGCTTCAACTTCCTGCGCGACAACGGCATCAAGCAATATTTCGCATCGATGAAGCCGCCGGCGGCAACCGTTTCGACGACCATCGCCAAGCCGTCGACCTGGACGCCGGGCGTCGAGGCGATCGGTACGGTCAAGGCGGTGCGCGGTGTCGACCTGACGGTTGAGACCACCGGCATCGTCAAAAGCATCCTTTTCCACGCCAACCAAAAGGTGGCGGACAATGCGGTTCTGGTGCAGCTCGACGACGCCGTCGAGCGCGCCGATCTGGACGCCCAGAAGGCGCAGGCCGCGCTCGATCAGACATCACTGGCCCGCGCCATCGAACTGACCAAGCGTGGCGTCGGCTCCGATTCGACGCTGGACACGGCGCGTGCGGCGGCCTCGGCCTCGGCGTCCCAGGTTACCAAGCTGCGGGCCGTGCTCGATCAGAAGCAACTGGCGGCGCCTTTCGGCGGTACGGTGGGCATTCCCAAGATCGATATCGGCCAGTACCTGGCCCCCGGCACCGCCGTGGTGACGCTGCAGGATCTCGACACGATGCGGGTCGATTTCTCGGTTCCCGAACAGCAACTCCCGTTGCTCAAGATCGGCCAGACGGTTCGGTTGGGCTTCGGCGGTGAGGACAGGCCGTTTGCCGGCGCCATTCGCGGCATCGACCCGAAGATCGACTCGTCCAGCCGGCTGGTGAACATCAGGGCGGAGGTCGCCAATCCCGACGGCAAGCTGACCCCTGGCCAGTTTGTGCAGGTGCGTGTCGAACTGCCTGAAGAGCAGAACGTGCTGACGCTGCCGCAAACGGCACTGACGACCAGCCTCTATGGCGACTACATATTTGTGGTGCGGCCGACGAAGCCCGCCGAGGCGGCCCCGGCGCAGGCAGACAAGCCGGAAGAAAAACCCGCGGCGCCGGCAGCCGACAAATCGGCGGACGCCAAGCCCGCGGACACGAAGCCGGCCGATGCCACGAAGTCCGCGGCTGACGCAGCCAAGCCTGCCGCCGATGCGGCAAAGCCGGCGGACAAGGCTGCCGATCCGGCCAAGCCAGCGGCGGAAGGTGACAAGCCCGCGCTGGTGCTGTCGCAGGTGTTCGTCAAGCCAGGCCGGCACAATCAAGGCATGGTCGAGATCGTCGAGGGGCTGAAGACTGGCGACGAGGTCGTCACCGCCGGTCAGAACCGCCTCTTCAACGGCATGTCCGTCGTTGTGGACAACACCATCGACCCGACCAAATCGGCGAACAAGCAGGCCGACCCGCAATGAGCGTTTCCGATCTCTTCATTCGCCGGCCTGTCCTTTCGACGGTCCTTGCTTGCATGATCCTGCTCTTGGGTTTCCAGGGCATCTTCAACCTGTCGATCCGGCAGTATCCGAAGGTCGACGAAACGGCGATCACCATCACGACGGCCTATCCAGGCGCCAGCGCCGATCTGATCCAGGGCTTCATTTCCGCCCCGATCGCCCGCGCCGTCGCCTCGACCGAGAACATCGACTACGTCACCTCGTCCAGCCGCCCGTCCTCCAGCACCGTTACGGTGCAGATGAAGCTCGGCTCCAACCCTGACGTCGCGCTGACCGAAGTGCTGTCCAAGGTCCAGGGCGTGCGCGGCACCTTGCCGGACGCCTCCAAGGACCCTGTCATCGTCAAGGGCACCGGCCAGCAGTTCGCGATGATGTACATCTCGATGCAGAATCCGAACATGACGAAGGAGCAGCTGACGGAGTACATCGAGCGCGTCATCAGGCCACGCATGTCGACGGTCGAAGGCGTCGCCGACGTGCAGATCTTCGGCGCCCAGGAATACTCGATGCGCGTCTGGATCGATCCGATCAAGCTTGCCGCGCGCGGCGTGACGGCCTCCGAACTGCTGACGGCGATCAACAATTCCAACTTCCTGTCGGCGCCCGGCACCACCCAGAACGAGTATGTCGTCTCATCGATCACCGTGCGCTCGACATTGCAGACGCCGGAGGCGTTCGCCGAGCTGCCGCTGCGCTCGACCGACGGCAATGTGGTGCGGCTGCGCGACGTGGCTCGCGTCGAACTCGGCGCCGAGAACACCGATACCAGGGTCAGTTTCAACGGCAAGCCCGGCACCTTCCTCGCCATCTTCCCGACGCCGGCAGCCAATCCGCTGACCACGGCGGCGGCGCTCACCAAGCTGGTGCCGGAGATTCAGGAGACTCTGCCGAAGGGCATGACGATCGAGGTCGTCTACGACGCGACCGAGCAGATCAGCGCCTCGATCGAAGAGGTGTTCAAGACCATCGCCGAGGCGGTTGCCATCGTCGTCGTCGTCATCCTTTTGTTCCTTGGCTCCTTCCGTTCGGTGATGATGCCGATCGTCACCATCCCGCTGTCGTTGATCGGCGTCTGTTTCCTTTTGTTCGCGATCGGCTATTCGATCAACCTTTTGTCGCTGCTGGCCATGGTGCTGGCGATCGGCCTGGTCGTCGATGACGCCATCGTGGTGGTGGAGAACATCCATCGTCACATGGAAGAAGACCACATGTCACCGATGCAGGCTGCGTTCAGCGGTATGCGCGAAATAGCGTCAGCCATCGTTGCCATGACCATGACGCTGGCAGCTGTGTTCGCGCCGCTGGCCTTCACCGGCGGCCTGACCGGCGCGCTGTTCCGTGAATTCGCGGTCACGCTCGCCGGCTCGGTGGTGCTATCGGGCGTCATCGCCATCACCATCACCCCGATGATGTCGGCACGCCTCCTGAAATCCGGCACGCCGGGCCGTTTCCAGCGCATTGTCGACGGCACCTTCGCACGCGTCGAACATGTCTATGAACGGGCCGTCTCCGGCTCGCTCAACTATCGCCCATTGACGCTGATCATCGTGCTTGCGCTTGCCGGCGTGACCGGTTTCATGTTCACCAAGACCTCAACCGAGCTGGCGCCGGAAGAAGATCAGGGCTTTCTGCTCTCGATTGTGACAGGACCACGTTATGCGACGTCCGATTACACCGAGACATACGTCAATCAGATCCTCGGTCTGGTGAAGGATATTCCCGAGACACGGGCGCAGTTCTCGGCCGTTGCCTTCGGCGGCACGACAAACAGCGCCTTCGTCGGCTATGCCTTCAAGGATTGGGCGGAACGCAAGCGCAATTCGAAGGAACTGCAGGCCGACATTACGGCCCGTATTGCCAAAGTCGCCGGCGTCGAGGCCTTCGTCTTCGCGCCGCCGACGCTGCCGGGCTCCGGCGGCGGCCTGCCGATTTCCATGGTGGTGCGATCGACCGGCGCTTCCTCGGAGGTGTACGAGGTGGCCGAGCAGATCAAGAAAAAGGCGCAAGCCTCCGGCCGCTTCATCGTCGTGCAGAATTCCATGGCCTATGACGCGCCGGAAGTGACGGTGACCATCGACCGTGACCGCGCAGCGGCGCTGAACCTGCCGATCGCCGATATCGGCCGCACGCTGACACTGCTGGTCGGCGGCGCCGAAGTGGCGCAGTTCGACCGCGACTCCAACAGCTACGACATCATCCCGCAGGTGCCGCAGGAATTTCGCGACAACCCCGACAAACTCGGCGAATACTTCGTGCGCAGCGTAACGGGCGAGATGGTGCCGCTGTCGGCGGTGGTCAAGATTTCGACCAATGCGGCGCCGGCGGCAATCGAGCAGTTCAACCAGTTGAATTCATCGACGATTTCAGCGCTTCCGTTGCCCGGCGTCACCACTGGCGACGGGCTGAAAGCGCTGGAGGACATCGCCAGGGAGAGCCTGCCCGACGCCTTCTTCCTCGACTATTCCGGCCAGTCCCGACAGGAAAAGGAACAGGGCAACACCATCCTGATCGCTTTCGCGGCGGCCGTTGTCGTGATCTACCTGGTTCTGGCGGCGCAGTTTGAAAGCTTCCGCGACCCGCTGATCATCATGATGGCGGTGCCGCTGTCGATCTTCGGCGCGATCGTGCCGCTCAATCTGGGCCTCGGCACGCTCAATATCTATACGCAGGTCGGCCTGATCACGCTGATCGGCCTGATCACAAAACACGGCATCCTGCTTGTCGAGTTCGCCAACCAGCAGCGCGAAATCCATGGCATGCGGCGGCGTGACGCCATCATCGCCTCGGCCAAGGTACGCCTGCGGCCGATCCTGATGACGACAGCGGCGATGGCGCTTGGCGTTGTGCCGCTGATCACGTCCAGCGGCGCCGGTGCCGCGGCCCGCTACTCGATGGGCCTGGTGATCTTCACCGGCATACTGGTCGGCACCATGTTCACGCTCTTCGTCGTGCCCATGTTCTACACCTTCATCGCCAGCAAGGACCTGCCTCATCTGGCCGAGAAACCAGATCCCAAGCTGATGCCGGCACTGCCGAGCTAATTGCACAAAAAATAGCTGGAAATAGAAAGTGGCCGGATTTTTCCGGCCTCTTTTTCTGACGGTCGCTCCACGGCTTCGGCGCAATGGGCCGAAGGCAGCGACCCCGTCAGGCTACTTTACGATGACGATGCTGGTGTTGGTCGCCCCGAAGGTTTCGACGAGCTGGTAGAAATCGGCGGCGTTGTCGGGATGCAGCCGCACGCAGCCATGCGAAGCCGGCTGGCCGAGACGCTTGATCGCATAGGTCGCATGCACCGCGTAGCCGCCGCTGAAGAAGACCGAGTGCGGCATTGGGGCGTTGTCGTATTTCTTCGAGTACCACATCTCATGCATGCGGGTCGGCTTGAACGAGCCGGTCGGCGTCACATGGGCCCGGTCGCCGGTGGAAACCTTCCAGGCGAAGGTCGGGCGGCCGTCGACCGAGACTTCCATGATCTGCTGTGAAAGCGAAACGCGCGCCACGATCTTGTTGGCGGCGTGCGCGGCGCCCGAACCAAACAGCAGTGCGGCACCCGTCAAGGCGGCTGCGGTGATGTTGATGAGCTTGGCGGCAATGGCGGTATGCATGATGATGTTCCCCTCTCTCTGCCGGTCCAGCCGGCTCCAATTCGATGGCCGCTTATCCCAACGTCATGTTTCGAGCAGATTTCGCAAAACGCTCGTTTGTGTTTCGAATCTGTTTCCACTGGTTAACAAATGCAGCCCTTCCTAGAACCCGATAGGAGCGGTTCCGTAACCCGGCGGGCTAGGCCGAAATCGGAAACATGGGTATCCGCCTCTAAACGAAAGTGCGAATTATCACTATACGAAGAAAATCCGACAATCTCGAAACCGAATTGCAACAAAGCGCGGCTTCGAGCGGCATGATCCGGAAACGCGCCGCAAGCAAGGTTGACGCAACGAAAACAGCCGGTAACGAAACATGGGAACGAAATCGAACGCGCTGTCCTGGCTTCTCAGGATCAGCATCGCGGCAACTGTCATCGGTGGCGTCGGCACGGTTGCCGGCACCCCATTGGCAAGGCTCGGCGCGATGACTTCAGGCGAGATTTCGACACTGCATGCCGCACTGTTTTTCGCCTCGGTCTGGATTGTCTCCAGCCTGCGCATCGCCCGGCTCAAGGCCCTCTGGCGGGTCGGCCTTAGGCTGACGGGTTTGCGCGGCCCCTCCGGCAACTTGCTGCCGAGAGGACCGAAGGCCCGCGCCGAGACGGGGGGTTCCGTGGGCGGCGCGGGCACTTCGGGGGTGTCCTGAAGCGACCCGCAACACGTTCATTTCTAAAGAATTGCCATTTTGGAGAACTGCTGCGATGAAAACGAAATTTGCCGCTTCGGTGCTGTCGGCACTGCTCTACGCGCAGGGCCTGCTCGGCTTTGCCGGCCTTGTCACCGTGCTGCTCAGGGACCGCGCCCATGCCAGCGAACTCACCATGGGCGGTGACATGCCGGTGGGCCCATCACTTCTGCTGGTACGCTGAGCGCCAGGAGCATCGGACCCAGAGATGGAAAAGCCGATGCCCAACAAAAGAGACCGCGTCAGCGTCCGGCAATCAGTCGGCGAATTGCCGCGGCGGATCGAAGCGGTAGCCGGCGCCGCGTATGGTGGTGATGGTTTCGGTGTCGAGCTTGCGGCGCAGCCGCACGATGCGCGAATCGATCGAGCGATCGAAGGCGTCGGCGTTTTCCGCCGGTGCGGCGGCGATGATATCGTCGCGCGTCAGCACCTTGCGCGGACTGGCCAGGAACAGCCTAAGCAGCGCCACCTGGCCCGGCGAGAGCTGTTCCTCCGTGCCGGAGCGATGCATGACCATGGCCGACCTCAGATCGACGGTCGCGTTCTCCAGCACGATCAGTTCCTGGATGCCCCTGCCGCGTCGCGAAAGCAGGCCGCCAACACGGGCAGCCAGCTCCCTGACATTGAGCGGGCTCTCGACGACGTCGGCCGCACCAAGCTCCAGCGCCAGCACCTTGTCGACGAGATCGGCCGGCCGGCAGATCAGGATGAAATCCGGCCCGCCCTCGCCGCCCCCGCCTTGGCCGCCATAACGCCGGAGCAGGTCCCGCCCCTCCGCCTGGCTGAGACTGTCGCCGACGACGACGACATCGATGCCCTTTCCCGACAGCAGCGATTCGGCCTCCCAGGGCTGGCGCGCCTGATGCACATCATGGCCGCGCCGCTCAAGATGGTCGGCGAGCTCGGTCGCGACCACTTCGGCAACGGAAACAAGCGCGATGATCGATCGTGCGGCCATGTTTTCCAAACCGTTCCCTGGCAACCGGATATGAGTGCTGGACATGATGTTTATACCCAATCTACTTTCCACTGAAAGTGGGAGCGAAAACATCGTGCGGGCAAGAATTGTCATCGTCGAGGATGAGCCCGATTTGAGGGACGCGGTCGCCGAATATCTTGGCGCCGCCGGCTATGACGTGGTCACGGCTGAAAGCGCCGCCGCCGCACGCAGCCTCGTTGAAACGCAGTCGTTCCATCTCGCCATCCTCGACATCGCCATGCCCGGCGAGGACGGCCTCTCGCTCGGCCGCTGGCTGCGCTCGAAACTGCCGATCGGCATCATCTACGCGACCGCCGCCGGCACCGCGCTCGACCGCATCGTCGGGCTGGAACTCGGTGCCGACGACTACATCGTCAAGCCCTACGAATTGCGCGAAGTGCTGGCGAGGGTCCGCAGCGTGTTGCGCCGGGTTCCCCAGCCGCAGGAGCTTCAGGACAAGAAGGCCAGGACGGATCGCCGTGCCGTTGCCTTCGGCCCTTTCCAGGCCGATCTCGACGGCAGGCTGGTCACCGGCGCCAATGGCGCGGTGATCGACATGGCCAAGAGCGAATTCGACGTGCTGGAGGTTTTCCTGACTCGCGCCAACCGGCTGCTGACCCGCGCCGCGATCTCCGAGGCGATCGGCTTCACCGAAGACCCGGAATCGTCGCGCGCGGTCGACATTCGCATCATGCGGCTGCGCAAGAAGATCGAGACCGACCCGGCCAACCCAAAATTCCTGCGCACGGTGCGCGGCGAGGGCTATATCTTCTCGCTGCCGACCGGCGACGGCAACTGAGCAGCGAGGCCAGAGGGGTTAGCATTCGCAGCAATTGCTCGCCGATCGAATTGGCACGACTCCGGAATGACGGCACAAGATGATCGCTGAGGCAGCAAGCACGGATATGCAAGGGTTCAGGCAGGGCGCGGCGATGGCGGCCGTGCGTGTCGTTCGCCGGCTGCGTGAGGCCGGCGACTGGCAGCGCGAGATGGACGGCATCCTGGAAACGCTCTGCCGGGCCATGGATTGCCAGCGCGGCATCCTGTTTCGCTTGCGCGAGCTGCCCGGCCAGGGTTTCGCCCAATCCGTCGCCGCCTACTGGATCGACCCTCTTTTCGGCGGCGAACTGGCGTCGCCGACCGTCATCATGCAGTCGGTCGTCAATTCGGATCCGCTGCTGGAGCGGCTGGCCGAGGACGAACGGCAAGGCAAGATCTTCGCTGGCCATACGCGCGATCTCGAAGGCTTTCTGAGGACCGACTTCGAAAAGCAGAACATCAAGTCGTTCCTGTCGGTGTCGGTCTTCGCGCATGGCCATCTGTGGGGCACGCTGGCGGTCAATGACTGCGTCAACGAGCGCGAGTGGACCGACGAGGAAGAAGCGACGCTGCACATCATCGCACTCGCCATCGGCGACGCCATCGAGCACTCGCCCTCCGAAGCCCATGCCAGCGAGGTCATTCGCCGCACCATGCTGCAGGCCTCGCTCGACGCCATCGTCGTCATCGATGAGACCGGCTCGATCATCGAATTCAATCCGGCCGCCGAGAAGATGTTCGGCTTCCAGCGCAGCGACATCCTCGGCAAGGACCTGCTCGATACCATCGTGCCGATCTACTACCGAAAGGGCTATGCTTCGGGGGCCGAATACATGTCCGGCCGCGGCGCGCCGATGGTCGGCCAACGGCTCGAGACGGTGACCCAGAACGCCGCCGGCGAAGTGTTCCCGATCGAACTGACGGCGACCGAGATGCGGGTCGCGGACCGTCGCCTGATCTTCGGCTCCATCCGCGACCTGCGCGACAAATTGCGCGCCGAGGAGGAGATCGGCCGTCAGCGCGAGAAGTTGCATCAGAACGAGAAGATGGCGGCGATGGGTTCGTTGCTGGCCGGCGTCTCGCACGAGTTGAACAACCCGCTGGCCGTCGTGGTGGCGCAATCGACGCTGCTGCACGAATTCGCCTCCGATCCGCAGACCAAGGTGCGCGCCGAGAAAGTGCGCGCGGCCGCCGAGCGCTGCGGCCGCATCGTCAAGAGCTTCCTGTCGATGGTCCGGCTTCATCCGGCGGCGCAAGCCGAGACCGACCTCAACCAGGTGATCCGGGCGGCACTGGAAGTGACCGCCTATGGCGCGCGCT
This sequence comes from Mesorhizobium sp. M1338, assembly GCF_040318045.1. Lineage (NCBI taxonomy): Bacteria > Pseudomonadati > Pseudomonadota > Alphaproteobacteria > Hyphomicrobiales > Phyllobacteriaceae > Mesorhizobium > Mesorhizobium sp. M1338. The sequence continues at coordinate 10,341 of NZ_JAMYLL010000025.1, read as the reverse complement.
CCAGCGGCATCATCATCGACACCGACTTCGCCGCCGGTCCGCTGCTGGCCATGGCCGACGCCGACCACGTGACGCAGGTGGCGGCCAACTTCCTCATCAACAGCCAACACGCCTTGGCCGGCATTGCCGGCGACCGGCTGATCAAGGTGCGGACGTTCCGCAGCGACCGGGGTCACCCCTGCTTCTCGGTCGAAGACAATGGGCCCGGCGTGCCGGAAGCGATCCGCGGCCGCATCTTCGAATCCTATTTCACCACCAAGCCGGTCGGCGTCGGCACCGGCATCGGCCTGTCGATCTCGAAATCGATCATCGAGCGGCACAATGGCAATGTCTGGTTCGAGGAAGCGATGCCGAGGGGGGCGCGTTTCGTCGTCCAGCTGCCCGCCATTGTAGCCGGCCTCGCCACTGTTGGCGACAACCAGCCGCGATCGAGCGGCCTGCGCCATGCCCTGATCATCGACGACGAGCCGGATGTCGCCGGCTCGCTCTCCGACATTCTCGAATTGATGGGCATCAAGTCGCGGATCGCTCCGGTCTGGGAATCGGGCGCGGCCACCTTGGGCGGCCACATGCCGCCCGACATCGTCTTTTCGGACCTGCGCATGCCCGGCATCAGCGGCATATCGATCTATCGCGAGCTGCTCGCCGAAAAGCCTGACCTGGCGCGGCGTTTCGTGCTGGTCACCGGCGATCTGATCGGCGCGAAGGCCGAAATCGAGGCCCTGCCGGCGCAGCAGCGGCCGCAGATCCTGGAAAAGCCGTTCAGTACGCTGGATGTGCGCAGTGTGCTGTCAGCCATCGCCGAACAGGCGGCCTTGAAAGGATAAAAAAGGAGGCCCCCGGGGGCGGGGGCCGAAGAAGAGCGCGCCTGGAGGGAGCGCTCGGGGAGTTCAGAGCATGATCCCAAAGTGGGAACCGGTTCGAGATCATGCTTCGACGGAAATCAGAAAATGTTCGGCGTGCCGGTCAACGGCGCGGCGTTGGCGATCATGCGTATCGCACGGGTCTTGTGCGCTCCGGACTGCTCGGCGATGGCGTGCAGGCAATCGATGCTCTCGGCACCCCAGGCCTGGCCCTTGCAGGCGAAGTCGGTCACCGGCATCGGCAGACGCGCGGTCCTGCTCGTCGTCTGCGCGCCGTCGATGAGGTTGGCCGGCGGATTCAACGAAGCGAAGGCCGGCCCGATTGTCGGCATGAACGCCATGCCGACGAAGGCGCAAGCAGCCAGCACCATGAACATCGCCATGGGGTGGTCGCTGGCCCGCTGGCGCAGCGCCAGCTTCGGACGGCGGTCATTGCGCTCTGGAGCCTGAAGGCGGCAATCGCCGCGGATCGTCTGGATTTTCGCATGCATTGCCTTCCCCTTCGCCGAGTTTCTTTTTGGTGATGAAACGAACTTAGCCGCGCTTTGTAACAAGGCAACGGTGGCGCATGACTGACAATGTAACGAGTTGGAAACAGCATTTCGGGCAGAATCGGGCAAAAGCGGGCGCGCTGATGCGTTCTTCATCCCGACAGCGACTCTCGACTGATTCCGCCGACTGTGCTGATCCGAATGCCTGTGAATCAGCGAACCGGCCGGAGAATAGCGAAGCCATTTTCGCCCTCGCGAAAGCGCCTGGTCCTGCTCCCCTTCGCTTCCGAAGTCGGGTCGGTACAGTGTCCCCTGAAACCCCGACTAACACCCGGGATTCTCCGGGACTTTCCGGGCCTACAGCTGAGTGGATTTCGGCTCCGGACGAGATGAAAATTCCACTGCGGAAACCGCCTAATTTTCACAAACCATTGCATTTCAATGAGAAATATGCTTTTATTGAATAAGTATTCAATAAAAAGAAGAGACGTTTTATGAACCCGCACCTCCGTGACGTGGCGATCCCCAACGATTGGGACCGGCGGGGGCTCCCGGGCTGGAGTTACCATTCCGATGCTCTTCTCGAGCTTGAGAAGGAGCATGTTTTCCGCAATCACTGGCAGATCGTCGGACACGTTTCGGACGTGCCTGACGTTGGCGACTATCTAACCATGGACGTTGTCGGTGAACGCGCCTTGATCGTGCGCGGCAAGGATGGCGTCGTGCGCGGCTTCAACAACATGTGCCGCCACCGGGGCAGCCGCGTCGTCGCCGACAGCCAGGGCAATTGCAAGAACGCGCTGGTGTGCCCGTTCCATGGCTGGGTCTACAATCTGGACGGCACGCTGCGCGGTGCCGCGCGCCCGCGCTCCTTCCCCGATCTCGACAAGACCGAGTTCGGCTTGATGCCGCTCGATCTGGAGGTCTGGATGGGCTTTATCTTCATCCGCTTCCGCAATGGCGGGCCGCAGCCCTCGGTCGCCGAACTGATGAAGCCGATCGAACCCGAATTCGCGCATTACAACGCCGCCGACATGGTGCCCTCCTGGGGCATCTGGAGCCAGAAGACCCCGGTCAACTGGAAGTCGGTGCGCGATGTCGACAATGAGGGCTATCACGTCGCCATGGCGCATCCCGCCTTGCAGGATCTTTATGGCGCGACCTATTTCGACGAGCCCTTCATCAACGGCGTCTCGCGCTCATTCGCCACCTACAACCCACATGCCGGCCGGCGCTGGAGCGTCAAGAACTACGTCGAGATCGCGCCGGAGCCGGCACATCTGCCCGACTATCTGAAGAAGGCCTGGGTCTATTACGGCATCTTCCCCAATGCGGTCATTTCGGTGATGCCGGAATCGGTGCAGTTCTATCACGAATTTCCACTGTCGACGGGTGAGACGCTGCTGCGCGGCGCCATCTACCGCTACCGCGACGAAAGCCGCGAGCAGGCCGCCGCCCGCTACCTCTCCTTCCGCATCGACCGCGACACCATGTCGGAAGATGTGCAACTGTCGGTGTGGTCGAACGAATCCATGCTGTCCGAAGCCTTCGAGGGTTTCTATCTCTCGGACCTCGAATACGGCGTGCGCACCCACCACGACCACCTGCGCAAGATGCTGCCGGTGCTCGGCCTAGAGACCGCGCCCGAGGAGAAGGACATGTGGAACTTGAACGACGCGCTGAGGTCGCGGTCGTAGACGACGTTGGTGGTTGGCGAAATCGCCGATGAGAGCGCCCCTCTCCCGGTTCTACGGGAGAGGATGCCGGCTGGCAGGTGAGGGGCAGCGCCGAACTTGCGAAATTGTCGCCTCGACAGACGACTGCTTTGCAGCGGATGCGGCCAATCGCCAACGCAGCCCCTCATCCGCCTGCCGGCACCGTAGAACGGGGAGAAGCGAGTTACCCCCGCCACACGCCTTCTTTCCTCAGATCATCCATCGTTCGTGAAATGCCCTCGCGCAGAATGCCGATCATGTCGTCGATCTGCTCGCGCGTGATGACCAGCGGCGGCGACATCACGCACATGTTGATCAGCGGCCGGACCAGCAGGCCGAGCTCATGGCAATGGGCGTCGATGCGTTTTCCCACATCCTTGTCGAGCTGCAGCTGGTCCTTGCTTTCGCGGTCCGCCACGCATTCGACGCAGCCCATCAGTCCGAGGCCTCGCACCTCGCCGACCAGTGGCAGATCTTCCAGCGTCTTCAGCTGCGCCTGGAAATAAGGCGCGACCTCCCGCGTGTGGGCAAGCACGCCCTCTTCCAGCAGATCGAGGTTCTTCAACGCCACGGCGCAGCCGACGGGATGACTGGTGTAGGTCAGGCCGTGACCGAACATCGCATCGGGATGGTTCGACCGGCGCAGCTCTTCCAGCAGCCGCTCCGAGATGATGACGCCGCCGAGCGGGAAATAGCCCGAGGTGACGCCCTTGGCGAAGGTGATCATGTCCGGATCGATGCCGAACATTTCGCCCGAGGCAAAGACGTGACCGAGCCGGCCGAAGGCCGTCACCACCTCGTCGCAGACATAGAGAATGTCGTTGTCACGGCAGATCTCGCGGATGCGCTTGAGATAGCCATCGGGCGGCACCACGACGCCGCCGGATGCCTGTACCGATTCGCCGACGAAAGCACCGATCCGTTCAGCGCCGACACGGGCGATGGTGTCGCGGAACTGATCAACGAGGAAATCGGCGAAGGCGGCAAGGCTCATGCCGTGCGGACGACGGAACGGATCGGGCGACGACAGCTTGATGACCAGTTCGCCGGCACCGTCCATCCAGTCGCGGTCGCGGGGGCGGCCGTTGAGCGAGGCCGACAGATAGGTCGAGCCGTGATAGGCGCCGCCGCGGCTCAGGATCAGCTTCTTTTCCGGCCGGCCACGCACATTGTTGTAGAACTGCATGAAGCGCAGCGCCGTTTCGACCGCGGAAGAGCCGCCGGTGGTGTAGAAGACGTGGCTGAGGTCGCCCGGCGCGTGGCCGGCGATGCGCATGGCAAGCTCCGCCGACGGCGCGTTCATCGTGTACCACGGCGTGTTGTAGGACAGCGCCATCGCCTGGTCGTACATCACCTTGGCGAGCTCCTCGCGGCGGTGACCGACATTGACGCACCACATGCCGGCTGGCCCGTCGATCAGCCGCTTGCCGGTGCTGTCGGTGATGTAGATGCCGTCGCCCTCGCCGATCAGCGCGCGAGCCTCGGTGCCGACCGAACCGGCGAACGGCCAAGGCTGGACGAGATGGCGCTTGGCCAGTTCGACGGCATGGTCGCCGGGCTCCCCGCCGGCCATCTCGGTCGCCTTCAGGTCTCTTGCCGCAGCCATCATCGCCTCACATTGCTTCACAGAATTCATCGGTCATGAAATGAGATGCCAAGCGTCGGAAACAGCGGCTTTCGTCACTTCATTTTGAATGTTCGTTCAATCAATATTTCAGAATTGGCGCTTGATTTCAATCCAAGGATGCGCGCATGATGAAAGAAAGCCGGCAAGGGGAAAAAGCAGCCGGCGCCAGCACAATGGGATGCCGCATGGCGGGACAGTCCAGGCCAGCAACCGAGATCGCACCTGGGGCCCTGCCCCCCGGAGACTGGCAATGACGGCGGCCGCGGAAGGGTCGCCCCCGTTGCGCATGACGCGGGCCAGACGAAATGCCCTTCTGCAGTCCGAACCCGTACAGGGCCTCGCTCTAATCAGCCCGACCTTCATCTACGCACTCATTCTTCTGGTCCTGCCGATCCTGGTGGTCATCGCGCATTCCTTCTGGACGCAGCACTACCTGACCATCGACCGCACCTTCACGCTGGAAAACTACCGCGTCGCGCTGACCGAGCCGATCTACCGTGATCTGCTGTGGCGCTCGCTCTATATCTCGCTGACGGTCAGCCTGCTCACAGTCCTTTTGGCCTATCCGATCGCGTACTTCATCTCGTTCCATGGCGGCCGCCACAAGAGCCTTTGGCTGTTCCTCATCACCATCCCGTTCTGGACCAGCTATCTGCTGCGCGTGATGTCGTGGAAGGTCATCCTCGGCTACAACGGCGTCCTGAATTCCGGCCTGATGGGCCTCGGCATTATCGATGAGCCGTCGACCGCGCTGCTCTACAATTCGAGCGCCGTCATCATCACGCTCACCCATGCCTGGGCGGCCTTCGCCATCCTGCCGATCTTCGTCTCGCTGGAAAAGATAGACCGCACGCTGGTCGAGGCGGCCACCGATCTCGGTGACGGACCGCTGCGCTCGTTCGTGCGCGTGACCTTGCCATTGTCGGCGCCAGGCGTCATCTCGGCGGCGCTGATCGTCATGATCCCGACCGTCGGCGACTACGTCACGCCGAAGCTTGTCGGCGGCAAGGACGGCGTCATGATCGCCAATGCCATCCAGGCGCAGTTCGGCAAGGCGTCCAACTGGCCACTGGGTGCCGCCCTATCCGTCGCCACAATGCTGATCGTGACCCTGATGGCCGGCGCCACGGTGCTGATCATCCGCGCCGTCCAGAGGCTGGCGCGATGAGTGCGGTGCGGCGCCTCCTGTCCGGCGGCTGGCTGGCCGTCTATGCGTTTCTCTACGTCGTGTTCCTCTATCTGCCAGTCATTTTCCTGCCGATCTTCTCGGTCAACACGGCGGCGACACCAAAATTCCCGCTCACCGGCTTCACCTTGCATTGGTACGAGGACCTGCCGCGCACGCCGGCACTGCTCGACGCCACCTGGAACAGCCTGATCGTCGGGATGTCGGCAGCGGTCTTGTCCACTGTGCTCGGCATCCTCGCCGCCCGTTCGATCACCCGCTACCGCTATCCCGGCCGTCGCACCATCAACGGCCTGATCATGGCGCCGCTGGTGCTGCCGGAAGTCATCGTCGCCATCTCGATGCTGCTGGTGATGCTGCAGCTTGGCTTGAGCCTGTCGCTGTTCACCGTCGTGCTCGGCCATGTGCTGGTCTGCATTCCCTATTCGATGACGGTGCTGACCTCCGGCTTCGAAGGCTTCGACCGCAGCCTGGAGGAAGCCTCCGCCGACCTCGGCGAGAGCGCCTTCGGCACCTTCCGGCGGGTAACGCTGCCGATGGTGGCGCCTGCCATCATCTCCAGCCTGCTTGTCTGCTTCACCATCTCGCTCGACGAGTTCATCATCGCCTTCTTCCTCACCGGCACCGAGGCGACGCTGCCGATCTACATCTGGGGGCAATTGCGCTTCGCGGCCAAGCTGCCGGGCGTGCTGGCGCTGGGCACACTGTTGCTGGTTGCCTCTTTCCTGTTGATGACCGTCGCCGAAACCCTGCGTCGCCGCACGGCCAGACGCACCCGGAACGAGGGAGGCCTCTATGCCTGAGCAGCCCCAAATCTTGCGCCCCCAATCCGACCGATCCATGATCGAGATCAAGAGCGTCACCCGCAGCTACGGGGCGTTCAAGGCGCTTGACGACGCCTCCTTGACCATCAGGGAAGGCGAGTTCTTCTCGTTGCTCGGCCCGTCCGGTTGCGGCAAGACCACGCTGCTGCGCATGATCGCCGGCTTCGACAATCCGACCAGCGGTTCGATCTCTGTCGGCGGCCAGCCGATGGAAGGCATCCCGGCCAATCGCCGGCCAACCAACATGGTGTTCCAGAGCTACGCGATCTTCCCGCATCTCAATGTCGAACAGAACGTCGCCTATGGGCTGAAGCGGCTGAAGCTGCAGGGCGGCGAGGAAAGGCGCCGGGTCGAGGAGGCGCTGGCGCAAGTCTCACTGACCGGCTTCGGCAAGCGCCTGGCGACAGAACTTTCCGGCGGTCAGCGACAGCGCGTCGCGCTCGCGCGCGCTCTGGTCATGCGGCCCAAGGTGCTGCTGCTCGACGAACCACTGTCGGCGCTGGACAAGAAACTGCGCGAGCAGATGCAGGTCGAACTGCGCCGCCTGCAGCAGGCGGTCGGCATCACCTTCGTACTGGTCACTCACGACCAGTACGAAGCGCTCGCCATGTCCGACCGCATCGCCGTGATGTTCGGCGGCCGGATCGCACAGGTCGCCTCGCCGAAGGAGATCTACCAGCGGCCGGTCACCCGCCAGGTCGCCGACTTCCTCGGCGGCATGAATTTCGTCAAGGCTCGGATCGTCGAGGAGAACGGCGCGTCGCTGGTCGTCGACACGCTTGGCTTCGGCCGGATCAAGACCGACAAGCCCAAGGCTTTTGTCCGCAATGGCGGCGGCGCCACGCTCGGCATCAGGCCGGAGCGCCTACGCGTGCTGTGGGACAATGCGACAGCGAAGTTCGAGGTTGCCGGCAAGGTGGTCGAACGCCACTATTTCGGCGAGATCACCCATCTGATCGTCGAGATACCGGGACTGGAAAAGCCGCTATCGGTGACCGAAACCAACGATTTCGGTGCCGATGACATCCCGGTCGGGACCTCGATCCGCCTCGCCTACGATCCCGAGGCTTTGGTGGCGATGGCCGATTGAAGCTCGGCGATGATTCTTCGCGCGGCAATGCGCCCGGCAACGATCGCGCCTTCGACATAGCCGGGAAATGACGGCGACAGTTCCGACGACGCAAAATAAACCGGCGGCGCGCCGGCCAGGATGGTACGCTCGGCGTCGGTCGCATCCATGTCGACGATGAGGTCGCTGTAGCCGCCAACGCTGCCTTCGTCGTCGAACCAGTATCGGACGGCAAAGCCGAGCCATTTCGCAGCCTCTTGACCGAGAGCCGCAACGAGACGCGCCGCAATTCTGGTGCGGAGGCCTTCCTGCCCAAAGCCGCGCCATTCGATGGCGGACGGACCGCCAATGAAAACCACCAGCGCCGGATGATCGTCATCCTTGCTGGCGTCGCAGGCAAACAAACCTGGCTGGTCGCGCCACATCACCATGCCGCTCAAGCCCTTGGCTCGCCAGAAGGCGGTGGGATAGCGCACCAGCATCTTGATCACCGTACCGCTCCGCCAGACACCGAGTGCTTTCTCCAGGGCCGCCGGCAGTGGCGGCGAATAGTCGATCCTCGACGCCATGACTGGCGGCACGGCGACGAGCAGACAACGAGCCTCTATCGAACCCGCGCCGGCATGGACTGACACGCCATTTGCGCCTTGCTCGATGCGCGTGACATGCGCGCCAAGCCGCACCCGGATGCCCAGATCTTGAGCCAAATCCTCCGCCAGCGAATGCATCGTCTCCGCGAGAAAATATTGCAGCTCCGACACCTCGTTGGTAATACGGCGATCATTGTCGATGAGGTGCCAAAGCGGTAGCTTCTCCAGTGCCTGGCACCACAGACCTTCGATCATCGAGCGAAAGGCTGCCTTGGCGTCCTCGGGGTCGCCCTGGCGATCGAGCCAGGCGGCGGCTGATAAGCCGGCTGTATCAGGATCATCAGGCGCGATAGCATTCATGCGATCGCGGATCGCCATCGAGCCGACATAGGTTTGTGCCGCCTCCCCCGCGGACATCGCCGGCTGGGCGATAAATTCGCCGTCTACATAGGTCTCGACCAGCGTCTTGCCGTGCTCCTCGACCAACGCCATCAGCGCCGGCATATCCTCGCACAGGAACTGACCACCGCTGTCGACACGCTCGCCGTCGCCGATCTCCATGGACTCGACCCGCCCGCCGACGCGGTCGCCCGCTTCGAGCAACAGAAAATCTATGCCGGCTGCCTTCAGCTCAAGCGCCGCCGACAGGCCGGTGAAGCCGGCGCCGACGATGACGACATCGGTTCTTTCCTGTTCGCTCTTCAATAGCCGGCCTTGATCTTCTCGAACTCGGCGGCCATGCGCTGCTTGAGCTCCGGCGCCACAGGCTGCTGAAACAGCGTCTTGTCGAGAAACTCGTCGAGATTGTCGAAGCCGCGCTCGGCCAGCACCTTGTGGTCGATCGCTGCCATGCCGGCGCCGTTGCCATGGCCGTAGCCGAAGGTCTTGACCAGGTAGTCCGACACGCCGGGTGCGTTGACGGCGCTCAGGAATTCATAGGCTTCGTCGAGCTTGCCAGGCGCGTCCTTCATCAGCACATAACCGCACACCCAGGTCGAAATGCCTTCCTTGGTGTCGCGGTTCATGGCGATCGGCATCCCTTGCCCTTTTAGCGTCACGAAGGTCTCGTTCCAGCCCCAGACGAGATCGACCTCATTGCCGATAAACGCCTGGTTGAGGTCGGTGTCGTCGGTCCAGTAGAAGCGGATATTCTTGTGCACATCGCGCAGGAAGGCGGATGCCTCTTGGAACTGCGCATCGGTCATCTTGGTCCAGTCCTTGAGGCCTATCACCAGGCTTGCCAGCGCGTAGGCGTCATCGACATTGTCGCCGATGGTGACGCGGCCCTTGAACTTGGGATCGGCGAAGACCTTCAGCGACTGCGCCTGTTCTGTCGTCACCTTGTCGGTGCGGTAGAGCAGCGAGGTGTTGCCCCAGTCGAACGGCATGAACCAGGCCTTGCCGTCGGCGGTGACGGCGAGATCCCTCATCGCCATGATGCCGGGATTGAGATCCTTCCAGCCTGATATCCTGGACGTGTCGAGCGGCTGCAACATGCCGGCCTCGCGCCATTTGACCACGCTTTGCGAACAGGGATGGGCGATGTCGGCCTTGAAGCCGGCGCGCATCTTCTCGAACGCTTCATCCTCGTCGCCGAAGAAGGCGAAGGTCGGCTCGGCGCCATATTTGGCGGTGTAGGCCGGATGCAGCAACGGATCTTCATAGCCCGACCAGTCGAACACCACGAGGTCGCCGCCGCCCTCGGCGAAGGCATGGACCACGCCGACGCCGATCATGCATGCGGCGGCAAGGGCAAGGCGGCGTAGCATCGATTTCATGGCTGAGAATTCCCCCGGTCGCGAAAACGTCACCGCAAAGTTAGGAGAATTCCCAGACTTTTGCGAGCCGTCTGCCACTCGATCGACGCGCAGGCGGGACACCCAGAAAGGGGCTAGTACCTCTGCACAGGGATTATGACTCTTTGGCCGTTGGCTTTGGATAGGCCTTGGCCAATTTAAGGCGCGCTTGTTCGGTTG
>NZ_JAMYLL010000024.1:0-83974 GCF_040318045.1 Mesorhizobium sp. M1338 | reverse complement strand
CGAGGCCCGCGCGGTGGCGCCTGATGTTGTCGATAACGGCGGGCGCAGCGGTCGCCGGCTGGGTGACGCTGGCGACATGCGGGGTCAGAATGATCTTCGGATGCAACCAGAACGGATGGCTCGGAGGCAGCGGTTCAGGATCGGTCACGTCGATCATCGCCGCCGACAGATGGCCGCTGTCGAGCGCGGCGAGAAGGGCTTCATGGTCGAGCTGCGGCCCCCGGCCGGTGTGGACGAGCGCTGCGCCCTTGGGCAGCTTCGCAAACAGGCCGGCATTGAGCAAACCGCGCGTGTCTCCCGTCAGCGGCAGCAAGCAGATCAGTATGTCGCTGGCAGCGAGCATCTCCTTCAGTCCAAGCTTTCCATGATGACAGGCCACACCCTCGATCTGCCGCGGCTCGCGGCTCCATCCGGCGAGCGGGAAGCCGAAGGGCTTCAGGCGGTCGAGGACGGCTTGGCCGAGCTGCCCGAGGCCGAGCACGCCGACCCGGCGCGACACGGCCGGGAGCTGCGCGATATCCGCCCATTCGCCGGCGCGCTGCTGCGCCAGATAGGCCGGCAGGTTGCGGTGGAGGGCAAGCACGGCAAGCGTCACATATTCCTGCATCATGCGCACGATGCCTTCCTCGATCATGCGCACGATCTTAACGTTCGCAGGCACCGCATCGAGGCGAAGCTGGTCGACGCCGGCGCCAATCGAAAACAGGATTTCCAGATTCCTATAACGGGCGAGGTTATCCGGCACCGTCCAGCTGATCAGGTAACGCACGGCGTCGGGATCGACCGTTGCGGCATTCATCGTGAAGGGGACGTCCGGCAGTTCTCTCGCGAAGGCATCGGCGAAGATCGTCCCGCGGCGCGCATCGGAATTGAACAGGAATGTCATTCCGCTTTCCCCTTCAAGCCGCGCAACGGGCGCCCAGCACCTCGATCAATCGCTGGCAGACGGCGAGTTCGCTGGTGAAAATGTACTCATCCGGTTTGTGGGCGCGGTCGATGTCGCCGGGGCCGCAGATGATCGCATCGAACCCAGCGGCCTGGTAAAGTCCGGCCTCCGTACCGTAGCTGACGGCGGCAAGCGGCACCTCGCCGGTCAAGGCGTGCAGCAGTCCCGCAAGTGGCGCATCCTGCGGCAGCGACAGCGCCGGATAGGCGCTCATCGGTGTCCACTCGATGCGAAAGCCATCGGCCGCAAGGGCCTCTGCGCGCGCCCTTACAGGCGCCAGCAGGCTTGCCGGGTCGACGCCAGGTATGGCGCGTGCCTCCAGGTCCAGCGTGCAGGTGTCGGGGACGATGTTGACCTGATGTCCGCCAGCCATCACGCCCGCTTGCAGCGAGGAATAGGGCGGCTCGAAGGCAGGGTCGAACGGACCGTGCGTCAGCCGTTCGGCCTCGTTCACGGCTGCGTTCAGCGCATCGGCCATGGCATGGATGGCGTTGAGCCCAAGGTCGGGTCGGGAGGAATGGCCGGAGCGCCCGTTGACAATCACGCGGGCGGCCGCCTTGCCCTTGTGGCCGCGCACGGCGCGCATACCGCTCGGCTCGCCGACAATGACGCCGAGCGGCTTTGCGCAAAGCTCAGGAAGGCGGGCGATCAAATGCGGCACGCCGCGGCATCCCACCTCCTCGTCATAGGAGAAGGCGAGGTGGATTGGCCTGGCGAGGCGCAGTCCCGCCAGCGTGGGCACGGCCGCGAGTGCCGCGGCAAGAAACCCTTTCATGTCCGTGGTGCCGCGTCCGTAGAGCCGTTCGCCCTCCCGGCGTAGCGCGAAAGGGCTCGAACTCCATTGCGGCTCACTGGCGGGGACGACGTCCATGTGACCGGATAGGATGTAGCCCGGGACATCGGCGGGGCCGATCGTCGCGAAAAGATTGGAACGATCGCCTTCCGGCCCTGGAAGTACGGTGACCTGGGTTCCGTGTTCCGCGAGATAGCTCGCGATCCAACTGGCGATATCGCCGTTCGGCCTGCCAGCGACCGATGGAAAGGCGACGAGACGATCGAGGATGTCGAAGACGTCCATTCCAGCCCTCAAAACATTTCGGGTTCGCCGGATCGGTGCCGTCGACCATATGCTGCTAGATTTCCAGAGAGAGTGTGCGCGTTCTTTCGCGATTGCGTGCCGAAAGCGGAAGTGTTTCAGTCGAATCTTGCGTTGGCGCGCGGCTTTCGAGCAAATCGTACCGGGCTGCTTGTTTAGCGTTGGCGGGACAGTAGGCGGTCGCCAATAGGTCGCCCTCCCTCGTTGTAATCTTTCAGGGGCATGGACTTGAAGCCTTCCGAGAGCTTGAAAATCGATACTTTCTCGATGCGCATCGACGGCATCGAAGGCGTCGATCTTGACCGGTTGCACGCACTCTCACTCTCCGTGGGATGGCCGCATCGCGCCGAGGATTGGCAATTCCTGCGCCAATCGGGAGAGGGGTTCGTGGCGCTCGACGAGATCGGCCGGGTTCTTGGCTCGGCCATGTGGTTCGCGCATGGCACGGATTTCGCAACCGTGGGCATGGTCATCACCTCGCCGCGGCTCCAGACGCTGGGTGCGGGGCAATGGCTGATGAAGCGGGTCTTCGACAGGGTAGCCGGCCGCGACTTGCGCCTCAATGCGACCAGGGCGGCAAGGCGGCTCTATCTCTCGCTCGACTTCCAGCCGGAGAAGACTGTCTATCAATGCCAGGGCATCGCCCGCCTGGAGACGACGGGTAGCCCGGGAGACATACGCGATGTCAGGACCTTGGGCGCAGGGGATATTCCAGCAGCTATCGCACTCGACGCGGCAGGATCTGGCGTGAGGCGGGCGGCACTCATCGAAAGGCTTTTCACGCACTCGGCCGGTTATGGTCTTTTCAAAGATGACAAGCTGAACGCGTTCGCGCTCTGTCGACCGTTCGGGCGGGGCCACGTCGTGGGGCCGGTCGTGGCGGAAAGCGACGCCGAGGCGGTAGCGGTTGTCCAGCCACACGTGGCCGACCATTCGGGGTCTTTCCTGCGGATCGACACCCACATGGACAATGGCGAGTTCGCCGCCTTTCTGTCGCACAGCGGAATGCCGGTTTTCGACACGGTGCTGACCATGTCGATGGGCAAACGCTTCGCCGATTTTTTCGTCGGCGGCGCAGCCACACCGATGACCTACGCCCTCGCCAGTCAGACTCTCGGGTAGTAGTCCAGTACGCAGCCAGGCGCAGCTGTCCACGCCCTTGCAGACACTCTTGTGGCGCTAAGAGAAGTACGGTTTCTGCAGCTATGCTGGACCGAACGCATGAGACCAAAGCGGATTGTCACAGCCTTCGGAGTTACCCAAGGCAGGCGCGCATCAATGTGGCGCATATCTAGTCAAGTTTGGACGATGAAAGCGTCGCGAAACCATACGGAACGATACGGGAAGACTTCTGATTCTGGCCCACGAAAAACTCAATGAAATCAACAGTTTTCGTACGTCCTCCGGGCCCACCCAGAACGACAAGCGTTTGAATTATTTATCTTTTTTACTTGCCTTGCCTTTGCATTTTGGACTCGCACCCCTTCGGGTCTCTTCGAAAATCGAAAATTCCACAACATGAGAGTGGTGGGAGCTTCGTGATAGATACCAGTCTCAAGAGTCATGAAAGACTGAAGGGGGACCGCCCAGGCACGCCGGATCCAGTAGTTAGCGGGTGGCTTAGATCGTTTGGCGTCGCAACGACAGTGATTGAACTCGCGGGCAAATGATCAGACGCAGCCCTCCTGTCCGTGCGAGCGAATCGAGAGCAGAGGCGTTTCAAAGTCGCGCAATATGCCGTCTGGAACGCTGCCGGGGCTAGGGGATCCGAAAATCGCCGATGCTTGGCGGCCGCCGCTGTTGCGAAGCTCCAGGTCGTGCCAATGATGCGAGCGGCGTGACATGGCGAGCGATCATGACTCGATGCCACGCGCCTTGATGGTTGGCATCAACACCCGACTTATCTCGATCGAAGTCGCCGAGGGATCAAAATGGGGGATGGAAGACCTCCTCGAACTCAAATGCCAGCGTTCGCAGCAGCGGGCCGCAATGATGGCCTACGCAAGCGCGCCGTGGTTCAGTGAGCGGGTGCGTAAGCTGAGTCCGCAACTCAATTGCTATCCGAGCAGCAGAAGGGTTCAACCGCACAAGGTCGGTGATGCGCACGGTCAGAGGTGTATCATTCGCGGTTCGCAGGTGCCACACGCACACTGCCATCGAGACGGCAGCTGGCATCCTGTCTTCTACGTGTAAAGTCGCGTATCTGCGATCTGGAACAGATTGTTACCTTGACCCACTTTTGGAAAACTCAGGCCGGAAACAGGAACGCGGCGGCCGGATCGAAAAACACGTGCCGATGACGTTGCGTTGCGTCGTGCGATTGCATGGCGGTCGACGTCGGCCTGATGTCGACTTCCTGTCCGTTGGCGGTGCGCGCGACGATGCGCCGGCGCTCGCCATAGAATGCGACATCGACGATCTCGACATTGAGTTCCGCACTCATCGGCTTTCGCCTCATGCCGAACGCCTCCGGCCGGATCATCAGTCGGGTTTTTTGACCCTTGTCGAAAGCGCGGTTGACGCTGACGCCGGAGACGACCGAACCGTCTGCGAGCCGGATCGTTGCCGCTCCATCGATGGTTTCGAGATGTTCGGCGGCCAAAAAGTTCGAATTGCCTATGAAGCCGGCGACGAAGTCGGTCGCGGGCCTGAGATAGAGGTCCTCGCCGGTGCCGGTCTGCTCGATGCGACCGTCTTTGAACAGGGCGATACGGTCCGACAGATGCAGCGCCTCTTCCTGGTCATGGGTGACGTAGAGGATGGTGACGCCGGTCTCGCGGTGGATGCGGCGGATCTCGGCCTGTATCTCCTCGCGCAGCTTCTTGTCGAGCGCCGAAAGCGGCTCATCCATCAACAGGATCGGCGGATCGTAGGCCAGCGCCCGCGCCAGCGCGACGCGCTGCTGCTGGCCGCCTGACAGCGCGCCGGGCAATCGCGCGGCGAAGCTCTCCAGCCGCACCAGCGCCAGCATGTCGGCGACCTTCTTCTTCACCTCGGCATCAGGCCGGCGGCGAACCCGCAGCGGGAAGGCGATGTTTTCGGCCACTGTCAGATGCGGAAACAGCGTGTAGCGCTGGAACACCATGCCGATGTTGCGCTTGTGCGACGGCACTGCGAGCAGCGACTTGCCTTCCAGCTGTACGTCGCCGGAGCTCGGGTCCTGGAAGCCAGCAATGGCATAGAGCGTGGTCGATTTTCCCGAGCCCGACGGTCCGAGAAAGGTCAGGAATTCGCCCCTGGGTATCTCGAGGGTGACGTCATGCACCGCGGTGAACGCGCCGAACGCCTTGCGCAATTTGCGGATGGAAAGGAAGGGCTGGGTCATGTCTGGAACTTTCGGCGCAGCAGTGCCGTCACCACCATCAAGGCAAGTGTCAGACCGACAAGCAGGCTGGAGGCGGCGGCGACGACTGGGCTCAAATCCGACCGCAGACTGCCCCAGATCTTGACCGGCAAGGTCTGCAAGGTCGGGCTGGCCATGAAGATGGCGACGACGACTTCATCCCAGGAGGCGAGGAAGGCAAAGATGGCGGCGGAAAAGATCCCGATCCGGATTGACGGCAAGGTGATCCGGAGCTTTGCCTCGAGCGGGCTGGCGCCGCAGACGATCGCTGCGTCCTCGATCGACTTGTCGAAGCCTTCCAGCGCTGTGGCGATCGGGATGATGGCGAAGGGCAGCGCCAGCACCGTGTGGGCGATGACGAAGCCGATCGTGGTGCCGCCAAGGCCAAGGCGCAAAAAGAAGGCGTAGATGGCGATGGCGAAGACCACGACCGGCAGGACCATCGGCGTCAGAAGCAGGCCGCGCAGGATTTCACGGCCCCGAAACTGGCCGCGAACCAGCGCAAAGGAGGCGAGCAGGCCGATTGCCACGGCGAGGATCGCCGTCATGGTGGCGATGCGGGCGCTGGTCAGCGCCGCCTCCAGCCAGGCCGGATCGGCAAACAGTTCCTGGTACCATTTCAGCGTCCAGCCGGGTGGCGGAAACGCCAGCCAGCGCGACGATCCGAACGACAGCAGAACGATAAAGACCACCGGCAGGAGCAGGAAGCCGGCGACCAGTACCGTGAAGCCGAGCAGCGCAATTTTCAGCCAACCCATGCGGTCATAGTCGAGCAGCATCTCAGACGCCTCCCGTCACGCGCCGGGCGCCGACGAGGCGCAGCTGCAGCGCGTAGAGCGCCATGGTGACGACAAGCAGGATGAAGGCGGCGGCGCTGCCGAGCCCCCAATTGAGCAGCGACTGGATCATCTGCGCAATCATTTCGGCCAGCATCATGTTCGACGTGCCGCCGAGCAGCGCCGGCGTGACGAAATAGCCAAGCGACATGACGAACACCATCAGCCCGCCGGCGGCGATGCCGGGCAGCGACAGCGGCAAAAGGATGCGGCGGAAGGCCTGGAAGGGGCTGGCGCCGCACAATGCTGCGGCACGCAGCGTCATCGGGTCGATCGCCCGCAAGCTGCCGACCAACGGCAGGATCATGAACGGCAGCATGATGTAGACCATGCCGATGGTGACGCCGGTGAGATTGTTGATGAGCGGCAGCGGCTGGTCGATGATCCCGGTGGCGATCAGCGTCCGGTTGATGACGCCGGTGCGCTGCAGCAGCACCATCCAGGCATAGGTGCGGGTGAGCAGATTGGTCCACATCGACAGGATGATGACGCCGAAGACGATCGAGGCCAGCGCCGCCGGCATGATCGCCAGCATCCACGCGACCGGAAAAGCGACGAGGACGGTAACGGCAGTAACGACCGCCGCGACCAGGAAGGTGTTGAAGAACACCCTGGCATAAGTGCCGTCGCCCAGCAGCGTCGCGTAGTTCTGCAGGCTGGGCGCCGGCTCGGTGATGCTGCGCAACAGCAGGGCCAGCACCGGGACGACGAAAAACAACGCGATCAGGATCAGCGCCGGCAGCAGGCCACTGAAGCCTGCCGGCATCCTGACTGTTCCAAAGCTCTGACGCGTTTCGACCGACATGGCGGGAACCTTTTGTGGAACGAGACAGCTGGAGCCGCCTCGTCCCGTTCTGTTGCGGCAGCCGGCGCTACTTCGCCTGCCAGGCGTACCAGCGCGTCGCGATGGCGTCGCGATTTTCGGCCCAATAGTTCATGTCGAGATTGATCTGCCCTTCGACATGGGCGTCGGGCAGCGACTTCACGACGTCCGCCGCCATTTCGGCCTTGGCCTTGGTGTTAACAGGCGCATAGCCGCTGGCTGCGGCGAATTTCGCCTGGCCGGTCGGGCTGCTTGCCGCGGCCAGGAACTTCATTGCCGCATCCTTGTTCTTGGCGCCCTTCGGCACCACCAGAACGTCAGCCGCTGTCAGGTTCTGGTTCCAGGAGACGCCGACATCGGCGCCATCCTTCTCCAGTGCAAAGACGCGGCCGTTCCACAGCTGGCCGAACGTCGCTTCGCCGGAGGCGATCAACTGTTGCGACTCCGCGCCGCCGCCCCACCAGACGATGTCCGACTTGATGGTGTCGAGCTTCTTGAAGGCGCGGTCGAGATCGAGCGGATAGAGCTTGTCGGCGGGAACGCCGTCAGCGAGCAGCGCGATCTCGATGACGCCGGGCGCCGACCATTTGTAAAAGGTGCGCTTGCCCGGGAATTTCTTGGTGTCGAACATGTCGGCCCAGCCGGCCGGGTCGCCCGAAACGGCGCCCTTGTTCCAGGCGAGCACGAAGGAATAGTAGAAGCTGCCGACGGCGTGTTCGGTGGTGAAGCGCGGATCGAGGTCGGCCTTCGGCACGGCGGTGAAATCGATCGGCTCGAGCAGGCCGTCCTTGGCCGCCTTGATGGCGAAATCCATTTCGACGTCGACGACATCCCAGTTGACGCTGCCGGCGTCGACCATGGCCTTCAGCTTGCCGTAGTCGGTCGGGCCGTCCTGCATGACCTTGATGCCGGATGCGGCCGCGAACGGTTCGGCCCAGGTTTTGGTCTGCGCTTCCTGGGTCGTCCCGCCCCAGGACGTGAACACCATGTCCTCGGCCTGTGCGGCCGTCGTTGCCAGAACTGTCGTTGCCAGAAATCCGGCCAGAATGCCGGTGATGATCAGTTTCATGTCGTTCTCCTCTGTTTGTTTTGGTTCTTTTCTGTTTGCGACCGGCGTTTTCGCCTTGATCGCGTTTCCCCGGCCAGCGGCGGCTACCGCATGACGAAAGGATCGGGAATCGGGTCGTCCGAGGTGCGTATCCACACCGACTTCGAACGCGTGTAGTCGCGGATCGCGTCCATGCCACCCTCGCGGCCGAGCCCTGACTGGCCATAGCCGCCGAACGGGACCAGCGGCGAGACGGCGCGGTAGGTGTTGACCCAGACCACGCCGGCATGGATGCCGCGCGCCATGCGGTGGGCTTTCGCGAGATTGGTGGTGAAGACGCCGGACGCCAGGCCGAACGGCGTGTCGTTGGCAAGCGCCAGAGCTTCGACTTCCGTATCGAAGGCGAGTACGCTGAGCACGGGGCCGAACAGCTCCTCGCGCACGCAGGGCAGGCCGGTATTATCATTAGCATCGATGATCGTCGGTGCGTAATAGAGGCCACCGTCGTGGCCGGCGGGCCGTTCGCCGCCGGTGACCAGTCGCCCACCTCCGGCAAGGCTTGCCGCAACAATCTTCTCGATCCAGTCGCGCTGCCGCGAGGTGGCCAGCGGCCCCATTTCGGTCTCGGGGTCCTGCGGATCGCCGATCCGGATCGCTTCTGCCTTGTGCCTGAGCCGGGCGAGGAATTCATCCTTCACCGAACGCTCGACCAGCAAGCGCGAGCCGGCGACGCAGCTCTGGCCGGTGGCGGCGAAGATGCCGGCGACGACCGCGTTGGCGGCGCTGTCCAGATCGGCATCGGCAAACACCACGACCGGACTCTTGCCGCCGAGTTCGAGCGTCGTGAAGGCAAGGTTTTCCGCCGTGTTCCTGACGATCTGCCGGGCGGTTGCCGGACCGCCGGTGAAGGCGACGCGGGCGACAAGCGGATGGCTGGTCAGGCGATGACCGCAATCATGACCAAAGCCGGTCAGGATGTTGACGCTGCCTGCGGGAAAGCCGGCCTCATGGACGAGTTCGGCGAAGGCCAGCAGCGGGGCGGGGCCTTCCTCGGAGGCCTTGAGGACGACGGTGCAGCCGGCCGCCAGCGCGGGCCCGAGCTTGACGGCGGACAGGAAGAGTTGCGAATTCCACGGCACGATGGCGGCGACGACGCCGATTGGCTCGGGCCTGATCGTCACCTCCATATCCGCCTTGTCGATCGGAACAAACGAGCCTTCGTGCTTGTCAGCCAGCCCGCCATAATAGCGATAGTAGTCGCCGACATAGGCGATCTGGGCGCGGGTCTCGCGGATGATCTTGCCGGTGTCGCGCGTCTCGAGTTCCGCCAGCCGATCGGCATTAGCGGCGACGAGATCGCCGAGCCGCACCAGGAGCTTGCCACGCGTGGTCGCCGTCATCGCTGCCCACGCGCCGGAGCGCAGCGCTCGATGAGCGGCATCGACGGCGCGGTCGACATCATCAGACGATGCGGCGGGCATTCTTGCCCATGCCGTGCCGGTCGACGGGTCGATGCTGTCGAAGGTCGCGGCCGCCTCCTCGAAGCTGCCGTCAATGTAGTTCCTGAATTGAGCGGTGCTCATCGCAATCCCGCTTTCGGTCCGGAAAATGCCGGCATCACCCTGTCGATGAAGAGCTGCAGCGATTTCTTCTTGCGCGTATGGGAAAGGCCGCTGTCGATCCAGATCGAATACTGATCGCAGCCGAGCGCCTCGTAGGCCTTCAGTCTGGCTATCACCTCGTCGGCTTCGCCGATGACGAGGTTCTGCCTGATCTTGTCCGGCGCATATTGCGGCATGGCCGCGATCTCGTCGTCGGCCAGCGGCTCCAATATGCCCTGGTGCACCGGTTTCTTGTTCTGGAACCAGGCGCCGAACTGGCAGTAGAACTGCGACAAATCTTGCGCGAGGCGGTCGGCGTCGGCCGCGTCCTCCGCGACGAATGTATGCATCAGCAGCATGATTTCCGGCCGCGTTATGTCGGGATGGGCTGCACAGGCGGCGTTGAAGCGCTCCATCAGGCTAGCCACTTCGCCATCGCCGGAGGCCAGCGGCGTTACCTGGACATTGCATTTGCTGGCGACCGCGAAGTCATGCGAGTTCGGATCGCGCGCGGCCACCCAGATCGGCGGATAGGGTTTTTGCAACGGCTTGGGCGACGAGGTGGTCGACGGAAACGACCAGAACTCGCCGGAGAGTTCGAAATCGCCATCCCACAGGCCGCGGACCGCCGGCACCATCTCGCGCATGCGCTGGCCGGCGCTCCAGGCCTCGAGGCCGGGAAAAAGCCGTTGGTATTCGTAGGCGTAGGCGCCGCGCGCGATGCCGATGTCGAGGCGGCCGCCAGAGATCACGTCGGCCATCGCCGCTTCGCCGGCAAGTTTGATCGGGTGCCAGAATGGCGCGACGATCGTTCCGGTTCCAAGCCGGATGCGCTTGGTCTTGGCGGCGAGCCAGGCAATGTTGATGAACGGGTTCGGCGAGATGGTGAATTCCATCCCGTGATGCTCGCCGATCCAGGCAGTCTCGAAGCCGGCCTCTTCGGCCTGCACAACCAGCTCTTCCAGCTCGCCGACAAGCTCGGAATGCGGCTTTGCCAGATCCGACCGCTCCATATGGACGAAAAGCGAGAATTTCATCAGCGTCACCCGTGACCGGAAAGAAGAACTGGCAAGGGCTTGGCGAGCGGCCGGACTTCGCCTTCGACCTCGTTGCCGACATAGACGCCGAACGCATCCTCCGTGCGCTCGCGAACATAGCGGCCAAGCATCGAACGCACCGCCGGATCGGCAATCCTGAGATCGGCGATTTGGTTGATGTCGACAAGACGGGCCTGCCGATCGTCTGAGGCTGGCGCCTCGACCGTACCGCGATAATAGACATGTGTGCGCGATGGAGCTGATACATCGTCCCAGACGGCGAACAGGAAGCCGAGCTGCGCGTCGATGGCCTTGGAGGCAAGACGCCCCTTCAGACTACGCGCATCGCTCGGCGTGCCCAGTCCGCGCCCGGCCGGCAATTCGTGGAAGCCGTCGGATGTTTCGAAGAACAGCACACGGCCGTCATTCTCGAGAATGGCGCCGACTTCCGTATCGGGCGGCGCCGCGGCCAGCGCTTCCTGGCTGAGGCCTGGTGTCACATAGGTGCCCCGGCAATAGCCGAGCGGCTGTGCGCCGTTGTGACTGAAGTCGCGAACGCGGCCGATCAGGATCGAGTGATCGCCGGCGTCGACCAGTTGCTGCATGGCACAATCGAAGACCGCGACGGAACCCTCGATCAGCGGATTGCCGGTCTGGCCGGGTTGCCAGGCCACGCTCGCGAACTTGTCCGCGGCCTTGGAGGCAAAGATGCCGGAGTGGGCTTTCTGACTTTCCGACAGGATGTTGATCGCGAAGCCTTTCGATGTCGAGAAGGCGCTGTGTCCCAGCGCCTTCTTAGCGATGCAGATAAGCACCAGCGGCGGTTCGAGCGAGACCGAGGTGAAGGAGTTGGCGGTGAAGCCGCGCGGCTCGCCTTCCGCACTGACCGTGGTGACGATGGTGACGCCGGTCAGGAAGGAGCCGAGCGCACGCCGGAATTCGCCGCTGTCGAAGGTGGCATCGGCCAGCGGTGCCGCAGCTTCGACGTCGAGAAAGGTGCTGATGTGTTGAGTCACTTTTCCGGGGGAAGCTATCGCCATCATGTGCCTTTCTCCGCTGAGCACCAAGCATTGGCCGTGCGGCGCGAGCCTTGCCATCGCCGCCGACATGGCCGGAGTCGAATTGCTGTCGTCAGACCCGGTCATGAACAGGGCCGGTACGGCCAGCCCGGCCAGAGTAGCGGCATGCTCGGCATCGGCATGGGCAAAAAGGCGATAAGTGCGCGCGTAGCCTTCTGGGTCGACGCCTTCAAGAGCCGCGCGAGCTGTTGCCGCCGCACCCGCCAGGCTTTCCGGCAGCGGGTCGCCGAACCAGCGGGCCAGCGTTGCCGCGATGGCGGAAGCATCGCCCTGTGAGCCCAGCGCCGCCGCTCGCTCGCGCACGGACCGCGCCAGGGCGCCGGGGCGGCGGAAGACCGCGTTGAGGCAGACGATGGAGCGCACGCGCGAGGGCGCGCGAAGGGCGATTTCGAGGGCGACCAGCGCGCCCATCGAATGGCCGACGATCGACACCGAGGCGAGACCGAGATGGTCGAGCAGGCGCAGCGCTTGGTCGGCGAAATCCGACAGGGTGGCATTTTCCGGCGGCAGCGGCGAGTTGCCGTGGCCGAGCATGTCGATGGCGATCAGGTCGTAGCGGTCTTGCATCGACGCCATCTGATCGCGCCAGATCGCCGCGTTCATGCCGACGCCGTGGATGAGCAGAACCGGCGCGCCGGAGCCGGCGCGGATGAAGCCGGTGCCGTCCGGAGCCTTGTCCCGGATCCATGCGGGGGCGGCGGCATCAGCCATGCAGGTCTCCCACCTCCTTGATGTCCTGATAGCGGTCGCCGATGCGGTGATGCGGGCGGCCGCCGATCGAAGCGCCAAGCGCCACCACAAGCTCGTCGGGAGCGGGGGCGTCGCCGATCTGGAAATGCACGGTCAGATAGTGCGAGCGGCGGCCTTCGTCGTTCTTGTCCATCAGCGGGATCATGATCGGCGTGTTCGGCCCGCCGCGCAGATTGGTGAAGGCGAGATAGGTCTTGGCGCCGACCGCGCGACGGTAGTGGTTGCCGAAATGCAGCGTATGGATCAGCGCCGATGCATGCTCGATCTCGCCCGCCGTGCCGCAGATGGCGGCTTTGCCGTAGCCTTCGATCGCCTCGCCCGAACCGGCGACGGCGATGATCTCGCGCGTCAGCAGTTCGCCGAGGACGGGAGCGACGGCGCGGATCTCCGGTGACAGATCCTCGGTGAAACCACGGCCGGCCCAGGGGTTCGTCAGCACCGCGGCGACGCCGATCAGGCGCAGCGGCTGGGGTGCGGCCTTGCCGCCTTCGATCAGCGTGTTCTCGATGTAGGTGACGATCTTTCGAATGGCCGGTTTCATCAAAATCCTCGGTCGGATGGCACAGTTTCGCGCCATCATCTTATGGTATACCATGCTATGGAGCGCCAAGAACCTTGTCAACTGGCCATGGAATCTGTTTTGTGGCAGCGCGAGGAAGCGGAGAGAAAATGTCAGACGATACGCTGCGGATCGACCGCTCTGCCAAGACATTGCGGACGCTGGCACTGGAGCGTATGCGCGAGGCGATCATGGGCTTCCATTTCCAGCCCGGTGAAAGGCTGGTCGAGCGGCCGCTTTGCGATCAGCTTGGGGTCAGCCGGTCGGTCGTGCGCGAGGTCCTGCGGCAACTGGAGGCGGAAGGCCTGGTGCAGATGATACCCGGCCATGGGCCTGCCGTGGCCAAGCCGGATCTCGGCCGCACCGACGAGATCTATGAACTGCGGGCGCTGCTGGAGGGCATCGCGGCGCGGGCTTGCGCCATGTCGGCAACGAACGACCAGATCGCCGTGCTCGACGGCGCTTTGACCAATCTTTTCGAAGCGTGGGCCTCAGGCGTGCCGGTCGCGGTGATGCGGGCGACGACCAAATTCTACGAGGCGCTGTTCGAAGCGGCCGACAAGCGCATTGCCTGGGAAATCGTCACAGGGCTGAACGTCCGCATCAACCAACTGCGGTCGATGACCATAACTTCAACCAATCGCCGGGAACCGGCGATAGGCGAAATGACCGCGATCATGGACGCAATCAAGTCTCGCGACCCGGACAAAGCCGAGGCGGCCGCCCGACATCATGTCGAACAAGCCTGGTCTATCGCGCAACAGTTGTTGCGCTCGAGGTGACAGTGCGTTTTGTTGTGAAGCTCAAGCATTAATACAAAGTCCCGGCCTAGCCCGCTACGCTACGATCCCAATGGCTGGCCGCAAGGCGCTGATCGGTGCCGGGTTAAAGGCCTGTCAAGACCGACATTCGGACCGAACCTGGGTGAAGCTACGGGGCAGAGGCGAACTCCAAAGTGGGACTCTCAAGTCTGTGACCGCCCGTTGGGGCAATTTCCCTACGCCACAGAGATACTGCACAAGTGCCTCTGATCGAGCAGCGCTTGGCGCGTTTGGGGGGTGGGACGTGGGCGCCGGCGGCCAACGCCGCAAGCCGTGGAACCATACGGAACACTACGGAATGATTTCCAATTCTGGCCCTCGAAAAAACCAATAAAATCAACGATCTTAATACGTCCTCCGGGCCCACCATCGCTTTAACTTATTGATTCTATTTTGTTTTATGACCATAACAACCTCGGAGTTTTGGACTCGAACCCCTCGGATATTCGAGCAACGAACGATGTGGGAATATTTCGCCGTGGCCGGGTGCAATGATGGTGGCCGCTGGCTGCCATCTCGCCAGGCAGCACTCCCTAAGTTGGCAGCGCGAATTCACTGGCGAGGTCGATGGCGCGGCCTTGGCGGGCGGAGATTTCGGCGGCAAGACCCATGATGACGGCCCACCAGCCGTCCTGCGAGGTCACCTCCACCTTGCCCTGTCCGCGCACCGCCGCGACAAAGCGGGCGTGCTCGAAATAGGTCGAGCCGTTATGGTCGCCTGCCGCGAGCAGCTGCGGATCGACCGGGATTTCCAGGACCTGCGGTCCCGGCGGGTTGCGCGGGCTGACGATGAGCTGCGGCACCGGGGCAGGGCCGAGATGCCGCGGCCAGAAGCGGGCCGGTCCGGGCACCAGGCATTCGATCTTGCCGTTGCCGCCGACGGCGGAGAGTTCCTCCTGGTAGCGGCTGCCCTCGGCGAACATGCACAGCTCCAGCATGGCGCGCGCGCCGCTGGCAAAGTCGATGAGCACGTAGCCATGGTCGAGAATATCCGGCGTCTCGCCGTCGTAGCGTTCGTCGAGATGGTTCACGGCCTGTCCCGCACTCGCCATCACACGGACAGGGTCAGATTTGAGAATCAGCCGCATCAGATCGAAGAAGTGGCAGCATTTTTCGACGAAGGTGCCGCCGGTGTTGCGGTTGAAGCGGTTCCAGTCGCCGACCTTGGCCAGGAAGGGGAAGCGGTGCTCGCGAATGGTCAGCATACGGATGCCGCCGGTGGCGTCGCCGGCCTGCTCGACGAAGGCGGCGACCGGAGGCATATAGCGGTATTCCATGGCCACCCAGACCAGCGGGAGCCGGGCCTTCAGCGCAGCGATCCGCCCTTCGTCGGCGACGTCAGTGAAGAGCGGCTTTTCCACCAACACTGGCAACGGCCGCAGTTTGGCGATCTCCTCCAACTGGGCAAGGTGGCGATGGTTCGGGCTGGCGATCAGAACGCAATCGATCTCGTCCATGGCCAGCAGCGCGGCGACCGACCCTGCCGATCGGGCGCCCGGCGTCATCGCCAGCGACGCTGCCAGCATGCCGGGGTCCGGTTCGAAGATCGCGGCGACATGGGCGTCCGGTAGCAGGGCGATGTTGCGGATGTGCTCCTGGCCCATCATGCCGCAGCCGATGATGCCGTAGCCGATCGATGATTTGGTCACGCAGCGTCTTCCTTCGGTCTATTTGAAACGTATCACGTAGCGCGCCACGCTCGGGTCGAACCAGCTGCGGGAAAATTCCACGCTGGCTCCGTCGCCGGCCCAGGCGATGCGCTCGATGAATCCAACGACCGTCGCAGGCAGCGGCCTGAAATCGGCCGGGGCCCAGTCAGGCACGGGTGCAACGGCGATGCGATCCTCTGCGCGAACGATCGAGAAGCCGAGCGCGAGCCGGTAATGGAGGTAGAGCGATTCCGACAGGTCGTCGCGCTCGAGCCACTCGGCACGGCTGGCGTCGAGCCAAATCTCCTCGACGGCGGCGGGCTCGCCGTCGAGCCGCCGCAGGCGGCGGATGCGGTGCGCTTCGTCTGCACTGCCGAATTCCGGCAAGTCGGACGGTTTGGGCAGACGCTCGACCGACAGCACGTCGGCTGTCGGCAGGCCACCACCGCCGATGCGCTCCAACCGGAAGAAGGCATAGACGCCGAGCAGATCGCCGCGCGCCCGCACATAGTTGCCCGACCCCTGGATGCGATCGAGAAGCCCTTTTTCGGTCAGTTCGGCAAGCGCGCGCCTGAGCGTGCCGACAGCGATTCCAAGGCTACCGGCCATCTCGCGCTCGGGCGGCAGCCGCGCCCCGTCGGCCAAGCGTCCGGCCGCGATTTCGCGGATCAGCATCTCACTGATCTGCAGGTGCACGGGCAGGGGGCCGCGCATCTGGCTGGATCGGTGGCCGGGGTCCGCCCTTGTCAATTGCATCCCGCTTCCCAATCGCATCCCGGTTCCTCCGGGCGGTGTCAAAAATTGATACAGTATTGATCTACATCAAAACGGCTGCTACGCAAGACCCATTCGCAACCCAAGTCGTCTGCAAAAGGGTGAGCAATGACCATCGTCCCAATCACCTCGCCGGATCTCGACGCAGCCGAAGTCTCCTGGTTCGCCGCGCTCTGTTCGGACGACTATCGCCATCTCGGCGTAGAGGATGGCGCGCTGCGCTCGAGCTGGGCGCACTGCTCGCAGATCGTGAAGACGTCCGAGGACCTCGGCTTCCGCAACATCCTGTGCCCGTCATCCTATCAGGTCGGCCAGGACACGCTGAGCTTCGTTGCCGGCTGCGCGCCGATAACGTCGAAGATCAATATGCTCGCCGCCATACGCTGCGGCGAGATGCAGCCGATCATGCTGGCACGCACGATCGCTACGCTCGACCACATGCTGGAAGGCCGGCTCACGGTGAACATCATCTCGTCGGACTTTCCGGGCGAGACGGCCGACAGTGCATACCGCTACCGGCGCTCCCGCGAGGTGGTGCAGATCCTGCGCCAGGCCTGGACCCGGGACAGCATCGATTTCGAGGGCGAGGTCTACAGCTTTAAGGGCCTCTCGACGGCGCCGGCGAAGCCCTATCAGCAGAATGGCGGCCCGCTGCTCTATTTCGGCGGCTACTCGCCCGACGCGCTCGAGCTTTGCGCCGAACAGTGCGACGTCTATCTGATGTGGCCGGAGACGAAAGAGGAACTCGCCGGCCGCATGAAAGCCGTGCACGAGCGCGCCGCGCGCCATGAGCGCACGCTCGACTACGGGCTGCGCGTCCACATAATCGTGCGCGATACCGAGGCCGAGGCGAAGGACTATGCCCGCGAGCTGGTTTCGAAACTGGACGACGAGCAGGGCAAGGCGATCCGCGAACGGGCGCTCGACGCCGGATCGCTCGGCGTGTCGCACCAGGCCAGGGCGCGTGAGGCCGCCGACGCGCAAGGCTTTGTCGAGCCGCATCTGTGGACGGGGATCGGGCGGGCGCGGTCAGGCTGCGGCGCGGCGCTGGTGGGCTCAGCCGACCAGGTTCTGTCGGAGATCGAGGCGTATATGAAGATGGGCATCCGTGCCTTCATCTTTTCCGGCTATCCGCATCTCGACGAGGCGCGTCAATTCGGCACCAAGGTGCTGCCACAACTCAAGACATGCTCGCTGCCGCACGCCTATGGCCGGGTGCCGGACCGGATCCCGGCGACACCATTGGGAACAGAGGAGCGGCGCTGATGGAGCATATCGTGTGCGATCCACGCCTTTTGCGAAACGCGTTCGGGCGCTTTGCCACCGGGGTCACGGTCGTCACCGCCGCCACAGTCGACGGGCCGGTCGCGATAACCGCCAACAGCTTCTCGTCGGTGTCGCTCGATCCGCCGCTGGTACTGTGGTCGATCGGTCGCCACTCGCGCCGGTTCGACGCCTTCGCCAACGCCACCCATTATGCCATCCACGTGCTGGCGCAAGACCAGACCGATCTGTGCTGGCGCTTCTCGAAATCCGGTTCCGACTTCGCCGGTCTCGACCTCTCGTGGAATGAGCACGGTGTGCCGCTGCTGCCGCGGGCGCTGGCGCGGTTCGAATGCGGCGTCGCCGACCGTTTCGCGGCAGGGGATCATTTGATCCTGCTTGGACGCGTCCTTGAACTGGAGACGCAAGAAGGTTCGCCGCTGCTCTTTGCCGGCGGCAAGTCCCGGGCTCAAGGCGCGGGCAGATGACGGCCGGCGTCGGCCCGGGCTGGTGCCGTCGACTGGCGCACCACGAGATGGCAGGCGAGTTCGACGCGGCGCGGCGGCGATCCCGAATGGGCCATGTCGTCGAGCAGCAGGCTGAGAGCCGCCGACCCGATCTCGCGCATCGGAATATGCATCGCTGTGAGCGGCGGGCTGCAGAAAGCCGCCAGCGGCAGGTCGTCCATGCCGACGACGGACACGTCGGCAGGCACCGAAAATCCGGCTTCCTGAACGCCGGCGATCGCACCGAAGGCCAGGCTGTCGCCGGCCGTCAGCACGGCAGTGAAATCCAGGCCGCGCGTGGCGATGCGCTCTTTCACGGCTTTGCTCGCAAGCTCCGGCAGCCAGTCCTGCACCTCGACAACGAGGTCCTCGAAGCCGGTAATGCGGTGCGCGATCAGCGCGTCGCGCCAACCCTCGTAGCGCCGTTCGATCGTGCGCCGGCCACGCCGCATCAGGAACAGGATGCGGCGGTGGCCAAGGCCGATCAGGTGCTGCGCGGCAAGCATGGCAGCGGAACGATTGCAGGGCGTCACGCTCGAATGGCGCATCGAGGGATCGTCGCCGTTGACGAGAACGATCGGCTTGGAGAAGCCGGCCGCCAGTGTCAGCACGTCGTCATCATCCAGCGTCAGAAAGAGGCAACCGGCGACGCTGTCGTCGTGCTCGGCTTCGCGCAAAAGGGCGGTCTCGTCCTGCGGCGTCGCCACCGGCCGGGTGACCAGTTCGACGCCGAGCAGCCGGGCGCGTTCGTTGAGTCCGTCAAGCACGTGGTAGGTGAACTGGCTGCGGGCGCTGTCGACCATCGCCACGCTGCTTGCGGCCAGGATGACCCTGCGGCCGGCAGCCGAAGCAGGAATGGCGTAATTCATCGACTTCGCCGTATCGATGATCGAGGTGCGCAGCTCATTTCTAACACCGGCAACGCCGCTGAGCGCACGCGAGGCGGTGCTGACCGACACACCGCACCGCGCCGCAATTTCCTCAAGTCGGATGCGGCGGCTGGGACGGCCCCGCTTGCCCTGGACAGTCATGCGCTTCTGCGTCTCCGGCAAAGTTGCTCAACTCTGCAAAAAATTTTCAGATTGCGCAAGAAAAATGCCTGTGGAACAGTCTTCATGGAGGCGAGAAAAACGGGAGGAGTGATGCCGCTGTCGGCCCAACGTCTGAATTCCGCGCTTGCGAGCCTCGTGGCGGGCATGGCCGGCCTGCGCCACGACGGGCGGTTCGATGAGCCGAACCTCGACGGGACGCCGGGCGATTACGTCAGCTTCGACAGTTGGGAGTGGCCGCAGGGCGTCGGGCTCTATGGGCTGGTTCGATTGTGGGCGCGGAACGGCGACGATCGGCTGCTGCAGACGATCGAGGCTTGGTACGACAGGCATATCGCAGTCGGACTGCCAGCGATGAACGTCAACACCACTGCACCCTTGCTGGCGCTCAGCGAATTGTGGCGTCGCCGGCGCCAGCCGCGCTTCGAGCCGGTCCTGCGCGAGTGGGCCGAGCGGGTGGTCAGCGCCATGCCGCGGACGCCCGAAGGCGGCTTCCAGCACAATGTTTCGGACCGGGTCAACGACGACGAATTGTGGGACGACACGCTGTTCATGGTGGCGCTGTTCCTCGCTTCCTATGGTCGGGCCGCCGGTGAGCGCCGCTTCGTCGAGGAGGCGGAGCGGCAGTTCCTCGTCCACGCCCGCTACCTCGCCGATCCGGCATCCGGCCTGTGGTTCCACGGCTGGACGTTCGAAGGCAGGCACAATTTCGCCCGCGCCCGTTGGGCGAGGGGCAATGCCTGGATCACGGTGGGCATCCTCGATCTGGTGGAATTCGCCGAGATATCGCCTTCGGTGCGGACCTATCTGCTCGGCGTGCTGGAAACGCAGATCAAGGCCCTGCTCGACGTGCAGGCCGGATCGGGCGCATGGCATACTCTGCTGGACGATCCGACCTCCTACGAAGAAATTTCTGCCACAGCCGGTTTCGGCTATGGGCTGATGAAGGCCGCGCGGCTTGGCATCGGCCCGACGGAGTGTCGTGTCGCCGGCCTGCGGGCTCTTGAAGCGGTGGTCGCCAACATCGACGACAAGGGTGTGGTCGCGAACGTGTCCTACGGCACGCGCATGGGACACGATCTGCAGTTCTACCGCGACATCCCGATACACCCGACGGGTTACGGCCAGGCGCTGGCCATCCTGTGCCTGACCGAAGGCTCACGGCATCTGCAGGCGAAGGTGGAGGCGGCATGATGCGAACGCTCTATGGCGCATCGCCTGGCGACATCGCCGGCATGGACACGGAGCGGCTGAAGGCCGAATTTCTGGTCGACGGCCTGTTCCGGCCGGGCGCCATCGAATTCGCCTACACCCATATCGACCGCATGATCGTCTGCGGCGCGGTGCCGCTGGCCAACCCGCTGTTGTTCGGCAACGGGGCCGATGTCGGAACCGAACTCTTCTTCACCGCGCGCGAGATGGGCATCGCCAATCTCGGCGGCAGCGGCACTGTCATGGTCGATGGCTTGCGCTTCGCCGTCGCCAACCGCGACGTCGTCTATGTCGGACGCGGCGCGCGTGAGGTGGCGCTGGAGAGCGACGATCCGGAAAGGCCGGCGCATTTCTACATGAACTCGGTGCCGGCCGGCGCCGATATTGCCCACCGCCTCATTGCCAAGAGCGAAGCCAAGGCGCTGGTGCTGGGCGAGGAGGCGCGCGCCAACAAGCGCACGCTGCGCATGTATATCCATCCCGAAGTGGCGCCGTCCTGCCTCTTGCTGATGGGCATCACCGACCTCGCGCCCGGCAGCGTCTGGAACACGATGCCGCCTCACCTGCACGAACGGCGCATGGAGGCCTATTGCTATTTCGACCTCGCAGCAGCGGACCGTGTGGTCCACCTGATGGGCCGGCCGGACAATACCAGGCATCTGATGGTCGCCGACGGTGACGTCGTGCTGTCGCCGGCCTGGTCTATCCATATGGGCGCCGGCACCGGCCCCTATGCCTTCGTCTGGGGCATGACCGGCGAGAACCAGGCCTACACCGACGTCGATCCGGTTGCCGTGAAGGATTTGCGATGAGCGAGGCCGCCCACACCATGCAAGCCGACTTTGCGTTGCGCCGGCCGGTCGCGTCGGGCCAGCCGATCGTCTACTGGCGGCTGGGCTCAATCGCCGAGCAGCGCTACGACGTCGCCGACCAGCCGATGAAGGGGGAGATGGATCCCTTCTTCTTCCTGACCAAGCACAAGAATTTCATTCCGCATGAATATCCGTGCCGCACCGAGTTCGTAGCCGAGCGCCGCGGCAAGCGGCCTCAAATCACAGCTGAGTTCAGCGCCGCGCGCATCTGGCTGCCCTTCGCCTCGCCGCGCGTCGACCTGTCGGGGTTCTGGTTCCGGCCAACGGTGCTCGGAAGCTGGGCCGAGACGATCATAGAGGCCGCCTCGGCCGGCGAGGCCCTGCTCAGGCTACGCACATGCGGCGGCGCCATCCTCTTCGCCAATGGCGCGGAAGGCGGCTGGATGGCGCCCTACGGCCGCAATCTGGAAAGCGCCGAGGATTTTCGCATCGCGCTGAAGGCCGGCCGAAACACCATCCGCATCTGGTTCGACGATCTCGCCGAACGCGACGCCCGTTATTATTTCCAGCTCGACTATCTCTCAGGTCCGGCAATCTCTATCGCACTGCCGATCGAGGTCGAGGGCGGCGTCGCCAACGCGATGGAAGCAGCCCTCGACGACATGCATTTCGAGCGTCCAGCCTATGATGGCGGCGAGGTGGCGCTGGTCACCGGCGTGGCCTTACCGCGCGACGCAAAAGTCGCGATCGAGATCGAGGGCGATTTCATGTCGATCGAGGCGCCGGTGCGCTTCGGCTTAGATCTGCCCAAAGGGCAAACGCGGCTGCCGATCGCTGACACCGAGCAGCTGCCCGCCGACTTTCGCCATTTCAAGGTGACGCTGACAGTCGGCGACTACAGCGCATCGCGTGTGTTCGGCGTCGAGATCTGTCACGCGCGCCGCCAGGGCGACGCGCCGGCAACGATCGCCGCGCGCATCGATGAGGCACTGGGCGAAGTCGCGGGTCACGCCGAGGCCGATACGGTGCGCGCGCTGGCGCGCCTGGCGATCGGGCAGGCGGGTGCGGAGACCGACGCCATGATCTCCGGCGCGCTGCCGGCTATCGAGGATTGTCACGATTGCGCCGACTTTATCCTGGTGCCGTTGCTGTGGTGCCGTGGGGTCTATGGCGACCGGCTGGCGGCGGACCTGCGTGGGCGCGTCGACAAGGCCATTCTCGGCTATCGCTACTGGATGGACGAGCCCGGCAACGATGTGCAGTGGTATTTTTCCGAGAACCACGCACTGCTCTTCCACACCGCCGCCTATATCGCCGGCGGGTTATTACCCGACGCACGCTTTGTGCGGTCAAGCCGCCTTGGCCGCGAGCAGTCGGCTGTGGGAGCGGCGCGGGTGCGGGCTTGGCTCTACCATTTCGAGGCATGGGAGATGGCTGAGTTCAACTCGGCGCCCTATTTCCCGATCGACCTCAAGGGCCTGTGCGCGCTCTATGCACTCGCTCCGGAGAAGGACATCGCTGAGCGTGCCGGCAAAGCCATCATCCGCCTGCTCGAGATCGTCGCCCGCTCGGCGCATCACGGCATGCTGACCGGCGCGCAAGGCCGCTCCTATGAGCACACGCTGCGCGCCGCGCGCTCGCTGGAGCTATCGGGCATCTGCCGCATGGTCTGGGGCAAGGGCAATTACGGCATGCGCTTCCATGCGCTGCCGCAGCTGGCGCTCTGCCTTCGCGACCACGGATTGAGCGTTCCCGCCGAGCTGGCGCCTATTGCCTCTCTTGCCGACGATACGGCGTGGGAATGGGCTTTTGCGCAGGGACAGGACCGCTTCGCCCGGCTCTACCACCACAAGACGCGCAACCATGCGATGGGCAGCGCCGCCGGCTATCGCTGGAACCAGTGGGGCTATCAGGAGACCGTCATCCATGCCCGGCTGGGCAACAATGCCGATGCGCAGATCTGGATCAACCATCCGGGTGAAGTCTTGCAGTCCGGCTATGGCCGCCCGTCCTATTGGGGCGGTTCCGGCACCTTGCCGAGGGTTCACCAATACCGCGACCTTGCCGTCGTCAGTTTTGCCTGTTCGGACGAACAGCCCGACTTCACGCATGCCTGGTTCCCGGCCAGCGCCTTCGACGCCGCGCAGGTGGATGGCCGCCGCGCCTTCGCGCAATCGGGCAACGCCTTTGCCATGCTGAAGACGGATGTGCCGCTGACGCAGATCAAGGGCGGGCAGACCGCCGGCAACGAGTTGCGGGCGGCGGGGCGCAAGACGATCTGGGTCGTTCGCCTCGGGGACAAGAACGCCGACCTGCCGGCGCTCGACGCCTGGGTCACCGCCTTTGCCGACATGTCGGTACGGCCGGGGGCCGAAGGCGAGCTTATCGTTGAGGATCCGGAATACGGCACTGTGCGTTTCCTCGCCGACGCGAAAGTGGTGGCTGAGGGACGGATACTTAATCCAGCCGACTGGACCGTGCGCGGTGAGGCGACGCGCATGCAGCGCAGGGAATAGGAGGATCGCCGCGCC
Organism: Mesorhizobium sp. M1338; assembly: GCF_040318045.1. NCBI lineage: Bacteria > Pseudomonadati > Pseudomonadota > Alphaproteobacteria > Hyphomicrobiales > Phyllobacteriaceae > Mesorhizobium > Mesorhizobium sp. M1338. Next base: position 60,239 of record NZ_JAMYLL010000024.1, on the reverse strand, counting down.
CCTCATGGGAGGAGGGCATGGCGGCTTGGACCATCGGGGCGAGCCCCCGACAAAGGAGGAGACGAAAGCATGAAAAAGACCCGCACTCTGCTGGCCGCGCTATCGGTCAGCCTGCTCGCATCGACCAGCGCGTTTGCCGGCGACGTGCGCATCATGTGGTATTCGGACGGTGTCGAAGGCGATGTCATCCAGGACATCCTGAACCGCTTCATGAAGGACAATCCCGACATCCACATCACCCTCGACAACGTCGCCTACAAGGTGATCCAGGAGCAGCTGCCGATCCAGCTCGAAGCCGGCCAGGGTCCGGACATTGCGCGCGTCACCAACATCAAGGAACTCGCCCAGCACTGGCTGGATCTCAGGCCACTGGTCGCCGACGCGAAATACTGGGACGACAATTTCGGCGACACGCTGGACTGGATGCGACCCGACGGCTCCAAGGCCATCACCGGCTTCATGACCCAGCTTACGCTCACCGGCGGCTTCGCCAACAAGACGCTGTTCGAGCAGGCCGGCGTCGCGTTGCCGGGCGACAAGGCGACTTGGGACGACTGGATCAACGCCGCCGCCGAAGTTGCGAAGAGCCAGCAGCTGCCGGCAGCGTTCGCCATCGACCGCTCGGGTCACCGCATTTCGGGCGCCACCGTATCCTACGGTGCGAACTACGTCGGCGCCGACGGCAAGCCGGCGAAGGTCGACGACGGCACCAAGGCGTTCGTCGGTAAGCTCGTAGACTGGACCGCCAAGGGCCTGATGCTGAAGGACACCTGGGTGTCGGCGGCAGGCTCGACCTATCGCGCTGCAACGGACGATTTCATAAACGCGCAGATCCCGTTCTACTATTCAGGCAGCTGGCAGGTTGCCAATTTGTCGACCAAGATTGGCGACAGTTTCGACTGGATCGCGACCGGCTCGCCCTGCGGCACCGCGGGGTGTTCGGGCTTGAAAGGTGGCGCGGCACTCGTTGCCATCAAATACACCAAGAACCCCAAGGACGTTGCCAAGGTTATGGATTACCTGGCCAGCGAAGCCGTGGTGAAGGAGTTCAGTGAGCGCACGCTGTTCCTGCCAGCGCACAAAGGCGTCATCGCGAAAGGCGGATTGAAGTGGGGTTCGGCCGACAAGAATGTCGGTCCGGCGCTCGACAAGTTTGTCCAGGCGGCGGGTGAGACCTTGCCGGCAGCCGACGCGCTGCCGCCGTGGAAATGGGCCAATGCCTACTACGCCGCACTGGTGACCCGTGTCAGCCAGGTGATGGCCGGCGAACTTACCCTCGACGCTGCCTGGGTCAAGATCGACCAGGATATCGCCGACAAAGTCGCCGAGGCCAAGTGAGCGTCGCTGCGACATTGAAGGCATGGACCGGCGCTGTGCTCGCGGCGCCGGTCTTATGGCTGGCGTCGATCGTCAACGTGCCGCTCAACGCCTGGCAGCGCGCGACGGGCACCGGCGGCATGGCCGCCTTCTTCCTCGCCCCCAACATGGCGATCTTTGGCATCTTCGTCCTGGTGCCGCTGGTCATCAATTTCTTCTACTCGGCCACCTCAGGGACGGCTTACTTCCTGCAGGACCGCAGCTATGTGGGGCTGGAGCAATACCAGCGCCTGCTCGATTGCGGCAACTACCTGGACACCGCCACCTGCCGCGAGGACCTGTTCTGGAAGGCCGTGCACAACACCGGCCTGTTCGTCGTCGTGCAGGTGGCGCTGATGACGGTCGTGTCGATGGCGACCGCGCTGATCCTCAACCGCGAGATCGTCGGGCGCTCGTTCTGGCGCGCGGTGTTCTTCTTTCCGGTGCTGTTGTCGCCCGTCGTCACCGGCCTCATCTGGCGCTGGATCCTGCAGCGCCAGGGGCTGCTGAACATGATCGTCCATGACTTTGGGGGCGAGCCGCACAACTGGCTGACCGACCGATTCTGGGCTTTCACTGCCGCCGTCAGCGTTTCGGTCTGGGCGCATATGGGCTTCTACACACTCATCCTGCTTGCCGGCCTGCAGGCTATCCCGCGCGACCTCTACGAGGCGGCTGAGATGGATGGCACGAAGCCGGCGCGGGTATTCTGGCGCATCACGCTGCCGATGCTGATGCCGAACCTGCTTGTCGTCATCGTGCTGGCGCTGATCCGCGCCGTGCAGATATTCGACGAGGTCTATGTGCTGACCGGCGGTGGTCCGGGAACCTCAACCCTCTATCTCACGCAGTACATCTACGAGATCGGCTTCGCCTCGCTGCTGCGCAATCCAGGGCTGGCTTCGGCGGCCTCCATCCTGATGGGACTGGTGCTGGTCGTGCTGACCTTGGTGCAGTTGCAGGTCGGGCGCCGGGGCGAACGCAAGGGGGCGCGGCAATGAGCGGCGTCGCCGCATTCCTGACCCGCCGGCGCGGTGGCCGCTCCTGGCACTGGACCGACACTGTGACCTGGCTGTGGCTCGTCGGTGGTCTCGTCATCATATTCGGCCCGGCCATCTGGCTGGTTGGTTCGTCGTTGAAGACGCCGGCACAGCTCTCAGAGTTCCCGCCGACAATTTTGCCGTATGTCAGCCAGCAGACGAGCGTCGAAGGCTATGACAAGCCGCTCACCCTTTACACGGTGAAGCTGCCGGACGGCTCGAGCAAGGTGATGGCCGAGGTGCGCCGCATCGGCATCGTGGCGCAGATGATCGATCCCAAGGCGCCGAAGGACATCATCAAGGTCAATATTGCCGACCGGCAGCCGGTGCGTGAGATCGGCTTCGCGACTGAGAACTATATCGAACCCTTCGTCCATTTTGACTTCCTGCGCTATCTCCGCAATTCGGTTTTCGTCACTGCTATGGCGACGCTGATCACGCTGCTGACCAATTCGATGGCCGCCTTTGCGTTGTCAAAATATAAATTCCGCGGCCGCGATTTCACCATGCTCTTGATCGTCGGCACGCTGATGGTGCCGCTCTCGGTCATCCTGGTGCCGCTCTATTCGGTGGTCAGCGCCTTTGGCCTGCTCGATTCGCTGTGGGGCGTCATCCTGCCGACGGTGGCCACACCAACCGGCGTGTTCCTGTTGCGCCAGTATATGCTCACCATCCCCGACGAACTGCTTGATGCGGCGCGCATGGACAATGCGTCGGAATGGCAGATCTACTGGCGCATCGTGTTGCCACTCGCGGCACCGGCGCTCGCGGTGCTGGCGATCTTCTCGGTGGTCTGGCGCTGGAACGACTTCCTGTGGCCGCTGGTGGTGCTGTCGCGCAAGGAACTCTACACGCTCCAGGTCGGGCTCAACACCTATGCCGGCGAGCTCAATGTGCAGTGGCACTACATCCTGGCGATGACCGTGGTGACGATGATCCCCGTCGTCCTCGTCTTCGTTTTCCTGCAGCGATACATCACCTCCGGCATTGCCGGCACCGGGCTGAAGTGAGGGCGCCATGGGACGCATAACGCTGACCAACATCGATCGCGCCTACGGCAAGGTGAAGATCCTGCACGACATCAGTCTAGATGTCGGCGACGGCGAGATGCTGGTGCTTGTCGGCCCGTCGGGCTGCGGCAAGTCCACGCTGCTGCGGCTGATTGCCGGGCTCGACCAACCGACCGGCGGCAAGATCGAGATCGACGGCGCCGACGTCACCGAGGTCTCGGCCGCACAGCGCGGGCTCGCCATGGTGTTCCAGTCCTATGCGCTCTACCCGCATATGAGCGTGCGCCAGAACCTTGCCTTTGGGCTCGAAAACATCCGCATGCCGAAAGCCGAGATCGACCGGCGCATCGCGGAAGCGGCGCGCATGCTGGAAATCGCGCCCTATCTCGACCGCAGGCCAGGGCAGCTCTCCGGCGGCCAGAAGCAACGCGTGGCGATCGGCCGTGCGGTGGTGCGCAATCCGACCGCCTTCCTGCTCGACGAACCGCTGTCCAACCTCGACGCTGAACTTCGCATCTCGACGCGCGCCGAACTCGCAGCCCTGCACAAGCGGCTGGCCACCACGATGATCTATGTCACCCATGACCAGGTCGAGGCGATGACGCTCGCCGATCGCATCGTGGTGATGCGCGCCGGCAAGATCGAGCAGATCGGCCGACCGCTCGACCTCTATAATGCGCCGGCCAACCTGTTCGTCGCAGGCTTTATCGGCGCGCCGCGCATGAACCTGCTGCCGGTCAAGGTGTGTTCCGCCAGCGCGACCGAGGTGCATGTCGACGGTCCGGGCGGGCTTTCGGCCGCGGTCGCAGCCGACGGGACCGCGCTAAAGCCGGGAGACGACGCGACGCTTGGCATCCGGCCACACGACATCGAACTTTCGGACGGCGGCAGCGGCGCGGTCAGCGCGCAGGTTACGCTGGCCGAAGCGCTGGGCCCGGAAACTGTCGTTCATGCCATTATTGCCGGCGACAACAAGCTGGTCGCCGTGCTCAAGCGGCAAGGCGTCGAAACGCAGGGCCTGCCGCTCAGCCTGGCTTTGCCGCCGGAGCGGCTGCACCTCTTCGATTCCGCCGGGCTGCGCGTCGCCTCGCGCTAATCGTCAGTAAGGAAGCGCCGGAAAAAGCCGGCCACGGCGGCGCGTATGGCTGGCGTTTCGACATGGCCGCTCTCGGGTTCCCGGTGAAGGATGAGATGGTCGCCGGCTCTGGCCCGCTCATAGCGGCTCGTGTTTGCGAGAGCGCGCAATCGACAGCTGCCGGCGGCGCCAACGGATCCTGGTCGCCCATGCCGACAAATTGCGGTCGTGGCGCGATGCGTCCGGCGATCTCGCCATTGGCGGCCAGGTTCAGCAATCCTGGAACTGTAAGGTAGATGCCGTGCAAACCGTGCGCGCCGATCGGGCGTATGGATATGGTCGAAAAATGTTGCATAGCCGATCTTGATGCTCTTAGGCAGGCTCGTGATATCGAGCGGACCCGGGCCTCCAAGCACCGGGCCATACCAGCAGAACGTTCCCAATCGGCGTAGTATGTCGAGCGACCCTTCGAAAGGTCGCCGGCCCGGAGCCATCATAAACTAGTGGCGGCAGTTCGGTACCGTGCTCAAGCAGGTCGGCGACGACGATGTCTTGTCGATCGAGCACGAGGACACGAGCTAACCCCGATGGAAGGTATGCGAAAATCCGTCGCGCTCCTGCGCAATATGGTGATCAACCTGTCATAAAGCCAGGACTTGCAGAGGTTCGGGCAGAGTGAGCATCGCCCGCTATCTCGACCTCCACGACGAACTGGCGATCTCCGAACAGGCCGAGCTTTGGCGCCGTCCGAAAAGTGCCAATGACGCGCGAAGCGATCTGGATGGCCGGTCCTGGTGCGAAGGGGGCATAGGGTCGCCATATTCGACTGTTTGGCTGCCGCGGGACCATACGGAAATATACGGCAAGATTTCTGATTTTGGCCCACGAAAAAGTCAATGAAATCAATGATTCCGGTACATCCTCCGGGCCCACTATATTATTATATATCAATATCTTACGCCTAATTCATCGAGTTTGAATTGAGCGCTGCCGGGTAAATCTATGGCTTCGGGGTAAAATGGTTTGGGCCGTTCGTGAGTTTTCTCCGTCTTCTTAATGGCACCCGTCACACGTAGCTCAACATTCCCGGCTCCAAAAGACCTTTCAGCGATGCGTGCGGTAATCGGCGGCAACGACGTGCAATTAGGCGGGTTCTGAACTCGGCCACAGCCTCAAATTGCTCGAAGGCGCTCGTGTGTTGATGTCGCCATTGAATGCGCGAGGGCAGGTCGCGGCCTAGAAGCTAGGTCAATAGCTGGCTTCGCCAGTTCCGGCCATACAGAGGAGGCGACCGTCGTTGACGTCTCCGAAAGCAACGATGAGGTCATCGGGATCGTCAGCCTCACGCCAAAGTCTGTGGGTGGCGCAGACGCGGCAGCGCCGGCTTGGTTAGGCCCAGCCTAAGCAGAATTATCGAAAATCATTATTTGTGCATCGCACACAGCGTGCTTTGCTCCATCCGCCGGCTGAAAGAGAACAAAAAGAACGTCAGGTGGCAGCCTTCGGCGATGCGTCCGAAGGCGGGTTGTTTTGGTGCGGACAGCGCCTGACCTCAGAAAAAGACAGGGGAACGTGATGACGACAATAATCTCGAAGTTTCGCCGTGCCGCGCTTTCGGCCGGCATTGCCCTCAGCGCGCTTTCGGTGAGCCTCCACGCCGAAGCCGGCAGCTTGAAGCTGGGCATGACGACCTGGGTCGGATACGGCCCGCTCTTCCTTGCGCGCGACATGGGCTACTTCAAGGAAGGCGGCCTCGAAGTCTCGCTCGAAGTCATCGAGGAAGCATCGATGTACATGGCGGCCGTCGCCGCCGGCGAGCTCGACGGCAGCGCCTCGACCATCGACGAAATCATGAAGTACCGTTCGAAGGACGTCTGCTTCAAATCGGTCTATGCATTGGACGACAGCCATGGTGGCGACGGCGTCTTGGCGCCGAGCAGCGTCAAGAGCGTCGCCGACCTCAAGGGCATGGAAGTCGGGCTGAATGAAGGCTCGGTCTCGCAGTTCTGGTTCAACATCCTGCTCAAGCAGGCCGGTCTTAGCCAGGCCGATGTGAAGGTCACCAATATGACGGCGGATGATGCCGCCGCCGCCTTCATGGCCGATCGCATTCCCGTTGCCGTCACCTGGGAGCCGCATCTGACGTTGGCCAAGAAGGAAAACAAGGGCCAGGTCCTAATCGACTCGTCGAAGACGCCCGGCTTGATCGTCGACGTGGTGGCGCTGAACTGCGACTACATTACGAAGAATCCAGTGGATGTCGAGGCGCTGGTGAAGGGGCTCTACAAGGCCAACGAGTTCATCAAGGAAAATCCCGAGAAAGCCTATGAAGTGATGGCTAAGGGCGTCGGCGGCTGGCTCAAGGATCCGAAGGACTTCGCCTCCTCCGCCGCGGGCGTGAACTTCTACGGCAAGGAGCGCAATGCGCAATTTTTCGCCGGTGGCGAGAATGGCGAAGCCGGCAAGCTGATCAAGCTCGGCGGCGACGTCTGGGGCGGCTTCGGCAAGCTCAAGATGGACATCAAATACGATGACCTCGTCGATCCGTCCTTCCTGACAAAGTGATCTGGCCTCGCAAAGCGAGTTCGTTGGACCGCAGGCCGAGCCTTTCGCCTGCGGTCTATCCAGCCCAAAGGGTTTCCCTGTGACATTGGCACCGAATGCAACGTCTCCCATCAGCCATATCGTGACCAAGAGCGTGGATAAAAATCAGCCCGGTCGATCCGCCTGGAAAGCTGTCGCCACGCCGTTTCAGGCCGTGTCGCGCCCTCTCTCCATCACGCTCAGCGTCCTGGTCTGGTGTGCGGTCATCGGCGGCTGGTTCGCTCTGACCTATTCCGGAGCGGTCAAGGAAATGTTCCTGCCGCGCCCGGAATCCGTCTTGTCCACCACCATCAGGATGGTGCTTGACGGCTCCTTGTGGGAGCACGTGCTCGCCAGCGTCCAGGTGGTGCTGATCGGTTTCGTCATTTCGAGTATCGTGGCGGTGCCGCTCGGCTTGACGATGGGCACCTACCGCATCGTCCAGGCGGCGCTCGATCCGCTTGTCAATTTCATCCGCTATCTACCGGTGACGTCCTTCGTACCACTGTTCATCCTGTGGATCGGCATCGGCGTCGAGCAGCGCGTGGCCGTCATCATCTTCGGCATCTTCTTCCAGCAGCTGGTGATGATCGCCGACAGCGCCCGCAGCGTCCAGCGCGACCTCGTCAACGCAGCCTATACGCTTGGCACGAAACGCAGCGACACCGTCTTCCACATTGTCTTTCCGGCCACGCTTCCCAACGTGCTCGACGTGCTGCGCGTCACTATGGGCTGGGCTTGGACCTATCTCGTCGTCGCCGAACTCGTCGCCGCCCGCAGCGGACTTGGTTACATCTCGCTCAAGGCGATGCGCGGCTTCCAGGTCGACGTCATCTTCATGGCCATCGCCATGATCGGCATCCTTGGTCTTTGCACCGACCAATTGTTCCGGGGCATCCGCCGCCTCGTCGCTCCCTGGGCCAATTGAGGATTTGCTGAAATGGACGCCCTGACACTCGCGACGAAACCGAAGAGCGCCGACATCGGCGTTGACAATGTGGCGCTGCGCTACGGCACGGGCGACAACGCCGTGCTGGCGCTGGACGGCATCTCGTTCCATGTCGCGCCCAATGAGTTCTGTGTGATCGTCGGCCCATCCGGCTGCGGCAAGTCGAGCCTGCTCTATCTCATCGCCGGACTCGAGGAGCGCACCGGCGGCACGATCGCCGTCGGCGGCAAGCCGGTCACCGAGCCGGGTCCGGATCGCGGCATGGTGTTTCAGGCCTACACGCTGTTTCCCTGGCTGACGGTGGCGCAGAACGTCGAATACGGTCCGAAGCGCAAGGGCATGTCGGCGGCCGAGCGCAGGGCGATCGTCGAGCATTTTCTCCATGAGGTCGGCCTGGCGAAATTCGCCAACCATTATCCCTCGCAGCTGTCGGGCGGCATGAAGCAGCGCGTGGCGATTGCGCGCGCGCTCGCCAACGATCCGCAGGTGCTGCTGATGGACGAACCCTTCGGCGCGCTCGACAGCCAGACCCGCCACTCCATGCAGAAGCTTCTCTTGAGGATCTGGGACCATTCCAAGAAAACCGTCCTGTTCGTCACCCACGACATTGACGAGGCGATCCTGCTGGCGGATCGGGTGCTCGTCATGTCCGGCCGGCCGGGCCAGATCAAGAAGGAAATCCGCGTCGGCCTGCCGCGTCCGCGCAGCATGGATCTGGTCATGGAGCCGAACTTCATCGCCATGAAGCGGGAAATCCTCGATCTCTTGAAGAACGACGAAGACGAAGAGCACTAAATGCATGTCGCCCAAAAGTGACCTCGGTTTTGGGAAGACGACATGCATGAAACGAAGACCGGTGGTCTTCGTTGTGGACCACGAAATAGGCACGGCATGAGCATCGCGACCGTGGGATTCGACTATATCGTCATCGGCGCGGGCTCGGCCGGTTGCGTCCTGGCCAACAGGCTGAGCGCCAACCCCGCCAACCGCGTCTGCCTCATCGAGGCCGGCGGCAGTGACGACCGCACAAGGGTGCGTGTGCCGGCCGGCATTCTCTCGCTCTACGGCAATCCGGCCTTCGACTACGGCTACAAGGGTGTGCCGCAGCCGCTGCTCAACAACCGCCGTATACCGGTCAACCGGGGCAAGCTTCTTGGCGGATCGAGTTCGATCAATTCGATGGTCTATATTCGCGGCGCCGCCCAGGATTACGACGAGTGGGCAGCGCTCGGCTGTGCGGGGTGGTCCTATGCCGACGTGCTGCCGGTCTTCAAGAGACTGGAGCGGAACCTCCTGTCCCAGAGCCCGGCCTATCATGGCTTCGAGGGCGAACTGCTGGTCGACAATCCGCGGGATCCCAACGCCGTATCCCATCTGTGGGTAGAGGCGGGTCGGGGCCTGGGCCTGCCCGAAAACCGCGATTTCAACGCCGATGGCCAACTCGGCCTGGGCATCTACAACGTCACCCAGGACAAGGGCCAGCGCTTCTCGGCCTACACCGCTTTCGTCCGGCCGGTTCTCGGCCGGTCGAACCTCCAGGTCCTGTCGGGCGTCGAGGTGCTCGATCTGGCCGTCGAAAGCGGGCGCGTCGCGGGCGCCAATGTGATCAAGGACGGCGCGGTCCAAAGGCTGACATGCCGCGCCGAAATCGTGCTCAGCGCGGGCGCGATCGGATCGCCGCGCATCCTGCTTGCTTCCGGCATCGGGCCGGCCGACGAGCTGAAGGCGGCGGGGATAGAACCGCTTATGAACGTGCCGGGCGTCGGCAAGAACCTGCGCGACCATGTCGACGGCATGATCACCGTGCGGTCGAACGGCGCCAGGACGCTTGGCCTGTCGCTCGCCAATCTGCCGGCGATGCTGGCTGCACCCTTTCAGTATTTCGTCTGGCGCAAGGGCATGCTGACGACCAATTATGTCGAGGCCGGCGGCTTCGCCAAGACGAAATATGCCGGCGATATTCCCGATGTCCAATTCCACTTTGTTCCGGGCTACCGCAGCCATCGCGGCCGGCTCGTCGAATATGGCCACGGCTATGCCGTGCACACCTGCGTGCTCAGACCCGGAAGCGTCGGCGAAATCACGCTTGAGCGTGACGGCACCCGCCGCAACGTGCTGATCGATCACCGCTTCTTCAGCGGCGGGCAGGACGCCCTGACCCTTGTCGAAGGCATCAAGCTGGCGCGCTCGATCCTGGCTTCGCCAGTTTTTGCCGATATTCGCGGACCGGAAATCCTGCCGGGACCCGATGTCGTCACCGACGACGAGATCCTCGCCTATCTGCGTGCCGAAGCATTGACCGTCTATCACCCGGTCGGCACGGCCAAGATGGGCACCGATGCAATGGCAGTGGTCGATCCCGCCGGCCTCAAGGTGCGCGGCTTCGGCAATCTGCGCGTGGCGGACGCCTCGATCATGCCGACGCTGATTGGCGGCAACACTAATGCGCCGTCCATGATGATCGGCGAAAAGGCGGCCAGGGCGATGCTGTCGTAGTCTCGCGTTGGCCGACTCTCCTGGCATTTAGGGACAAGCTAACCACTGCCACGTGAAATCGTAATTTTCGGTAATCAGTCCCTCCGGTACACCAGCGATCTGACCTCCTCGCATCCGCAGAAACTCTTGGGGGGAAAGGACGCAGAAATGTCGGTGGAAAAAATAGACACGCTTGTCATCGGCGGTGGCCAGGCCGGGGTGGCTATGTCTGAGCATCTGAGCAAATGCGCGGTGCCGCATCTCGTTCTCGAGCGTGGCCGGATCGCCGAGCGCTGGCGTTCGCAGCGATGGGACTCGCTCGTTGCCAATGGGCCAGCCTGGCATGACCGTTTCCCGAGCATGGAATATCCCGTGACGGGTCCCGACGGCTTTCCCTCCAAGGAAGAGGTTGCGGACTATTTCGCCGCCTATGCAAGGCAGATCAATGCGCCGATCCGCTGCGGCGTCGAGGTCAAGCTCGCGCAAAGAAATGTCGGTCGGCCCGGATTCCGAGTCGAGACGTCCGATGGGGTGATCGAAGCCAACAGCATCGTCGCGGCGACCGGACCTTTCCAGGTCCCCGTCATCCCCGCCCTTGTCCCCGGCGATGCCGGCATTCTGCAGATTCATTCCAGCGCGTACCGCAACCCCGGACAGTTGCCAAAGGGCGCGGTGCTGGTGGTCGGGGCGGGATCGTCAGGTGTGCAGATCGCCGACGAGCTTCAGCGCTCGGGGCGGCGCGTCTACCTCTCGGTCGGCCCGCACGACCGCCCGCCACGAGCCTATCGCGGGCGCGATTTCTGCTGGTGGCTTGGCGTTCTCGGCAAATGGGACCTCGAAACCCCGGGGCCTGGCACGGAACATGTCACGATTGCGGTGAGCGGCGCGCGTGGGGGCGAAACGATTGATTTCCGTCGGCTGGCCGCGCAGGGGCTTACCCTCGTCGGCATGACCAAGACATATCAGGGCGGCGTGCTGACCTTCGCCCCCGATCTGGCGAAGAACATTGCCCGCGGTGACGCCAACCTGATGTCGCTTCTGGACGAGGCCGACGCCTATGTCGCGCGCAACGGTCTCGACCTCCCGGAGGAGCCCGCGGCCCGGCGGATCGACCCGGATCCGGAATGCCTGGTCAATCCGCTTCGTGAGCTCGATCTGGCCGGGGCCGGGATCGCGGCGATCATCTGGGCGACAGGCTTTGCCGTCGATTACAGCTGGTTGAAGGTCGATGCCTTTGACGAGAAGGGCCGGCCAAGGCATCAGCGCGGGGTCTCGACCGAGCCTGGAATCTATTTTCTCGGCCTGCCTTGGCAGTCGCGAAGAGGATCGAGTTTCATCTGGGGCGTCTGGCATGATGCCAAGCATGTCGCAGACCGGATTTCGACGCAGCGCAAATATCTGGCCTACCATGCTGCCGCACGGCGCGAGACCATGGACGCCTGACCGACAACAGCCACGAGCCCGATCTGATGGAGACCAGAATGGCGCATACGAGAATCCGCAAGTTCAACACGAAAGACACCTATCCCGAGCAGAAGCTCGACAATGATCTGTGCCAGGCGGTCGTCACGCGGGGCGGCCGGACGGTCTATCTGCGCGGCCAGTGTCCTCAGGATCTCGACACCGCCAAGAATGTCGATAGCCACGATCCGGCCGAGCAGACGCACAAGGTGATGCAGAACATCAGGCAGCTCATCGAGGAGTGCGGCGGCACCATGGAGCATCTGGTGAAGGTGGTCGTCTACATCACCGACGTGCGCCATCGCGAGGCGGTCTACCGCACCATAGGCGAGTACATCAAAGGCGTGCATCCCGTTTCGACCGGCCTCGTCGTGCAGGCCCTGGCGCGGCCGGACTGGCTGGTCGAGATCGACGGCACCGCCGTCATTCCGGACTGATCATCATGACCTTCTCCATCGTCGCGCGATGCAGCCGCACCGGCATGTTCGGCGTCGCGGTGTCGTCTTCCTCTCCGGCGGTGGCGGCGCGTTGCGCCTATGCGCAGGCGGGCGTGGGCGCGGTCGCCAGCCAGAACGTCACCGATCCGACGCTCGGCACCAGGGGGCTCGAACTGCTGGCGCGCGGTGCCTCGGCCGCCGAGGCGGTCGCTATCCTGAAGCGCACCGGCGCCTACAGCGACTACCGTCAGGTGCTGGCTGTCGATGTCGCCGGGACAACCGCTATTCACTCCGGGCCTAAGGCGCTTGGCATCTGGGCGGAGGCGCGTGCGGACAATGTCGCCTGCGGCGGCAACATGCTGGCCCATGATGGCGTGCCGCAAGCCATGGTCGAGGCCTTCCTCGCCTCTGAAGGGCATCTCGGCGACCGCCTGATCGCGACCCTGCGCGCCACGCTGAGAGTGGGTGGCGAGGCGGGCCCGGTCCACTCCGCTGGAATGAAACTGGTGCGCGAAGTCGCATGGCCCGTCGCGGACCTGCGCTGCGACTGGACAGACGACTGCCCGATCGAGCAATTGGCAAGCCTGTGGGAAATCTACAAGCCGCAGCTCGATGCCTATGTGACCCGTGCGATCAATCCGTCCGACGCGCCGAGCTACGGTGTGCCGGGCGACGAGTAGCCGGCACACAGGGGGAAGGCATCCGCGTGAGTCACAAGGACTGGATCAGCAAGGCATCCGCGATCCGTTTTCGCGACAAGGCGTTCATCGACGGCAAGACGGTCGCGGCGCGTTCGGGCCGAACCTTCGCCAGCATCAACCCGGCCACCGGCGAAACGCTGGCCGAGGTGGCGTCCTGCGGCGAGGAAGATATCGATCTCGCCGTTGCCGCGGCGCGCCGCAGTTTCGAGGCCGGTGTCTGGTCACGCACAAGACCGGCGCACCGCAAGGAGGTGCTGCTGCGGCTGGCGCGGCTGCTGCGCGAAAACCTGGAGGAGCTTGCCCTGCTCGAGTCGCTCGACACGGGCAAGCTTGTCATGGATGCGGCGACTGTCGATGTCCCGGGTTCTGCGGCGATCTTCCAGTGGTATGGCGAGGCCATCGACAAGATCTACGACGAAGTGGCGCCGACCGGCGGAAGCGATCTGGTGCTGGTGCGGCGCGAGCCGCTCGGCGTCATCGGCGCCGTGGTGCCGTGGAATTTTCCGCTCGACATGGCGACCTGGAAATGCGCGCCCGCGCTGGCGGCGGGCAATTCGGTAGTGCTGAAGCCTGCGGAGCAGTCGCCTTTCTCGGCACTCCGGCTGGCGGAACTTGCCATGGAGGCGGGCCTGCCCGCCGGTGTGTTCAATGTCGTGCCTGGCCTTGGCGAGACGGCCGGCCAGGCGCTCGGCCGCCACATGGATGTGGATTGCCTTGCCTTCACCGGATCGACCTCGGTCGGCAAGATGTTCCTGCAGTATTCGGGCCAGTCGAACATGAAGCAGGTCTGGCTTGAAACAGGTGGCAAAAGCCCGAACCTTGTCTTCGCCGATTGCGGCGATCTCGATGCGGCAGCCGACATGGCGGCGTTCGGCATCTTCTTCAACCAGGGCGAGGTCTGTTCGGCCAATTCGCGCCTGCTCGTGCAACGCGGCATCAAGGATGCGCTTCTGGAGAAGCTGGCGGAGCGCGCTGCGGCCACCCAGCCTGGCGATCCGCTCGACCCGGCCTCGAAAATGGGCGCCATGGTCGATGCCCACCACGCCGCCAACGTCATGCGGTTCGTCGAGGCCGGCAAGAAGACCGCGCGCCTGGTTGCCGGCGGCGATCGGGTCACGATCAACGGTCGCGGCAGCTTCATACAGCCCACCATCTTCGACAATGTTGCCCATGACGACCCGATTGCCCGCGACGAGATATTCGGACCGGTGCTTTCGGTCATAGCCTTCGACGACGAAGAGGAGGCTATCCGCATTGCCAATGACAGCCCGTACGGACTGGCCGCATCACTGTGGACCGACAGTCTCTCGCGCGCGCACCGCGTTGCCGGCCGGCTCCGCGCCGGCACGGTTTCCGTCAATACGGTCGATGCGCTGAGCCCGATGACCCCGTTCGGCGGGATCAAGCAATCCGGCTTCGGTCGCGACCTGTCGCTGCATTCGCTGGACAAGTACACCGCGCTGAAAACGACATGGATCAAGTACTGAGGCAGTGCGGGCGCTTGATCGCAGCGCCCAAACCGGCAACATAGCCGCCCATGCCGTTACGCTTCACGCTGAGACAACTGGAATATTTCGTCGCCGTCGGCGAAGCCGGCTCCATTACCAAGGCGGCCGAACAGGTCAATGTTTCGCCGCCTTCGATCTCGGCGTCCATCGCGCAGCTCGAGGCCGAATTCGGCGTCCAGCTTTTTGTGCGCAAGCATTCGCATGGCCTGTCACTCACGGCCGGCGGGCGCGTTTTCCTCAAGGAGGCCGCCAGGCTGCTGGCCGACGCCGACGCTTTGCACGATATTGCCGGCGACATCGCCGAGAAGGTGCGTGGGCCGCTGGCGGTCGGATGCCTGCTGACCTTCGCGCAAATCGTCATGCCGACCCTGCGCATGAAGTTCGAGCGCGCCTATCCCGAGGTGCGGTTCAGGCAGTTCGAACGCAACCAGGGTCAGCTGCTCGAAATGTTGCAACGAGGCGAAATCGACGCGGCGCTGACCTACGATCTAGAACTGTCGCAGGACACGACGTTCGAACCGCTGATGCTGGTTCCGGCCTATGTCATGTTGCCACAGGGGCACCGCTTCGCCGGCAAGGCTTCCATCACGCCGGAAGAGCTGGCCGACGAGCCGATGGTGCTGCTCGACCTGCCATATAGCCGCGAATATTTCCTCTCGGCCTTTCATTCGCGAGGCATCCGGCCGAACATTGCCGAGCGCACCGGCGACATCGCGGTGATGCGTTCGATGGTTGCGAACGGCTTCGGCTATGGCATCGCCAACATGCGGCCGCTCAACACGCTGGCGCCGGACGGCAAGCCTCTGGTCTTCGTGCCTCTGGAGGGGGATTTGCGGCCTCTGACCATGGGGGTTGCATTACCCAACGCTGAGCATCGCACCCAAACGGTGCAGGCATTCATCGATCATTGCCGCCGTTTCGTCGTCGAACAGGGCGTGTTCGGCAGCGGTAGGGTCGTGGAATAGCGGCGTTGCTTCATGCCACCTGAAGCCGGCGATCGGCAAGCCGCCGCAGCAGATTGTCCAGCATGCCGTCGCAGCGGCGCATCTGTTCGACGCTGACGAATTCGTCCGATCTGTGCCCTTGCGCCATCGAGCCTGGTCCGCACACGATGGTCGGCGTGCCGAGGTCGCGGCTGAACAATCCACCTTCGGTGCCGAAGGCAACCTTGATGGTGTCGTTGGCGCCGGTCAACGATTTGACGAAGCCTACGGCCTGCGAGTTCGCAGGCGTGTCCAGCCCTGGATAGGTGTTGGTGATATCGATGTCGATGGCCGCCTCTGGCGCGATCGTTGAAGCCGCAGCGGCAATGCGCGCTGCCGCCGCGCGCAACCCATTGAGGATTTGGTCGGGATTGTCGGCCGCGACATTGCGGATCTCGAAGTCGAGCTGGCAGAGGTTCGGCACGATGTTGAGCGCCACGCCGGCATTCATCTTGCCAACGTGGACGGTCGTGTAGGGAATGTCGTAGTCGCCGTCGCGTACGCCATCGCGCGCCAGCCGATCCTGTTCTTGGCGCAGTGCGGAGACGAAGTCACAGCCCAGATGAATGGCATTGAGTGCCAAGGGGGCCAGCGCCGAATGGCCTTCCCGTCCCCTGCAGATGGCGCGCACCGCAAGCTTGCCCTTGTGGCCGGTCGCAACCTGCATGCTGGTCGGCTCGCCGACGATGCACAACAATGGCCGGTGCGGCGCAGCATGCAGCATGTCGATAAGGCTGTGCACACCGATGCAGCCGACCTCTTCGTCGTAGGAAAGCGCCAGATGCAAGGGCGTTTGCAGGCTCATTTTCGAGGCCTTGAGGCACGCGGCAAGCGCACAGGCCACGAAACCCTTCATGTCGGCCGCGCCGCGGCCGTAAAGCTTGCCGTCGCGCGCGCTCATCTCGAAAGGCGGCAGCGTCCAGTCCTGGCCGTCGATGGGGACGACATCGGTATGGCCGGACAGCATGACGCCGGGAGTGTCGGCCGGCCCTATGGTGGTGAAAAGGTTCGCCTTATGGCCGTCCGCGCTGCGGACGATCTGGCATGCAATGCCCTGTGCCGCCAACAACTCCGTCACGTAGCCGATGAGGTCGAGATTCGAAACGCGGCTCACCGTCGGGAATGCGATCAGCTTTTCAAGGATTCGGATGCTGTCCATGTGTTGTATGTCTCATTGGCCGTGCGCGCTATCTAGCATCGCGTGGCCGCGGCGCTGAAGTCGCATTTGGCTCAGCCGGGATTCACCGGATGCTAACCCAGGCGGCGGGGGCTGATTAGGCGCGTCCTAATCGGCACAGAAGAAATCTGTAGTTTTCCGGCGCGCGCCGCAACTTATGAGTAGGTTCACGGCATCTACCCACCGTCAAGGTTTGAAAGCATCACCGCGCATGCCGCGATGCGACGCTGGCAGGAAGGAAGCACCATGCGTGATCCACGCTACGACATTCTGTTCGAGCCTGTGAAGATCGGTCCGGTGACCGCCAAGAACCGCTTCTACCAGGTGCCGCACTGCAATGGCGGCGGCTATCGCGATCCGTCCGCCGCGGCCGAGATGCGGCGCATCAAGTCGGAAGGCGGCTGGGGTGTCATTTTCACCGAGCAAACCGAGATGCACCACACCTCGGAGATCACGCCCTTCATCGAGCTCAGGCTGTGGGACGACGCCGATATCCCGGCGCTCGCCAGGATGGCCAAGGCCATGCACCAGCATGGCGCGCTGGCCGGCATCCAGCTGGCCTATTCCGGTATCAACGGACCGAACCTCTACACCAAGGAAGTGCCGCGCGGACCGTCGGCCTTGCCCATCCGCACCTTCACCAATGACCCGGTTCAGGCACGCGCCATGGACAAGCAGGATATACGCGACCTGCGCCGCTGGCATCGCAATGCCTTCAAACGCGCCAAGCTGGCGGGTTTCGACCTGGTCTGTCTCTACGGCGCGCATGGCTTCGGCATCATCCAGCACTTCCTGTCGACCGCCACCAACCAGCGCAGCGACGAGTATGGCGGCTCGCTGGAAAACCGCTCGCGGCTGATGCGGGAGCTGATTGAGGAGGGCAGGGACGCCATCGGCGACACTTGCGGCCTGACGCTGCGGCTATCGCTGGACGAGATGATCGGCGAGCTGGGTTTCGCCAATTCCGAAGTGCGCGACATGATCGAGATGCATGCCGACCTGCCCGACCTCTGGGATCTGGCCCATGGCGCCTGGGAGGACTGCTCCGGGCCGTCGCGGTTCAAGGAGGAGGCCGCGCAGGAGAGCCTCGTGTCCGGCATCAAGAAGCTGACCTCAAAGCCGGTCGTCGGCGTCGGGCGCTTTACGTCGCCGGACGTGATGGTGAAGATGATCAGGTCCGGTACGCTTGATTTCATCGGCTGCGCGCGCCCGTCGATTGCCGACCCCTTCCTGCCGAAGAAGGTGGAAGAGGGGCGGATCGAGGACATTCGCGAATGCATCGGCTGCAACATCTGCATCGCCGGCGACATGACCATGTCGATCTCGCGCTGCACGCAGAACCCGACCTTCATGGAGGAATGGCGCAAGGGTTGGCATCCGGAGCGGATGCAGGCCAAGGGCGACAGTGAGAGCGTGCTGATCGTCGGCGCCGGTCCCGCCGGGCTTGAGGCCGCCCGCGCACTCGGCCTGCGCGGCTACCAGGTGGCGATCGCCGAGGCCGGCACCGAGCTCGGCGGCCGCGTGGCACGCGAGTGCCGCTTGCCTGGTCTCTCCGCCTGGGGTCGCGTACGCGACTATCGCCAATATCAGCTCAGCCAGATGTCCAATGTCGACGTCTATTTCGAGAGCCGATTGTCCGCCGAGGATATCCTGGCCTTCGGGTTTCAGAACATCGCCATTGCCACCGGCTCGACATGGCGCCGTGACGGCGTGGCGCGTGCGCATGTCGTGCCGATGCCGATGGATCTGGCCATGCCGCTCTATACCCCGGACGACCTGATGAGCGGAAATGTACCGACCGGCAACGTCGTGTTGTTCGACGACGACCACTACTACATGGGTGGCGTTCTGGCAGAGCTTATGGCGCGCCGGGGCGCGAAGGTGACGCTGGTGACGCCGTCCGCCTATGTGTCCGACTGGACCCGCAACACGCTGGAGCAAGGCACCATCCATCGCCGGCTGGCCGAGCTCGGCGTCGAGATCGTGCTGAACCAGATCATGACTCACATCGTGTCGGGAGGTGTTGTCACTGCCTGTGCTTATACGGGCACCCGACATGACATCGCCGCAGATGGCGTGGTGCTGGTGACGTCGCGCCAACAGGACGATGGCGTCTGGCGCGAATTGAAGGCGCGGCGGGACGAGTGGGCCGATAGTGGCATTCGCTCGATCAAGGTCATCGGCGATGCCGAGGCGCCAGGCCCGATTGCCTGGGCGACCTACGCCGGCCATCGTTTCGCTCGTGAGCTGGACGAACTCGATATCGGCGACGCGCTGCCGTTCCGGCGAGAAGTGACGGCACTGGCCGCGGAATAGAGGACGGGATCATCCTTAACCCAGGCTTTTGGGAGATCGTGTTGGGAAGCGCGATCTCTAGCGGAAATGACGGTTTTTTACCTGCCGCGAAGATGGACCTGTACCTGCCTGTGAAGGAGGTAAGGGTACTTTAAAGCGGTCGCGGGACGATACGGTACAATACGGGAAGACTTTTTATTTTGGCCCACGAAAAAGCCAATGAAATCAATATTTCTCGCACATCCTCCGGGCCCACCATTATCGTTATTTATCAGTGGCTTATTGGCGGGTTCGCCACGAGGTTCGCCAACAGGCTCGCCAAGCAGCGGCTTGCACGTTACCAGCCGTACGACTCGGTCCATGCCCTGCACAGCCAAACGCACCTGCGAGGCTTCCCGGCGACCATGCGCGGGGAACGATTCTCACGATCAGGGGGGCGATGCCTCCCTGGCTCCGAGCTGCGCATTCTAGCTGAATTGGGATTCCCCAGGATTGAGCAAAGACGTTCAAGGTCCATGCCGCCGGCTACAGGCGTGGTCTCACCAAGCCATCAGAGCGGGCACTGCGACGCCGTGACCTTGGCCTCAAACCCCAGCTTGGCTAGAGTTCGTAGTATGCTGAAGGCCATTCACCACGTCGCGCTCATCTGCACCGATCAGGATCGGTCGCGACGGTTCTACGTTGAACTCCTCGGCCCACGATCTCATCCGGGAGGTCTATCGGCAGGAGCGGCAGGTGCGTCACTCGCTGATCGGTTCAGGCGCCAGCGACCTGGTGGCCGATGTTCTGCTGGGAATCGACCGATTGTTCAGGGAGTTCGCGGAAACGACAGCGACTTTTACAGACCTGACCGGCAAGGCGCCGCGATCTGTCGCTGCCTGGTTGAGTGAGAACATCGTGGCTTTTCAAAAATAGTCCCACGAATAACTTGGTTGCCAGTTGGTAAACATTCGCTGAATGCCCGGACCAATCTGGCTCCGGGCATCCATTGTCAAAGTAACCTAGATGTCAGGCTGCATCGCGGAAACCAACGATGGCCTTGATCTCGAGAAACTCGGCAATTGCCATCGGACCCCATTCACGTCCGTTGCCGGACTGCTTGTAGCCGCCGAAGGGTGCAGCCAGATCAAGATTAACATTGTTCAAGTAGACTTGGCCGGCACGCAGGCGACGCGCGATGGCTTCGGCCGCAACCCGCTCACCCTGCACATAGGCGGCAAGGCCGTAGGTCGTGTCGTTGGCGATCCTCACTGCTTCCTCTTCGTCGGAATAGGCGATGATGACCAGGACTGGCCCGAAGATTTCTTCACGTGCGATCGTCATGTCGTTGCGCACATCGGCAAAGATCGTAGGCCGGACGTAAAAGCCAGCATCAAGTCCATCGGGACGGCCAAGCCCTCCAGTCACAAGCGTGGCGCCTTCATCGAGCCCCGACTGGATCAGACGCTGGATTTTGTTCCATTGCGCTTCCGAAGCTACCGGTCCCATTTTTGCATTGGAAGAAGGATGGCCGACCGACCAGGTTTCGGCGGCTGTCTTGGCATAGCCAATAGCTTCGGCAGCCTGATCGACATGGACCAGCATCCGAGACGGTGCGCTGCAGGACTGTCCGCTGTTCAGCATCATCTGAGCTACACCGCCTTCGACAGCAGATGCGAGGTCTGCACTACGCAGGACGATGTTGGGTGACTTTCCTCCAAGTTCCTGATGTACTCTTTTGACAGTCAGCGCACCGGTGCGAGCCACCTCGATCCCAGCCGCGGTGGAGCCGGTGAAGGAGACAAGATCCACGTCGGGATGGCTCGTCAAAGCATTGCCGACAACGCGGCCATCGCCATGAACAAGATTGAACACTCCTTTGGGAACTCCGGCGTCATGGAGGATCTCAGCAAAGATCGTACCTGAGAACGGTCCGATTTCAGATGGTTTCAACACCACGGTGCAACCCGCAGCGAGCGCAGGTGCCACCTTTGCGGCCATCAGCATCAATGGCCAATTCCACGGCGTGATCAGGGCGCAAACGCCGATCGGCTCGCGTACGACTTCGCTTGTGCCAAGCGGCTCATCGAAACGGTAGGTCGCAAGCGCTGCTCGTGCAATCTGGAAATGGGCAACACCGACGGTCACCTGCAGTTGCTCTGAAAGCCATTGCGGCGCGCCCATTTCATCCATTACCGCTAGGGCTAGGTCGCTAGCTCGCTTGTCGTAGGCAGCAATAATCCGGTCGAAGAGCGAAATTCGCTCCTCAATCGAGGTGAGTGAATACGTTTCAAATGCCTTTCGCGCGGCTGAAACCGCATCGTCCACGTCACTCGCATCGCCCAGCGCGACTTGACCAATGACGGTTTCGTCCGCGGGATTGATAACATCGATTACGGCTGTGCTTTTGGGCTGCACCCAGGTTCCGTCGATATAGAATTGAAGATTGTTACGCATGAGAAAGCTCCATCATTGTTGATGGAGCCATAAGTATCTTTTGTAAACTTGGCGTCAATCAGGCACTTGAAGTCGCGCTGGTAGGGCAGAGTATACTTGACCCGGGTTCATCATTCCGTGCACGATGGCGAACCATCTGTTGAAAGCATCCGCCGCTCAGTTCGTGTCACAGGCGTAATTGTATCAGCGACCTGTCTGCTGCCTTCTGCCCGCCGCCCTTGCTGTCGAAAACCTCTCTCGCTTCGGTGACCTCCGGCAGTTTCACCAACGTCCACTTGTGCAGTTCCTGAAGGGGCTCCCGCAAGGTATGGCCGAGTGGCGTCAGCTGATATTGCACCGCCACTGGGGAGAGTGAAATTACCTCTCTCGCTATAAGACCGTTGCGCTCGAGGCGGCGAAGGCACTGAGTGAGAGCCTTCTGCGTCACCCCTTGCAAGCGGCGGCGGATGGCATTGAAGCGCTGCGGTCCCTCATTGAGAACCGCAATCACCATCATCGACCACTTGTCGGCGATCTGATCGAATAGAGCCCGGCTCGGGCATTCAGAAGAAAAGCAGAGCGGTTCCAGTTCAAGCATAATGGGTTCCTTCGATATACCTAGGCGACTTCAGGTGCCTGATTGACGCTAGGTTTACATCATATACCTGTAAGCCTTGTTAACGCAACGGAGTTCTATTTGTGTCCGGTGCCGATGCGACAACGTTGGTGCACTGGTGAAGGTCATGCCGCGCAAGACGGTCGGTTTGATGGCGAACATGTTGGCCAGCCTGATCTGGTCAGCGTCGCTGAGATGGAGGTCGGCGCTGCGCAGCGACGGCACCTCTGGAAGGCAGTGCCAAAGCATGACAAACGGAGAGGCCGCGTTGAAGGCCGCATGGCGACTGATCCAGGACGACAGAGGTTCGTCCGAATGGGGGCGGCAACCGCACCGGTAATTGCCGTTCTCGTATGTTCTCCATTATGCGAATGCCGCCTCGGCATCGAACTCCGGCTCCCAGTTCTCAATCGATGCATCGGTGATGCACTCGCGGCCGCTCTCGATGGCGTCGACGGCGAGGCTGTTGATGATGTGGAAGATGCTGGCGGTGATGCCCTTGGTGATATGCAGAATACGTCGCAGTGATTTCGGCGTCAGAACTTAAGGCGGCCGCAGCCGGCCTCTTGCGCAGGATCGAACGACCAAGGTTTCGCGCGCATCGACCGGGCCGGGAACATCACCAAACGCCACAGTACTGCCAAGCTGCAATCTGCCCGCTTCGGCGCGGCTTGTCCGCTGTGGAATGCGCACCAGACCTCGAAGCGCCGGGTAGGATCATCCGTCAGCTCGCTGAGACACCGGAGGTAGACAATACATCACCGACCGGCTGGTCAGCCTCGTTAGTTTAGTTGGTCTTCAACTGGCCGACGCGGTTTTCGGCGATCCAGCGGGCGGCGAGGACCAGCGCGCCCATGCTGAAATCCTTGCCGTGCTTGGCCACCATCTCTTCCGACAGCTTGGCCAGCCGCTCGAAAAATTCGTCCTTGCTCTCGTCCTCTGCGGTGAGTTCGGTCTGCATTCTATCCTCCTGTTTCATACGGACTGCGTCCGTTATTTGAACATCTGGGCTGGAAAGGTGACGATCGCGGCGGTGCCGTCGACGGCGCCCACCGCCAGATGCCGTCCGTCGCCGGACCAGGCAAGCGCGGTGACCGCGCTGCCGAAAGGCCTGACGAGGAGTTCGTCGCGGGCGCCGATCTCGGCGATGGTGATCCGGCCGTTGGCGTCGCCGGCCGCGATGAGTTTCTTTTCAGGGTGCGCCGCCACCGTTTCGACCAGCACCAGCCCGGCACGACCCGTCTCCAGCGCGCCGGAGGTTTCGCCGCCAACCGGCGGCGCGGTCATCGACCACCCGGCAATCCGGAAGGCGCCCGAGGCAAACAGCGCATTCGCCGGCCGGCTCCAGCACACGGTCCGCACCGGCGATGGAAATCCCGCGACGATGTCAGCGCGGCCATCGGTCATGCTGACCAGGGCAAAGCCTCCGGTTTCGAGCCCGCAGGCCAACCACGTGCCGTCGCCGCTCCAACGGATCGACACCGGGCGCGCTGGAAAGGAGACATCGCGTATCAAGGCAGCGTCGCCTTCGACAGACCAGATCGACAGTCCATCACCACCGCCGCAGGCGAGGCGCCGCCCGCCTGGCGAGAAAGCAAGGGCGTCCATGGACGATGTCACGGCGTGTTTCAGTTGCACTGCGCCGCCTTGGCCGCGCGACAGAAAGGCATCATGCCCATTGCTGATGGCTGTCATGTCCGTCCTAGCGTTGTGATCGATGGCTACGATCGGTCCGTCGATCCGGACCAAAGGGGCCGCTGCTTCACCGTCGGGGGTCAGATGCAGCACCTCACCGCTGGCCGCGCCGACCAGAAAGGCGGAATGCGCATAGGCGGCGAGCGGGACATCGCCATCTCCGAATGCCGCCGTGGCGATCAACGGGACAGGTGGCCTTTCCCTTGGGCGGATCGTCGTCTGCCCCAGATCGTTGCTTACCCTTATCCGCGTTTCCGGCGGCTCGTGATCCGCGACCGTGGCAATGGCGATGGTTGCATCCACTGAAGCGAAGGCAACAGCCGAGCCATCGGCGCTGAAGCGCAAATCGGCGATTGCCGACGGGCGACGCCAGCTCCGCGCCAGAAGGTCGAACAAGGTCAGGTTCTGCATCGTCTGCTGGTTCATGCTCTCTCTCCCGTCAGTCCTCGTTCGCCGTCGCGGCAAGCCGGCGATCAATGTCCTCGACATCGCCTTCCACTGCGACGATGCGTTGCTCGCACACCGCGCATGCCTGCATGACCGCCGCCGCGCTCTGCTCTGCCTCATGCAAGTCCCGCACCAGTTGCTCGCTGGCGCCGCTTCTGCCGATTTCCAGCTCCAGGCGCAGCACATCCATCTCGATGCCGGAGCGTTTCTGATTGAGCCGCAGCGCCTCGGCAGTGAGCGCGGAGACATTGGCGACCAGATCGAGCCGGCGGGCGAGCAGCGCGTGGCGTCTGGCGATATCGGATCCTCCCGTCATTGTTTGCTCCCCAAAGATCCCGGCGGTTTTTCGAAAGCCGACAGCAATTTTGGCAACGTACCGGCCTGCGACTGGAACTGCCTTTCGGCCGTCTCGATATGGCTCTTGAGCTGATCCCAGATGTCGACACGGATCATCGATGTCGTGTCACCGGTGAGGCGCTCGATCTCGTCGACGCGGAACTGGCGCGTCAGCGAAACGCCGGAAAACACGAAGTCCCGCAACAGGATCGCGTGGTTTTCGATGAACAGATGGATCATCGGATGCGTTTCCGTGGTGACGCCGCCGGCGGCAAGCTCGGCCCGGATGAAGTCCTGGAAGTGGCTCTGGAGGCGATGTTGGCTCTCGCCCATGAAGCGCATGACAAAGACCAGATCGCGGGGCATCAGCCTGACAAGATCGCCGGTGACGCCGTCGGCCTGGCTGGACATTGGCTCTGGTGGCCTCCGGCTGTCTCTATCGTTCGGCATGGTCTCTCTCCAGCGCCAGGCCCATCCACGGCCGTCTCCTTCAGATAGTAGAGAAAGACGAAGAATTGAATAGATGATATCTGTTTTCTTTTTTTTGCTGCACTTGCTAACTAAACATATTGCGTATGCGAATAGATTTTAAATATTACAAGCGTACTTTACAACTGTAAAACAACGTTACGGTCGGCCATCTGCTCATATGCCGAAAGAGTGGCGATTTTGTTTGAACGTCAGCCATGGGCGCTCTTTTCAAACTGGCACGGCGCTTGCTTTGTACCTTTCCACAAGAAGCCCATCGCATTTTTGACGCGGTGCCAAAAGAACGAAGGAACGGAGGAAGCAGAGACCGCTTCGATACGCCCATCGCCCATGCGGTTGGCGCCGCGGGTCTCCGCCAAAACACCTCGAGAACCTTTGCCGCGATCCACTTGAACGGCCGGACCATGAGTCGCGCCTGAATGCGCAACCCTTTGTCGTGCCGTTCGCACTCTCACTGGCGGTGCTTTGTGCCGCTTCATGCCGGGGTCAAGGGACCTGCGGCTCAAACCTGGTGGAGGCTTATGACCATGACGTCTCTGACGCTTAACAAGATTACCTCGCAACGCGGAATCTCCGTCGGCGAGGCGACCAAGAAGATTGCCGATCTCGGCTGGAATCCTTCCTACGTCCAGGAAGCGATGACGTTTCCGACCGACTACAAGATCAACAAGACGCCGCGCGACCCGATGAAGCAGGTCCTGCGGTCGTACTTCCCGATGCAGGAAGAAAAAGACAACCGCGTCTATGGCGCGCTCGATGCGGCCTTGCGCGGCGACATGTTCCGCAACGTCGAGCCGCGTTGGGTCGAGTGGATGAAGCTCTTCTTGGCCATCATTCCGTTCCCGGAAATCTCGGCTGCCCGCTCGATGGCGATGGTTGCCCGCATCGCGCCTGGTGAGGAACTCCGAACCGGCTTCACCATGCAGATGATCGACGAGTTTCGTCACTCGACGATCCAGATGAATTTGAAGAAATGGTACATGGAGAACTACATCGATCCGGCCGGCTTCGACATCACCGAAGAAGCCTTCGGAAAATGCTACGCCACGACCATCGGCCGACAGTTCGCCGAAGGCTTCATCACCGGCGACACGATGACCGCCGCCTGCATGTACCTGACCGTGGTGGCTGAAACCGCCTTCACCAACACGCTGTTCGTCGCCATGCCTTCGGAAGCCGCCCGCAACGGCGACTACGCGCTGCCGACCGTCTTCCTGTCGGTGCAGTCGGATGAGAGCCGCCACATCGGCAATGGCCACTCGCTGCTGATGGCCGCACTCAAGGAGCCGGAAAACCACCTCCTGCTCGAGCGCGATCTGCGTTACGCCTTCTGGCAGAACCACGCCATCGTCGATGCGGCAATCGGCACCTTCATCGAATACGGCACCACCAACCGCGACAAGAACAAGGAATCCTACGCGGAGATGTGGCACCGTTGGATCTATGAGGACTATTATCGCACCTACATGCTGCCGCTCGAAAAATACGGCATCAAGGTCCATCACGACGACGTCCAGGCGGCCTGGGAACGCATCACCAAGAAGAATTATGTTCACAAGGTCGGGCAGTTCTTCGCGGTCGGCTGGCCGGTCAATTTCTGGCGTATCGAAGCCCAGACCGACAAGGACTTCGAGTGGTTCGAGCACAAATATCCGGGCTGGTACGCCGAGTTCGGCGACTTCTGGAAATGGTACGCCAAGCTCAGCCACAAGGGCGAGAAGGTGCTGCTGTTCAATAGCGATGTCGGCTACGTCTATCCGCACCGCTGCTGGTCCTGCCTCGTTCCGTGCCTGATCCGCGAGGACATGGTGGTCGGCGAGATCGACGGCCAGCTCCATACCTTCGCCCACGAACTCGACAAGTGGACCGCAACAGTCGCCTTCGCCGACGAGTATCAGGGCCGGCCGACGCCCGCGATGGGCCGCTTCAGCGGCAAGCGCGAGTGGGAGACGCTCTATGACGGCTGGGATCTGGCCGATGCGATCAAGGACCTGAACTTCGTCCGTTCCGACGGCAAGACGCTGGTTCCGCAGCCGCATCTTCGCTTCGACGACAAGGAGATGTGGACGCTCGATGACGTGCGCGGCAACACGCTCGGATCGCCGCTCAACGCGCTGCGTGCCATGTCGCCCGCGGACCGCGAGAAGCACTTGGCGGAATACCGGGCCGGTTTCACGATCAATCCCTGCAACTGATCAGGCCAGAGGGGGCGGGTTCGTCCCGCCCTCTCTTTTCACACTGGAGGTCCGTATGTCGGAAACCCACACGGTCAGGCTCAGCCCGGTCGGCGTCGAATTCGACGTCGAGCATGGCGAAACGGTGCTCAACGCCGCGTTCCGCCAGGGCATTGCCCTGCCGCACGGCTGTAAGGAAGGGCAATGCTCGGCCTGCAAAAGCGTGCTGCTCGAAGGCGAAGTCGACATGCTGAAATACTCGACCTTCGCGCTGAACGACATGGAGAAGGAGAGCGGCCACGTCCTGTTGTGCCGCTGCATCGCCTTCTCCGACCTGGAAGTCGAGCTTCTCAACTACGACGAGGAGATTTTGGCGAAAGCGATCGCCGTGAAGACGTACAAGGGCCGGATTGCTCGCATCGAGCAGCTGACCCACGACATTCGCGGCATTGAGATCGAACTCGGCTCCCCAATGAAGTTCTGGGCGGGGCAATATGTCGACATCACGGTTACCACGCAAAAAGGGGAGACGATTACGCGCTCGTTCTCCATGGCAAATACGCCGGACCAAACCGAAAAACTCTCCTTCATCATCAAAAAATACCCTGAGGGAAAGTTCTCGGGAGAACTCGATTCCGGAGGAATCAAGGCCGGAGCCGAAGTCACCGTCGTCGGACCCTACGGAACCTGCTTCCGCCGCGACGAACGGCAAGGACCCCTGATCCTGGTCGGTGCCGGCTCAGGCATGTCGCCGATATGGTCGATCCTCAACGATCACCTGAAGAGCGGCGAGAAACGTCCGGTCTATTTCTTCTACGGCGCCCGCACCCGCAACGACCTGTTCTATCTCGACAGGATCGCCGAGCTGGTCGGCAATCATTCCGACGTCACCTTCATTCCCGTGCTGTCGCACGCGAATGACGACGCCGAATGGCAGGGCGAACGTGGCTTCGTGCACCAGAGTGTCGACGTCGTGCTCAAGCAACTGGCGGTCGACGGGCAGGGCGATGTCCATGCCTGTGGCCCGCCGCCGATGATCGATGCGCTGCAGCCGGTCCTGTTCATGAACGGCTTCGAAACGGAGCGGATCTTCTTCGACAAGTTCACCACATCGGCAGGTGCAACGCCGGCCCATTGAGGGCGGTCGCGCACAGCCAACCACAACTGCAACAAGGGAGAGAGACTATGCCTGCAACCTCGAGTTCAGTCGGATCAGGAGCCGCCGGCGCGGCAATCTTCGCCGACTCCGACAGCCGGAAGTACCGGTATTTCGACCCGAAAGGCCAGCGCGCCACCCACTACGAGGACATGACGGTCGACGTCCAGCCCGACCCGGAACGCTACCTGATCCAGGACTGGATCATCTCTTTCGCCGACGGCAAGGGCGCCTATGTCAAGCAGAACACCGCCGCGCAGAGCTCCAACTGGCATGCCTTCCGCGCTCCCGACCAGGAGTGGGAGCGCACGCACTACCAGCGCCAGTCGAAGATCGAGGCGATGGTGCAGAGCGTCATCAACAATGCGCGCAAGTCGGGCACCCCAAAGACCTTCGACAAGGCTTGGGTCAAGATCCTGCAGACGCAGCTCGGCGCCTGGAAACACGCCGAATTCGGGCTCGGTACGTCGTTGATGCAGGCGCAGCGTTACGGCTACACCCAGATGATCAACAACGCGACGCTGACCAACTCGTCCTACAAGCTCAGGCTCGCCCAGGACATCACCCTCTACCTCGCCGAGATCGGGATGGATCTTCCCGACTGGGACGATGAGCTAGGCAAGAAAGCCTGGCTCGAGGACAGGAACTGGCAAGGCACCCGCGAAGCGGTCGAAACCATCATGGGCGCGACCGATTATCTCGAGCAGTATTTCGCCATCAACATCATCTTCGAGCCGCTGGTGGGCGAAGTGTTCCGCTCCGGCTTCCTGATGCAGATCGCCGCCGCCAACCACGACTTCATCACGCCGGCGGTGATTTCGGCAGCCGAGGCCGACTATGAGCGCAACCTCGCCAACACGATCGACCTCATGCATCTCCTCGCCAATGACGGGAAGCATGGCGCCGCCAACAAGAAGCTCTTCCAGGGCTGGGTCAAGAAACACGGCGCGCTCGCCGACAAGGCAGCCGCCGGCCTGCAGCCGATCTGGTCGATGCCGCATTCCAAGCCGGTCGCGTTCACTGACGTCCGTGCCAAATCCGAAGAGCGGATTGGCCAGATCCTCGGCGAACTCGGCCTCAAGCGCTGAAACAGGAGAAATCGTCATGTCACTATCTGCACGCGACGCAACGCATTCCAACATCTTCAAGGCGATGAAGGACATCACCTTCGAACAGACGATTTCGCATCAGTGCGGCGTCACCATGAACGACTCTGTCGAGGCGAGGGCCATCGCCGAATTCATGGGCCAGAAGCCGAACGTAACCGTCACCTACCAACCGGCGATGATCCGCATCGACGGCACCGGCAAGCTGATCTTCAAGATGGACGAGATCAGCGAATATCTCGGCCGCGAGATGACGGCGGAAACCTTCGAGGTCAACAGCTCCACCCACTACGGCCGCATGGTTCGCGTCGACGACAACACTGTGATCCTGTTCGGCAACATGGATGAGATGTTCGAATACATCGAATAGCCGCCACGAAAAATCCGGCGTGCCGCTGGGTGCGGCGCGCCGAACCGATCAACGCGATTGCTGCGGAGGCAACCATGTACAGAACACCGGAAGGCAAGGACATTTTCGTGGTCGACGGCCACACCCATTTCTGGGACGGCAGCCCGGAAAACCAGAAGAACATCCACGGCAAGCAGTTCATCGAGTGCTTCTATGCCTATCACACTGGCTTGAGCCCGAAGGACCAGCTGTGGGAGAAGAGCAAATTCGAGAAATACAGCGCCGACGATCTCTATCGCGACCTGTTCATCGACGGTCCCGACGATGTGGCGATCGTCCAGTCGACCTATCTTAAGGATTTCTACAAGAACGGCTTCAACACCATCGAGCGCAACGCCGAGGTGGCCAAGCGCTATCCCGAGCGCTTCATCGTCAACGGCGCCTTCGATCCGCGCGACGGCGAGAAGGCGCTGGAATACATCCACTTCCTCAAGGAGACCTACGACGTCAAGGGCGTGAAGATGTACACGGCCGAATGGAACGGCGCCTCCAAGGGCTGGAAGCTCACCGATCCCGATGCCTACAAGTGCTTCGAACTCTGCGACAAGCTCGGCATCAGGAACATCCACGTCCACAAAGGCCCGACCATCCTGCCGCTCTCGAAGGACGCGTTCGACGTCCATGACGTCGATCACGCGGCGACGGATTTTCAGGGCCTCAACTGGATCATCGAGCATTGCGGCCTGCCGCGTCTCGACGATTTCTGCTGGATCGCGACACAGGAAACCAACGTCTACGGCGGACTGGCGGTGGCACTGCCCTTCATCCATTCCCGCCCGCGCTATTTCGGCGAGGTCATCGCCGAACTGCTGTTCTGGCTCGGGCCGGAGAAGATCCTGTTCGGCTCCGACTATGCGATCTGGACGCCGCGCTGGCTGGTCGAGAAATTCTGGGCCTATCAGATCCCAGAGGACATCGCCGCTGAACGGGGTGTGCAGCTGACCGACGAGATCAAGGAGAAGATCCTCGGCCTCAACGCCGCGCGTCTCTACAACATCGACATCGAAGCCAAGAAGAAGGCGCTTGCCAGCTCGCCCTTCAGCATCGCGGCGGAGTAGGAGCCATGGCAACCGCCAGTGTATCCAGCGGCCGCGAGAAGGAACTGTGGCGGCGCCTTGGTGAGGTCAACGACCCGGAACTCGACGAACCCGTCACCGAGATGGGCTTCGTCGAGCGGGCGCAGGTGACAGGCGATGGCAGCGTGGAAGTCGACTTCCGCCTGCCGACCTACTGGTGCTCGCCCAACTTCGCGTTCCTGATGCTGGACGGCGTCCGCAAGGCGCTCGACCAGCTCTCCTGGAAGCCAGCCTATCGCGTCAAGCTGCACGATCACATGTTCGCGGAAGAGGTCAATCGCGGCATGGCGGAAGGCAAGAGCTTCGGCGACATTTTTGCCGTGCTTGCCGAGGATCAGGATCTCGGCGGCTTGCGCGAAACCTTCGCGATGAAGGCCTTCAAGCGGCGCCAGGAGGCGGTCCTGCGCGGCCTCAAGGCGCACGGCCTTACCGATCGGGAAATCCTCGGCACGGACCTGCCGGGTTACGACGTCGCGCGGTTCGAACCGGGCGAGGCGGCCAAACAGAAGCCGAGATACAGGGCGGCTCTGCTCGAGCGTTTTCCCAACCGCCGGGCCGACGATCCTGTGTTCGTGACATGGGAAGGGCAGAAAATCCCGCCGGCCGCACTCAGTGCCCATCTCGCCGAACTGCGCGGTGTGCGCATCAACATGGAGTTCAACGGCGCGCTGTGCCGTGGGCTCAAGCAGACCAGATACAAGGAACTGGATGTGGTCGATGGCGAACCGACGCTCGTCGATTTCATTCTGGATCGTGTGCCGACCGGGACGACACCGGCCGCCTGAAGCGCTGACAGCAACGGCCTCCCTCGCACGAGGCCCCCAACCAACAACCCGCCCGTAAGGCGGAAGGAGGAATCATGCCCAAGATAATGCTCCACAATTCCGAGGCTCGCCGGGCTCTCGCCCGTGGCGTTTTCAGGCTTGCAGCCGCCGTCGAGCCGACGCTCGGCCCCAAAGGCATGAACGCCATGATCGACCGGCCGATCGGCACGCCCATGGTGACCCGCGACGGCGTCAGCATCGCCTCCGAGATCGAGCTGCACGACCGTTTCGAAAATATGGGCGCGCAAGTCGTGCGCGAAGTGTCGATGCAGACCAACGAGATCGCCGGCGACGGCACCACGACGGCCATCGTGCTCGCCAACGCGCTCATCCAGAGTGGCGTCGAGGCGAATGAGCGTGGCGTGAAATCCGTCGATCTGTGCAAGGGCATCGACCTCGCCGTGGCGGCGGTGGTGGCGGCACTCAAGGCCTCGGCCAAGCCGGCCAAGGGCAACGGCATTCTTGCGTCGGTCGCCAACATCGCCGCGACCAACAGCAAGCTCGGCGCGCTGGTGGCGGAAGCCCATCAGCGGGTAGGCGCCGAAGGCGTCATCACCACCGACTTCAGCGTCACCACCGAGACAACGCTTGACGTCGTCGAGGGCATGTCCTTCGAACGCGGCTACCTCTCGCATCACATGGTGACCGATCAGGAGAAGATGGAGGCTGTTCTCGAACGGCCCTACATCCTGATGACCGACCTCAAGATCAAGGAGCCCGGGCAGCTCGATGCGGTTCGCCGCATCGCCGACGAGGATGGCCGGCCGCTGCTGATCGTATCCGAGGAAATGTCGCCGGAAGTGGTGGTGACGCTGCTCGGCAAGCAGGGGCCAGGACGATATCTCGTCGTCCATCCGCCGGAATATGGCCACTGGCGAAAGGCGATGATGGAGGATCTGGCCATCATCACCGGCGGCAAGGTGATCGCGCGCGATCTCGGCGGCCGGCTGGAGGATATCACCGCCGAGGATCTCGGCACGGCCGACCGGGTGAAGACCAGTTCGTCCTACACCTCCATCATTCGCGGCGGCGGCGACCATGCGGCAATCGCCTCGCGTCGCGCCCAGGTGCAGCGGCAGTATGAAGCCTCGCCGCCCAACATCGACCAGGACAAGCTGCGCGAACGCCTGGCCAAGCTCTCCGGCGGCACCGCGATCCTCTATGCCGGTGGCGTCACGCCGGTCGAGCAGAAGCGGACCATCCAGCTGATCGAGGATTCCTTGAACGCGGTGCGCGCCGCGTCCGAAGAGGGCGTGGTCGCCGGCGGCGGCTCGGCGCTCGCCCAGATCGCGCCACTGCTCGACAAGCTGGCGGCCGGCGTCGATGGCGATGTTGCCGAAGGCGTGCGCCTCGTACGCTCGGTGCTGTCGCGGCCGCTGTGGCGCATCGCCGCCAATGCCGGCGCCGATCCTGAAGCGGTGGTGACCGAGGTCACCCGCATCAATGGCGGCTACGGTTACAACGCGTCGACCGGCGCATACCAGAACATGTTCGAGGCAGGGATCATCGATCCGGTCCGCGTCACCTATACCGCGCTCGCCAACGCGGCTTCGGTGGCGACGCTGATCCTGACCACCGAAACGCTGATTGGCGATCTTGCCGAGGATGAGGATCCGACGGCCGGCCCGGCACGTGGCGGCGGCTCCGAAAGGCTCGGCCGCGCCTGAGGCGACAATTCCGACGGAACGATTTCGACGTTGAAAGGACACAGCCATGAAAGCTGCCAGACTTTACGAGTACGACCCGAAGATGAACGTCCTACTCAAGATCGAGGAGGTCAAGGCACCGACGATCACCGCTCCCGACGAGGTGATCGTGCGGGTGGGTGCCGCCGGCCTCTGCCGCACCGACCTGCACATCATCGAGGGCGTGTGGAAGCCGACCATGGATCCCGAAGGCACGCTGTTGCCCTACATCATGGGCCATGAAAATGCCGGCTGGGTCGAGGAGGTCGGCAGCGGCGTCCGCTCGGTCAAGCGCGGCGACGCCGTGATCTGCCATCCCTTCCGCTCATGCGGCATCTGCCTCAACTGCCGCCATGGCGAGGACATGTATTGCGACAACGGCCAGTTCCCCGGCCTCGGCATGAATGGCGGCTTCGCCGAATACTTCATCACCAGCGAGCGATCGCTGATCAAGCTCAATGCCAACATCACGCCGATCGAAGTGGCGCCGCTGGCGGACGCCGGCATCACCGCCTACCGCGCCGCCAAGCGGGCCGCCAAACTGCTCCGCCCAGGCAGCTATTGCGTGCTGCTCGGCATAGGCGGGCTTGGCCACATCGCGCTGCAATCGCTGCACGCGATTTCGGGCTGTCGCATCATCGCCGTCGATCGCGAGCCGGCGGCGCGGGTACTGGCAAAGGACCTTGGCGCCGATTTCATCCTCGATGGTGGGCCGAATGTCGTCGAGGAAGTCGCCCAGATCACCGGTGGCGGCGCCCATGTGGTGATCGACTTCGTCGGTGAACTCGGTGTCGAGAACATCTGCTGGAAGATGGTGCGCAAGGGTGGGCAATTGTTCGTCGTCGGCTATGGCGGCAACATAAACGTGCCGACCGCGCATCTTGTCATCGAGGAGATCAACATCGGCGGCAGCCTGGTCGGCAATTTCACCGAGCTTGTCGAACTGATGGAGCTCAACGCCGACGGCAAGGTGAAGATGCACTACACCGAATACAATCTCGCCAGCATCAACACCGCGCTCGACGATTTCAAGAACCGCCGGTTCACCGGCCGTGGCGTCATCGTGCCCTGAAACATTTGGACCGGACTTCGCGCGGACGGGTGCCACGTCCGGTTCGATCCGACTGCTTGCCTGATCCGGCAGGCCTTTTCTTGAACCCTGTGGCTGATGCCATGGCGTTTTCCGTGTCGGGACGTCAGCGAAGCGCGATCCCGATCGAGATTCTTTGCTTCGAGCTTTGGAAAAACGGGAGGACAATATGGATCTTATCACAGGGTTGGCCGTCGTCATCGGCATTATGGGCGGCATTGCAACGTGGGCAGCGATCACCATCGGCAACCCCTATTTGCTGATCTGGGCGGTATTTGTCGGCTGGGGAAGTTTCTATCACTGTGGCGGCAAGGAAGCCGGTTTCAAGAATTCGGCGGTTGCAAACCTCTGGGGAGCGATCTGCGCCGCCGGCGCACTGATAGCACTGACGTCTATTGGTGTTACCGCGATCATGGCCGGCATTTGTGTCGGCATTTCAATCATTGTCCTGATCCTCGCCGCCAAGCTGCCATTGCTGAGCGCCATTCCGTCGGCGGTCTATGGCTATGCAACGACTGCCGCGCTTTTTCTGCTTGCTGCCGCCGCCTATGGCGAAGGTGCCGGCGGCATCATCAAGGTTGCTGCCGCCGTGGTGATCTCGCTGATCATCGGCAACATCCTCGGCTACGTCTCGGAGAAAGTGACCGGTGCGGTCGTAAAGGCCTGATCATTTCCGCGACCGCTGCCTGAAGGCAATCTCGGTCGACGAATTCTCCCAATCCCGCGGCGCGAATGCCGCGGTTTTTTATTGCGGAGGTGAAAGGAGCTGCGCCTAAAGGAAGCCGCGCCGGATCCCGTATTGACCGAGCTTGCGATAGAGCGTCGGCCGCGAAATGCCGAGCCTGAGCGCAACCTTGCTGAGATTGCCGCTCTCCGCGGCAAGCGCATTCTTGATCGCCTGGCGTTCCGCGTCCTCGAATGTACATACGGGTGCTTCAAGCATGGCTGCGGGATGGTCGCCGTGCATGGCTATCGCGCTGCGATCGCCCGCACTGATTTCTCCGGGAAGGTCCTGCAAGTCGATCGTGCCCCCGCGCGCCAGTATATGCAGGCGTTCCACCAGGTTCTTCAACTCGCGCACATTGCCCGGCCAGCGGTAGGCAAGCAGCGCATCGAGCGCGGCGTTTGAAAACTCCAACGGTTCGTTGCCTGCCAGCTTCGCGATCTGACGGTTGAAATGCTCGATCAGCAGCAGCACGTCGTCGCCGCGCTCGCGCAGCGCCGGGACATGGATCGAGACCGCACCGATGCGGTAATAGAGATCGCTGCGGAAGCGCCCGGCCGCGACTTCCTGCTTGAGGTCGCGATTGGTCGAGGCGACCAGTCGCACGTCCACCGGCCGGCCTCTGGAGTCACCGATGCGGTGGACGACGCGCTCCTCCAGCACACGTAACAGGAAGGGCTGGATTTCGAGCGGCAACTCGCCGATTTCATCAAGGCTGAGCACGCCGCCATTGGCGAGTTCGAAGATGCCCGGCTTGCCGTCACGCGAAGCTCCTGTAAAGGCGCCGCCGACGTGGCCGAACAATTCGCTGCCGAACAGTTCCTTGGTGATTGCACCGCAGTTCATGGCGATGAAAGGGTCGTTTTCGGTGCGCCGGCTGCCGGCATGGACAAGTCGTGCAAACAACTCTTTTCCGACACCCGTC
This sequence comes from Mesorhizobium sp. M1338, assembly GCF_040318045.1. Classification (NCBI taxonomy): domain Bacteria; kingdom Pseudomonadati; phylum Pseudomonadota; class Alphaproteobacteria; order Hyphomicrobiales; family Phyllobacteriaceae; genus Mesorhizobium; species Mesorhizobium sp. M1338. Next base: position 24,022 of record NZ_JAMYLL010000024.1, on the reverse strand, counting down.
TCGCCTTCGATCAGCAACGAGGTGACACCCTTCGACCCGGCCACACGGGAGGCGACATCGACGGCGGCCAGCAATTTTTCGCTTTCGCCGACGATCATGGCGGCGGCGGTTCGCAGGTGCTTGCTCTCCTCCCGGCGGATCACCGTCATGCCCGAGACGGCCGGCACCGAGGGAAACACCAGAGCCGCGCCACGAAGATCGCCATCAAGCTTCAGCGGCGTGACATGGCAGGATCGCAGATGCGCCGGCAGTGCGTTGGCGAGATCGGTGTCCGAGCCGGAGGCCGGCAGGTTCATCAGCCAACGACCACGCCCCGGTTCCATCGGGCCGTCCATCATCTCCGTCGTATCGCCATTGGGCACGTTGTTGCAGAAGATCGCGCGGCCACGATGATCGACGATCACCAACCCGTCTTTCCGGCGGTAGCTGGGTGCCGAGGAAATGAAGGCCTCAAGCAGGCGCGTGCGCTGCTCCTGCTGTTGTTCGGCGAGTGCCTTTTCAATCTGCCTGGCGGTGGCGGCGACGAGCGCCGTGTTGTGCGGCCGGAAGATCGGCGAATAGCCTGACAGGTCGACGACACCGATGATCTTGCCGTCCAGGGGATCGCGGATCGGCGCACCGGCGCAGGTCCAGGATTTGATGCCGGCGCAGAAATGTTCGGCGGCGTGGACGAAAATCGGTTCGCCGGTCCAAAGCGCCGTGCCGATGCCGTTGGTTCCGACGGCGTCCTCGTTCCATTTGCCGCCGATGCCCAGATGAATGTCCATGCCGTCATGCAAGGTCTTCTTGTCGCCGATCGCGTCGATCAGCACGCCATCACTGTCGGCGAGCACCAGCATCGCTCCCGTCCCTTCCAGCAACTGGCCAAGGGACGCAAACGATCGCCGCGCCGCCGAAAGCAGCTCGGCATTGGCACGGGTCAGATATTCGATCTCGTCACGATCGCTGCTCAGCGGCGCTTCGATGCCTTGCGCGTTGATGCCGCCGGTGGCGCTGCGATACCAGGAATCGTGGATCAGCGAGCGGACATGGACCGGATCGCGGGCGCACTTCGGCTCGTCAGCCAGAAAACTTTCCCAAGCGCGCATGGTGGCGCGCTCGTCATAGTCGATGTTGTCCAGAACCAACTGTCCGGTGGCCATCGACGCACGCGCCGGAAGAGCATCGGTCTTCATCTGATCGGGGCCGTTCGCGTGTCTCATTCAGTCATCACAGTACCTTTGAGGTATGCCATTTCTGTATGCTGTCGCGGATTGGGCGTGCTCAGCGACGCCCGAGTGCCGGTGGTCAGTCGATGCCGAGTTTCGCGCCGATGTCGGCGGCAAGCTGTTCTTCGCTATAGGTCGCAGTCAGGTGGGCCCCGTCCAGTTCGGCAAGCGCCTCGGCGACGGTTTCGTCGACTGGTGAGAAAAAGCCGTTCTGCTTCGTTGCCAGGACGAAAATCTGGCTACCATCCCGGTTGCGGACATCGCCGATATGATGAAGCTGGCGGCCGGTGTTCTGATCCTTGGAGATCACACGACCGTTCATGGTGACATGGATGGACGGTTTGGCTTCAGCCACAGGCGAGGCACCACCGCCAACATGGATGATCAGGCCTTCGGCCTTTGGTTGCTGGCGTGGCTTCTTGGAAGCCGAATAGCCGCCGCCGCTGATCTGGTCGGCAAGGCGAACGATGGTCGAGCGGTTCTGCTCGATCAGTCTTTTGACTTGTACGTCCTCGCGCCGCGGGCCATCCCGCTTGGAGATAATCTCGACCATGAATCCTCCCAGATTCGCAGTGCCGTGGATACGGCTCATTCTTCTTGTGACGCGAACCCTACACCGCCTCCGTCAGATCCGCCAATGCTAATAGATAGCGCCAAAATTCGGGTCGCTGGTAGCAGGCGGCTGCTACACGGGATTTCCGGTATTCGGACGTTTTGAGTAGTGCCCGCGTGTCAGGCTGCCTTGTTCGTCAATTCCGAGGGTTCGCTGTCGAGTGGTTGCCTGTCGCGCAGAGCGCGCACGTGGTGCGCAGCATGGAGGCAAAGTTCGGGATATGGCCGTTGGTTTCCAGTGCTTCATCGTAAAGTGTCGAGAGGAATTTCGGCGCCGTCATCCCCTGTCCGTGGGCGATCTCGTCCAACAACGTCCAAAAAGTGGCCTCAAGCTGGATGCTCGTTGAATGGCCACCTATTCGAATTGAGCGATTGACCAGTCGATACCCTTCCGGATCCTGCCCGGCTGCCCGGATTCGTGGAGATGGCCGTTGCGTGGACGCCTGCGATGCGGACTGCCCCGAGGAGACCTACTTTCAGCATATCAATTTCCTTACTGTTTCAAATCGTGAACGCATTACGGAATGCCTCTAGCGCATCTTCCGGGTTGCCTTTCGCAAAGGCTTCCATCCCCACAGGCCCCGCATACCCAATGGCGTCCAACGCTCTTGCAATCATCGGCCAGTTCATTTCACCCGTTCCCGGTTCGCATCGCCCGGGATTGTCGGCGACCTGGATTTCTCCGATCCATGGAAGACACGCTTCTGCATGGCGGATCACATCCCCTTCGCCGATCTGGGTATGATAGAGGTCGAGATTGATCCGGAGCTGCGGTCTATCGACGGCAGCGACCAGCGAAAGTACATCTGCCGTTGAATTGAACGGGCAGCCGGGATGTTCGCGAAGGTTCAGGTTTTCAAGGGTGAACGTGACGCCCTCTTCTTCTGCCATGTCGCAGATGCGGTGCAGGGTATCGCGTGCTTTCAGCCACATGCCCGGTGCGACATGTGCCATTTGCTGAATGGGCAGCCCCTGATCTCCAAGACCAGTACCATGAAGGTTCAGGCGATGAACACCAAGGCGCTTGCCAACCTGTGCGGTTTCCCGCGCAGATTTGAGGATAAGGTCGGCCCCCTCTGAGTCAGCCAATCGCCCCTCAAGATAGCCGTTCATTATTGTGAATGTCGCGCCGGTTTTCTCCAGTTCATCGAGGTCCCAGGCGGGATAATTCCACAGGCCGACGCCAAACCCCATCTCATGCAAGCGGGACGCTCGCCAATGTATCGGTTTGTCCTGCCAGAGCATTTCCGCACAGGCTGCCAGTTGAAAGCTCATGTCAGATATCCTGCAATTTGAAATCGGCTGGGGCGACAGGCATGACGCCCTTCAGAAGGGTCACGGATTTCTCGAGCCCTTCGAGCGCGTTAAGGAGGACGTCCTCATGTTCGATGGAGAGCCAGCCGTCATAGCCTGCCATCTTGAGGCGGTAGCAGAACTGCCGCCACCATTCCTCGCTGTGGCCGAAGCCGAGCGTGATGTAGGACCAGCTTCGCGCCGGGATGTCGGTGAGACTGCCGTTTTCCAAGAGGCTGGTCGTCGCCTGCTTCGGGGCATTGAGGAAAGTGTCCTTGGCATGGACGTGATAGACGGCGTCGCCCAGCGTTTCGGCCGCGATCAGCGGATCGGCTCCCATCCAGAAGAGGTGCGAGGGATCGAGGTTGGCCCCAACGACCGGGCCGACTTCGTTGCGGAGCCTGAACAGAGACGGCACATTGTAGACGCACTGGTTGCCATGCAGTTCGAGCGCAATCTTTTCCACACCGCATTCATTTGCCAGCGCCACGATCTCGGTCCAGAACGGGAAGAGTTTTTCTTCCCACTGGTATTTGAGGATCGCCTGTGTTTCCGGCGGCCAGGAAGAGACGACCCAGTTTGGCATGGTATCGGACGGATTGCCCGCAGGCAGGCCAGACATGGTGCAGACCGTCCTGATGCCCATCTCGCCCGCGACCCGGATGGTGTTCTTCAGACCTTCGCCCTGAGCCGGATCGGTCGGGTGAAGCGGATTGCCATTGGCATTGAGGCTGATCACATCAAGCCCACGGTCAGAGAAGGACTTCCGGAACTCCTTCTGCGCGGCCGTGTTGCCGAGCATGTATTTCAGGTCGAAATGCGGAGCGGTCGACCAGCCGCAGGTGTTGAGCTCAACCCCCGAGACACCCATGCGGGCAGCATTGTCGAGAAGGTCATTGAGCGGCATGCCCCCAAGGCTGTCGGATACGAAACCCAGTTTCATGCGTAGAACTCCGGCTTGGAAATCATGGTGACGGGTTGCTTCTGTCCGGAAGCGAGTGCCGTTACGCCTGCCTCCGCGGCAACTGCTGCGGCATAGCCATCCCAGCAGCTTGATGCGATCTCGGGAAACACGTCTGTGTCGACGAAGCGTAGGAAGGCGCGGTTCTGGCGGCGATAGGCATCGAAATAGCGGGTCCGCCAATCGGCATCGTAGCCGGTGTGGACGCCAAGCGAGCGTTCGAGACGGGTATAAGCGACATGGCTCATGGAAATGCTCGCCTGCTCGCCCACGAGTTCGGCACGAACGTCGTAGCCGTACGCAGCGTTGTTGTTGATCTCGATGTTGACGAGCTGGTCATCGACGGTTTCGAGGATCATGAAGACGGGCGCGACGCGTCGATCAGAGCGCTTCGGCTGGAAGGCAGAGATCCAGGCATATTCGGTGCCAAGTACATGGCGCACGACGTCGAACTCATGCGGGGCGGAATTGGTGATTGCCATGGCACCGGTGAAGTCGGAGGCTGGCGTTTCCACATTGCGGTGGAAGTTGTGCATCATCAGGACTCGGCCAAGCGTGCCATTTTCAATTGCCTCTTTCATCTCGACATAGGACTGGTCGTAGCGCCGCATGAAGCCGAGCTGGACGAACTTTTGACCAACTTCCTGTTCGGCCTGCATGATCGAGAGGCATTCGGCCGAGGACTGCGATAGGGGCTTTTCGCAGAGCACCTTCTTGCCCGCGTTGATGCAGGCGAGTGACAGCGGCGCATGAGTGAAGTCCGGGCTCGCGACGATCACCGCATCCACATCGGCACGGGCAATCACGGCTTCCGGATTACTTGCAACGTCTGCCGCACCATGGGCATCGGCCACCTTGCGAGCGCGGACTTCATCCATGTCGCAGACCACCTGAAGGGTCGCGCCCGGCATTTCCTCCACGACGATCTTGGCGTGGTCAGCGCCCATCAGCCCTGCACCCATGACTGCTACACGCACCATTGGACAAACTCCTTCCATTCGGCTGGCACAAGAGCTCAACCGCTTCCATTCAACGAATTCCACTACTTGGCGGCAATGCCAATATTCAGTCAGTGAGCGGGCGGTGGCGGAAGACCGTCATGGGTCTCCATATACCCTTCAAGTGAGGCTTCGAGACTGGCCATGGATTCACCACCGGCCATCAGATCAGCGATCTGCTCGCGTGTCTTTTCCCCCTTGCGGAAGTCAGCCGCAATTGCACCCCGAATGAGCACTGCGAAGTGATCGCCCACTGCCATGGCATGCATCACCTGATGGGTGATGAAAATGACCGCGAGGCCACGACGCTTGGCTTCATTGATGATACGCAGTACGTGAGCAGCCTGCTTGACGCCGAGGGCTGCCGTCGGCTCGTCAAGGATGAGAACACGGGCTCCGAAATAGACAGCACGGGCAATCGCGAGCGACTGGCGTTCCCCTCCGGAAAGGCCACCGACCAAGCGATCCCCGTCGGTGATGCGTGTGATCCCCATTTTCTGAACCTCTGCAACTGCCACTCGGGTGGCGGTTTTGCGGTCGAAATATTTGAACGGTCCCCAACCCTTTGTCGGCTCCGAACCCATGAAAAAGTTACGTCCTATGGACATCAAAGGATATGTCCCACCGAATTGGTGAACTGTAGCTATCCCGCGTTCCTGAGCCTCACGGGGACTGGAGAAAAGTGCGGGCTGACCATCCATCAGAATTTCGCCACGCGTCGGCTGATAGACACCAGACAGCGTTTTGATGAGCGTCGACTTACCCGCGCCGTTGTCGCCAAGCAGGCAGAGCACTTCACCTTCACCGACCTTGAGGCTGATATCGTTCAGAACATCAATATGGCCAAACGATTTGTCGACGTTTCGAAATTCGAGAACGGGTTTCTTATCGGACATTGTCGCTCTCCTTATTTCTTTTTGGACGTCGACCAGCTGGTGGCCAAATGACGAAACGTGTCGTTGAGCAGGACAGCGATCAAAAGCATGACACCGATAATTAGGAAGGACAGGTTTCTGTCGATCTCTGTGAAACCAATAGCTTGGGTAACAATCGAAAGGGTCAGCACCCCGAAGACAATGCCCATTACAGTACCAAAACCACCCGTGAGGAGAACGCCACCTACGACCACGGCGATAATGGTGTTGAAGATTAGGCCAAAATTGGCCTGAGACGTTGCGGAGCTGAATGTCATCACCTGAAGGACACCAGCAAAGGCCGCCGATATGGAACACAGCATGAAGAGTGCAATCTTCATCCTGGTTACAGGAATACCTGCGTTTCTCGCGCTTTCCTGGTCTCCACCAAGAGCGAACACCCAGCTTCCCTTCGGAGAGTAATGCAGAAAGAAGACGAATGCTGCGATAAGCCCACCCCACCAGAAGACGGAAGAATTGAAGCCATACACCTTCCCGCCGAAGAGCGATTTTGCCCAATCTGGCGCGTGATAGAAGGAATTGGTGTTGTTGATGAAGAAGATCGACAGGTAGAGCGTGATGCCTGCCACTGCAAAGAGCGTCGCCAATGTCACGATGAACGACGGCACGCGCGTGTGAGTTACGATGTATCCATTGATGAAGCCGATCAGTGCACCGATGGCAAGCGCTGCAGCTACACCGACAAGCACAGGCATCTGATAGTGCTCGCAGACAATCGCAACTGTCATCGTGGACGCGGGAAGTACAGCACCGGTTGAAATATCGAGTTCACCGGCAATCATCAGGAACCCGACCGGAATCGCAATCATTCCTATGAGTGACGCGAAGTTCACCCACGTAGTTACACCAGCTACGGACAAAAAGTTGCGGCTATACCCGAACATCGCAAAAAGGATGAATACAGCCACGAAACCCATGAAAGCACCAGCGGCGGGGGTGCGAAAAAAGGCCTTAATGGATGAAATGGCCGATTCACTCTCGATGGCGGGTGTTTCAACGGTGCTGGTTCTTAGGTTTGTGGTGGTCATGGAAGCAAAATCCTCAGTTAGCGCAGACGAAGCTACATAGAGGGAGCATGGATGAGACCCGGCCAGGTTAGCGGCCAGGTCTCAGCCTCGGGCCAGCCTCAACGTGCGCCGAGTTTGACGCCGTCGATTGCCGAAGCAACATTGGTCTTGTCGACAATCGCCGGACCAGTCAGAACCGGCTTCGTTGCAACCGCAGTGCCGAACTTCAGGTTTGCAAACAGCATGGAGGTTGCGAGGAACCCCTGCAGATAAGGCTGCTGGTCGATTGCGAAGGTCTGGGTGCCCTTCGAAATGCGATCCAGAACCGAGGCGGACATATCGAAGGTACCAAGCTGAATCTTGCCGATCTTGCTCTGCTGATCGATGGAGCTAGCGGCAGCATCTGCAGCCCATGCAGCGAGCGTGATGACGGCGTCAATGGACGGATCGGCGATCAGCTCGGATTTGATTGCTTCAGAGGTACCATTCATGTCCTGGTCAAGGTTAGCAGGAACACGGAGGATGAAGGTGTCTGCGCCAGCCTTCTTCGCACCGTCTTGAACGCCCTTGCAGCGGGTCTCGAGATTTACGGCACCTGGGTTCTGGATGTGGCAGAGAATTTTCTTTGCACCATGAGAAGCCAGATACTTGCCACCCTCAACACCTGCCAGATATTCGTCCGACCCGAAATAGTTTAGCGAGCCGTAATTATCCATCTCACTCTGGCCAGCGTTGAAGGAGATGATCACCACGCCCTTGTCCCGCGCAGCCTTGAGGGCAGGGGTTTCGGATTCTGGCAGCCAGTTCGGGATAGCAATACCTTTAGCACCCTGGGCTACAGCCTGTTCGATTAGCGAAGCGAGGTCCGGGCCGAAGTTGTCATAGTTTTGGGTCTGCATGAAATTGACGGTGCCGCCATTAGCCTTGACCATCAGCGAAGCATCATCGACGCCCTTCTTGACCATGTTCCAGAAGCCATCTTGGGCCGAGCCCACGATGACGGCGATATCCGTGTCACCCGCATGAGCGCTGGATGCCAGCATGAATGCCATGGCTGCGGTGGCTATTTTCTTGGTGAACGACATGTCGAATTCCTCCTCAGGTTAAAGCCGCATGGCTGCGGCTCGACATACTTTTTGCCTTTTTTGGCCGTGCGGCCGATCCCGGCAGGCACGCGCAAGTCCGCGATCTCAACGCAACGACGTTGAGCCTCCTCGTCCAAATTGTGCGCCGGGCCTCCCCCCAAAGCGCTGACGGCTCCTAGATCGCTGAGCACCGTCAACGCGCAATGAATGCTACGTTGACATCTTTCAGGTCAATCTGGATTACTATCGCTTCAGAAATTCGTCTCAAATCATTTCGAAAATTTGTATGAATGATATTTTTTGAGATGCCGAAACCAGAGTAATGGAATTTTTGACATGAAGAGACCAACCATTCCAGACTTGGCAAAAGCCGCAGGTGTATCCGTGTCAACGGTCAATCGTGTACTGTCCGAGCCTGAATCGGTCCGGAGCAATACGCGCACACGCGTTTTGGCAGCCGCTGAGGAAATCGGCTTCTACGGACTTGGCACCATCAAGCAGGCGGCGAAGGCACAAGAGGTGATCCACCGTGTCGGGGTTTTGCTGCAGCGACGGGAGAGACGCTTCTATCGCCTACTCGGCGATTCAATTGCGCAAGCTGCGGAAGCTTATCCTGCCTGCAATATCGATCTAACGGTCGAGTACATGGAAGACCTCACGCCGGAGAAAGTCGCGGCACATATTCAGTCGCTCGGCGGGCGGTGCGAAGCACTTGCGATTGTAGCGCCGCAGCATCCTGCCGTTGCTGACGCGATTGACGCAGTTCTTGAAAGCGGCGTGCCGGTCGTTTCACTTATCGGCCCCCTTACGGCCAAGGGAGGCATCAGCTTTGTGGGGCTCGATAATTGGAAAGTAGGACGCACCGCTGCCTGGGCGTTTGACCGCATGGTGAGACAGCCGGGGAAAATAGGCATTCTTTTGGGCAGCCACCGATTGCGAAACCAGGAAATGAACGAAAGCGGGTTTCGTTCTTACTTCCGTGAACATAATTCGGGATTCACGCTGCTCGAACCGCTGCCAACTTACGAGTCAGCCGTGGTTGCCCGTGAACATGTCGAAAAGCTGCTGACAGACCATCCGGATATGTGCGGACTATTCATCTCAGGGGGTGGTGTTACAGGTGCGATAGCCGCACTCAGGGCTACCCCAAAACGGGAAGACTTCGTTACCGTAGGCTATGAACTCTTTGAAGATACGCGGGCTGCTTTGATAGACGGTACGATTTCGCTGATCCTGTCACACCCCATAGAACGTTTTGCATCAGAGACTATTGCAACTCTGGTGAAAGCGAAGAACGCAGGTCCTGATAATGGGGTATTTAGGATCACGTTTCCATTCGATATGTACAGCCCGGAGAGCGTTTGATGACGACTTGGCTCATAAGCTGGCCACAGAATGCGTTCAGCGTATCGATGCCGGCGCCGCCATTCAGCACGTTGTTGCCGCCATCGCCTTCGAGCGTATCGTTCTGTGCAGAGCCCAGAGGGCCCTCGATGCTGGAGAAGGTGTCGCCTTCGGCATCGCCGCCTTGAGCCACACCGGTCATCAGGCTGACATTCACACCGGCCGCCGACGCCGCATAGCTGGGCGTGTCGGTGCCTGCGTCACCGATGAGTGTGTCGGCGCCGCCCAGGCCTGCCAAGGTGTTGTTGCCGGTGTTGCCGGTGATCACGTTGGCAAGCGAGTTGCCATCCACCGCATCTGGACGGCCTTCGGCCTTCAGCCGCACCGCGCAGAGAGCTTCAAACTATCATCGGATGCGCTGTTTGTGGAGAAGGGTGCGTGACATTGTCGGCCTCTATCTGGTCCCGCCCGAGCGAGCGCTGGTCCTGTGCGTCGACGAGAAGAGCCAAATCCAAGCGCTGGATCGCACGCAGCCGGTGCTGCCGATGCGCCCCGGCCAGATCGAGCGGCGCAGCCACGATTATACGCGGCACGGCACCCTTTCCCTGTTTGCTGCCCTCGATGCCGCCACCGGCACCATCATCGGCCGCTGCTTTAAGCGCCACCGCGCGCAGGAGTTTCTGAAATTCCTGCGCGAGATCGAGGCCAATGTCCCGGCTGACCTCGATATCCACATCGTCATGGACAACTACGCCACCCACGAGACCAGCACCGTGCGCGCTTTCTTCCTCAAGCGTTCCCGCTGGCATATTCACTTCACACCGACAGCCGCCTCATGGCTCAACCAGGTCGAACGCTTCTTCGCTAACCTGACCGAAAAGCAGATCAGGCGCGGCGTCCACAGGTCGACACAGGAGTTGGAGGCGGCAATCAGAACTTACATCGAAGCTGTCAATGCCGATCCAAAGCCCTTCAGATGGACCAAGTCGGCCGACGATATCCTCAACACCATCAAGCGCTTCTGTCTGGCTACGCTTCAAGTCGCACAACACCAAACCGAAATGGCTCAAACTTCGGAATCAGGACACTAGCAGCGATCCCGAAGCAGCCCGGCATGTGTGCGAAGGTGCTTCGGGAGGTCTTCTGTTCGTTTCGCCAAACTCCCCTTGAACTGAAAAGAGGTGTTTCCAATCTTTTTCCTATGTGCGGTTGCCGGATGTCGAATCGAACAGAAGCGGAAGGAGCGCATGGAGGCGATTTTCTTTGAAAATCCCGTTTCCGTCCCGGTCTGCCATGGCGTTGCCAAGCTCGACGGCATGCCGGGAACTGACATCGTCGCCGCACACGGTGAGGCAGGATCAGTTGCCGCACGGTTTGAAGGGAGGTCACCAATGGAAAATGCGACGTTCAAACAGCCGGTTTTCGTAAGAGACGACGGCTATGGTATCCAAGAGATCGGCTGTGCCATGGATGCGATAGAGTTTCTGGAAGAATGGCCGGTTGAAAGGCGCGGGCTTCTCCACGCAGCGGCGTCTGATGCATGCTACTCTGCGTACGATGGCAGAAAGTCTGTCGAGGCGGCACATAAGGCCTTTGCCACTTGGGCACATAGGGTGGGTGTCATTGAGGCCGTACCCGCAGCGCCGCCATGGATGACAGGGCCGAAGATCCAAGGAGACTATCTTTTAGAAAGTGATGGCTAAATTCCTTTAAGAGGGGGACGCTGGATTCACCGCGGCGGCAATTTACCGCCGCGGAACGGTGCGTCATCGCGGCAACGGGAGCGGAAGCCGAACCTCCTTATCGTTGCCTGATCATATAGATGCCTTCAGCAGGAACTTGCCAAACGGATCAAACGATTAAACGCTGCTGCCTGAATGGTGAGCCGCCGGCGGCATCTTCATGATTTGCCCGGGTCCCCCTGGGCCAGATCTGCTAGGTCGCCTTCGTCGTCGGGCTCGATCAGGTCGATTAGCGCTGCCACCCGTGTTCCCGGCAGCGGCCGGCCTTGGTTCATCCATGCCTCGTCACCAAAGGCCCATGCCCATGCCTCTCTCAATTCCTCGAGCGAGGCACCGGACGTGATGATTTCGGCAATCGTCGCGTCGTCCACGGGCCCGAGGACCGAGATAACGTCTTGGCGCGTCATGGTCATCTTTTTTCCTCCGTTCGAAATACCAGCGAAGCACATGGGTATTCGATGGAGCGCTTGCCAATAGATATTTGAAGACGGCCGCGAAACTGCCTCGGCAGTCTTTCCCCCCTTGACGCTGCGGAAATCGATTCCCAACTCATTTTTGATCGGTCGCCGTTATGGGGCCGATGTGTCAGGGAGCGCCAAGCTTCTTGGCGTTCCCTCGTATCTATGTTGCTCCAAGGAGGATGTAGTTATGAGAACGAACCTGGACTTTTCACCCTTCTACCGGTCGAGCATCGGCTTTGACCGTATTTTCAACCTGCTCGAAAACGCCAGCCCTTCACAGAATGCGGATAACTGGCCGCCTTACGATATCGCCAAGCTCGGTGAGGATACCTACCGCATTGTCGTTGCGGTCGCAGGTTTCGGTGAAGACGAGCTTACGATCACGCATGAGCCAAATATGCTCGTGATCGAGGGCACCAAGGCGGAGAACGAGGAGGTTCAGTACCTCCATCATGGCTTGGCACTGAGGCCGTTCTTCCGCCGTTTCGAATTGGCCGATCATGTGAGCGTTGTCGGAGCCAGGCTCGAAAACGGTCTGCTGATCATCGACCTCAAGAAGGAAATTCCCGAGGAGATGAAGCCGCGCCGCATCGCCATCAATACCGAACCCGGCAACGGGCCAGCGTCGAAGCGGATTGAAGGCAACGTAGCCGCCTGACCTTCGGCGATCGGCCTTCGCGAACACTCCCGTCCCGACGGGTGGGCTACGACCCATAAAAACAAAAGAAAAGGAGAAAAGACAATGAGTGTACGTGACTTGGTGCCTTGGAACCGGGGCAACAACCACCCCAGTGTCTACCGCGGTGGTGACGTGGATCCATTCATGTCGTTGCATCGTGACGTTAACAAGCTCTTCGATGAAGTCTTACGCGGATTTGACACCCCCTCGGTGTTCGGCCGGATGACTCCTGGAAACGGCAGTTGGCCAAGCGTCGAATTCTCGGAGAATGACAAGGAAATTCGACTGATAGCCGAAGTGCCGGGCCTCGAGGAAAAAGACATCGAGGTCATGCTGGAAGACGGCGTCCTGACGCTTCGCGGCGAGAAGAAATCCGAAACCGAGGACAAGGATCGCCAGTTCAGCGAACGCTATTATGGACGCTTTGAACGGCGCTTTGGCATGGGCCGCGAGATCGACGAGGACAAGGTGGCAGCGACGTTCAAGAACGGGGTGCTCACCGTAATGCTGCCGAAGTCCGAACAGGCGCAGGCAAGCGCCAAGCGCATTGCGATCAACGGCACCAACTAACGGTCGCGAAGGAGGGCCGGGGCGAGCCCCGGCCCTCGCAGGATAGCGAGGATGGTCAAATGATGTCCGATAGCCTCAAACGAAAGAGCCGCATCATGGGAAGCTGAATCAACTCTTACAATCACAGGGAGGCAACAATGAACAGTCTGGCTTTCCTTGCCCCCGTGCAGGTTAAGACCAGTGACGCGATAAACGACATCAACTCTGTTCGGGAGGCGCTCGTATTCTTGAATCAATGGCCGAAGGCCCGTCGCGGACCGGTATACAGTTGCGCGGTGAGAAGCTGCAACGCCGCGATTGCCGGGCAGATGACAACCGAACAGGCGCGACAGGCATTTGTCAGCTTTGCCAGGATAGCTGGGGTGCTGGCCAAATTCGATTTTTCGCCATTGGCTGGGGCTGATCAAAAGCTGTCCGTTTCTGGGCGCGGTCCCTGACTTTCAGTTCAGGCTTTTCTTGGGCGCGTATAGGCTAAGTGAAATTCGACTGGACGAGGCGGTCGCGGAAACCATACGGAACGATACGGGAAGATTTCTGATTTTTGCCCACAAAAAGCTCGATTAAGTCAGGGACTCGAACCCCTCTGAACTTGGAAAGCTCAGGATGGACCAGGGCAATCGTTTTCGTGGACGATTTTGGAGTTCCTGTCCGCAAGGGGCGATAGTGGGCGTATCCCTCTCGCCAAAACGGAAGGCGCGGGCGCCGCGGTCGACGACGACCTGCTTCGGCCTGGCGGTGGCGATCGCGCTATGCGCGCCGGCAGGCAGCAATCGCCGCGCTCAGCGAATGTCGGGATTGTTCGATCATACCGCATTGCACAATTCCTTCGCTTGGTCACAATGCAGGCATGGTCCGAACTTCTCTCGCCGTCCTGGTGATCGACGAAAACCGCATCCGCGCCGCGATCATCGAGGCGGGTTTGCGCGAGGCCGGCCATGAGCGGGTCACCGTCATCCACGACGTGACCGGCATTGCACGGCGGATCGCCGAGATCGAGCCCGATGTCATCGTCATCGATCTCGAAAACCCGAACCGCGACATGCTGGAAAATATGTTCCAGCTGTCGCGCGCGGTGAAGCGGCCGATCGCCATGTTCGTCGACCGTTCCGACCAGGCCTCGATCGAGGCCGCGGTCGATGCCGGCGTTTCGGCCTATGTCGTCGACGGGCTCAGGCAAGAGCGCGTCAAGCCGATCCTCGACATGGCCGTCAGCCGTTTCAACGCTTTTTCGCGCATGGCGCGCGAACTGGAAGAGGTTCGCGGCGAGCTCGAGAGTCGCAAGGTGATCGACCGCGCCAAGGGCATCCTGATGAAATCGCGCGGCCTCTCCGAAGAGGCCGCCTACACGCTGCTGCGCAAGACGGCAATGAACCAGAACCGCAAGATCAGCGACATCGCCCAGAGCCTGGTGACCGCCGCCGGGCTGCTGGGACCGGCGGAGGACGAATGAGCATGGGCGCCGAGCACCAGATCACCGCCGGCTTCATGCCGCTTTTCGACAGCGCCGTGCTGGTCGCGGCCGGCGAACTTGGCTTTGCCGCGCGCGAAGGCATCGACCTCACGCTGCACCGCGAGACGTCCTGGGCCAACATCCGCGACCGCATCGCCATCGGCCATTTCCATCTCGCCCATATGCTGGGACCGATGCCGCTCGCCTGCAATCTCGGGCTGACGCCGCTCGCTTCGGAGACCATAGTGCCGTTTTCGCTCGGGCTCGGCGGCAATTGCGTCACCATCTCCAACGCCGTCTGGGCCGGCATGGCGGGGCATGGCGCCGAACCCGATCTCGACCCGGCGCGCGCCGGTGCGGCACTTGGCGCGCTCATCCGCGAGCGTGCTATGGCCGGTTACGACCCGTTGCGCTTCGCGGTGGTGCATCCGCATTCCGGGCACAATTACGAACTGCGCTACTGGCTCGCCGCCTGCGGCATCGATCCAGAGCGGCAGATAGAGATCGTAATCGTGCCGCCGCCCTTCATGGCCGACGCGCTGGCCGCTGGGCGGATCGACGGCTATTGCGTCGGCGAACCCTGGAACAGCGCCTCAGTGGCCGCCGGCACGGGCCATATCGTCACCGTCAAGGCGCTGCTGTGGAGGAACAGCCCGGAGAAGGTGATCGGCGTGCGCAAGGCGTGGGCTGACGAAAACCCGGAGGCACTGGCGGCATTGCTGCGCGCGCTCCATCATTCGGCGCGCTGGTGTCAGGACCCAGCCAATCATGGCGAATTGGCCGCGGTGATGGCGCAGCCCGGCTTCCTCGGCCTGCCACCGGCCGTCCAGATGCCGATCCTGACCGGCCATCTCCAATTGGGCGGCGGGGCCGATCGGACCATCGACGACTTCTTCCTGCCCTTCGAAAAGGCGGCGAATTTTCCCTGGAAGAGCCATGCGCTGTGGTTCTACACGCAGATGGTGCGCTGGGGGCATGTGGCGCACACGCCGGAAAATCTCGCCATCGCCCGCAACTGCTACCGGCCGGACCGTTATCGTTCTGCACTGAAGCCGCTTGGCGTCGCACTTCCCGGCGCCAATTCGAAGGTCGAGGGCGCGCTCAAGGCAGCGACCGCGGTCGGCGCGACAGGGGCCGGCCTGGTACTCGGCCCGGATGGTTTCTTCGACGGCCAGATCTTCGATCCCGACGAGATCGACGCCTACATTGCCGGCCAGAAATCCGCCGACATCCAGGCCTGATCATTTCCGCGCCATTCTTGTGCATTGCACAAAAGTTGTGCGTGCGACTGCGCTAATGAACAATCTTTGGCTTGCTTGCCCGGCGGGCCGGATCGCCGACAATTGTGGCATCTCGTTGATCTCATTGACGTTTGTCATCTAGTCTGAAACTGGCATGGTTCCTGCTTTGCAATAAGCAGACTCTTCTCAGGGTCACGGAACAGGCGTCCAATGGCGGGCGCTACAGGCAAAGCTGCCGCTCAGGTCAACACGCGATCCCGGATGTACGGACGCGCGCGGCCTGGCCGGCGGCTTTTTTGTTTTGATCGAACACGCAATCGACGGCGCTGATCCCAAGCAGTGCCCAACGGGAGACGATGATGACGAAACGCATCAAGACTGAAGCCCCTATCGAGGGAATGACTCGCCGCAATTTCCTGATGGCAAGTGCTGCCACCGCAGCAACCCTGGCGGCCGCGCGCGCGCTGCTGCCCTCCGGCGCCTATGCCGCAACGGCCGCTCCGGAAGTCACCGGCGCCAAACTCGGCTTCATCGCGCTGACCGATGCGGCTCCGCTGATGATCGCCAAGGAGAAAGGGTTGTTCGCCAAGTTCGGCATGCCCGAAGTCGAGGTGCTCAAACAGGCCTCCTGGGGCGCGACGCGTGACAATCTGATGCTCGGCGGTGCGGCCAACGGCATCGACGGCGCGCACATCCTGACGCCGCTGCCTTACCTCATGCACACCGGCAAGGTGACGCAGAACAACCAGCCGATGCCGATGGCGATCGTGGCGCGGCTTAACTACGACTGCCAGGGCATTTCGGTCGCTCAGGAATATGCCGGCACCGGTGTCGGCCTCGATGCCTCGAAGCTGAAGGACGTCTTCGCCGCCAAGAAGGCGGCCGGCAAGGAGATCAAGGCCGCCATGACCTTCCCGGGCGGTACGCATGATTTGTGGCTGCGCTACTGGCTGGCCGCCGGCGGCATCGATCCCGACAAGGACGTTTCGACCATCGTCGTGCCGCCACCGCAGATGGTGGCCAACATGAAGGTCGGCAACATGGACGTGTTCTGCGTCGGCGAGCCATGGAACGAGCAGCTTGTCCACCAGGGCGTCGGCTTCACCGCCGCCACGACAGGTGAATTGTGGAAGGGGCATCCGGAAAAGGCGCTCGGCCTGCGCGCCGAATTCATCGACAAATACCCCAACGCCACCAAGGCGATCCTGATGGCCGTCATGGAAGCCCAGCAATGGTGCGAGGCCAGCGAGAACAAGGACGAGATGGCCGCCATCATCGGCAAGCGGCAATGGATGAACGTGCCCGTCGCCGACATCATCGGCCGCCTCAAGGGCGACATCGATTACGGCAACGGCCGCGTCGCCAACGGCACCGATCTCTACATGAAATTCTGGAAAGGCGGCGTCTCCTATCCGTTCAAGAGCCATGATACGTGGTTCCTCGCCGAGAACATCCGCTGGGGCAAATTCGCGCCGGCCACCGACATCAAGGCGCTGGTCGACCAGGTCAACCGCGAGGATCTGTGGCGCGAGGCGGCCAAGGACCTTGGCGTCGCGGCAGCCGACATCCCGGCGTCGCCGTCGCGCGGCGTCGAGACCTTCTTCGACGGCAAGGTCTTCGATCCGGCCAACCCATCCGCCTATCTCGACAGCCTGAAGATAAAGGCTTCGGCTTGACCGTCGCAAACGGCGCAATGCGCCGTTTGTCGACCCCAAGAGCAACGGCGCCTCTCGCGCCGTTGTCGCACGCAAGCAGCGCTCGCGCCGCTTGTCGCAAATCCCGACCACGGAGTTTTTCCCGGACATGTCGATCCAGACTATCGAGGACACAAAGGTGAAGGCGTTCCCCGCGAAACCGGCGGCGGTCATCGCGTTCACCGCCAAGGCGCGGCGCCGCTTCGATCTGCTCGCCATCGCTGGCAAGCTGGCCAGTGCGCTGGTGCCGCCGGCCATCGTCATCGCGCTCATGCTGGTCGTCTGGCAGATCGCCTGCTCGTCGCCGACGTCAAGCCTGCCGCCGCCGAGCCAGGTGTGGAACGAGGCCTACGATTTGATCGCGCATCCGTTCTTCGACAATGGCCCGCAGGATATCGGGCTCGCCTGGCGCGTGCTGATCTCGCTGCAGCGCGTTGCCATCGGTTTCGGCCTGGCGGCAATCGTCGGCGTGGCGCTCGGCGCGCTGGTCGGCCAGTCGATCTGGGCGATGCGCGGTCTCGACCCCGTGTTCCAGATCCTGCGTACCGTGCCGCCGCTGGCGTGGCTGCCGCTGTCGCTGGCCGCGTTTCGCGATTCCAGCCCGTCGGCGATCTTCGTCATCTTCATCACCTCGATCTGGCCGATCATCATCAACACCGCCGTTGGCGTGCGCAACATCCCCGAGGACTACCGCAACGTCTCGCGCATCCTGCGGCTCAACCAGTTCGAGTTCTTCGTGAAAATCATGGTGCCGGCCGCCGCGCCGTACATCTTCACCGGCTTGAGGATCGGCATCGGCCTTTCCTGGCTCGCCATCGTCGCCGCCGAAATGCTGACCGGCGGCGTCGGCATCGGCTTCTTCATCTGGGACGCGTGGAACTCGTCGCGGCTGCCCGACATCATCGTCGCGCTCGCCTATATCGGCGTCACCGGCTTCTGCCTCGACCGTTTGGTCGCGGCGGTCGGCGCCTTCGTCACCCGCGGCGCAACGGCAAAGTGAGGAGAGGGGCGATGACGGCCTATCTGAAACTGGACCATATCGACAAGTCCTTCGCCCGCGGCAACCAGGTCAGCGAGGTGTTGAAGGACATCCGGCTGACCATAGACAAGGGTGAATTCGTCTCCATCATCGGCCATTCCGGCTGCGGCAAGTCGACCTTGCTGAACCTGATCGCCGGGCTGACCAAGGTGTCCGCCGGCGCCGTGCTGCTCGAGGACAAGGAGGTCGACAGCCCCGGACCCGAACGCGCCGTGGTGTTCCAGAACCACTCGCTGCTGCCGTGGCTGACCGTCTACGAAAACATCAACCTCGCCGTGTCGAAGGTCTTCGGTCGCTCGAAAAGCAAGGCCGAGCGGCATGACTGGATCATGCGCAATCTCGACCTCGTGCAGATGGCGCATGCCAAGGACAAGCGCCCGGCGGAAATCTCCGGCGGCATGAAGCAGCGCGTCGGCATTGCCCGGGCGCTGGCCATGGAGCCGAAGATCCTGCTGCTCGACGAGCCGTTCGGCGCGCTAGACGCGCTCACGCGCGCCCATCTGCAGGACGCGGTGATGGACATCCATTCCAGGCTCGGCTCGACGACGATCATGATTACCCATGATGTCGACGAGGCGGTGCTGCTCTCCGACCGTATCGTCATGATGACCAACGGCCCGGCGGCGACCATTGGCGAGGTGCTTGCCGTGCCGCTGGCCCGGCCGCGCCGCCGCGTCGAACTCTCTTCCGACCGCACCTTCCTGCGCTGCCGCGAGGCGGTGCTGAAGTTCCTCTACGAACGCCACCGCTTCGTCGAAGCCGCGGAGTAAGGCCGTGACCGAAAAACAATCCGCATCGGCAATCGGCAACATACCGCATTGCACAAATATTATGCCGCCCTGCAAGGCATTCTGACTAATCTTTGATCCGCTGCCGGGCTTGGTCAAAAGTCGCGCGGCTGCAGTTCTCATTGATTTCACTCGACAATTCAGAGTGCTGTCGAATTGGCACGTTTCCTGCTTCTCAGAATGTAGGCCCGCAAGGGTCAAGTGACACGGCGTCCAATGGCGGGCGCCACAAGCAAAGCTGCTGCTCAGGTCAATACGCGATCCGGATAGACGGACGCGGCGGCCTGGCCAGCAGCTTTTTTGTTTTGACCGAACACGCAATCGACGGCGCTGGTCCCAAGCGGCGCCCAACTGGAGACGACGATGACGAAACGGATCGGAACTGGCGCGTCCCTCGCGGACTTCGCGCGCCGCGATTTTCTGGCCAGCAGCGCGCTGACGGCGGCGCTGTTCACCGCTGCGCTCATCCTCTTTCCCGCAGGCGCCAAGACCGACGGCAAGGGCCTCGAAGTGACCGCGCAAACGTCGGTTTCACCCAATTCGCCGATGCCGGGCCGCTGACAGTCGCGAACGAACAGACAAGCGCGGTGCCTCCCACGCCGCAAACCGGAGCCTGATAATGACCGCAAATCTCCCAGCCGCGCCGAGCCAGGACAATGCTTCCCGGCAGGCGCTCATGATGTCCACCATCGCCTTCACCGTCTGCTTCGCGGTGTGGACGATCTTTTCAATCATCGGCATCCGCATAAAGACGGAGCTTGGGCTGAACGAAACGCAATTCGGCCTGCTCGTCGGCACGCCAATTCTCACCGGCTCGCTCGTACGCATGCTGCTCGGTATCTGGACCGACCGCTTTGGCGGACGGCTGGTCTACACCGCGACCATGCTTGCGGCCGCGGTCGCGACCTTCCTGCTGGCTTTTGCGCACACCTACGGGCAGATGCTGATCGCCGCGCTCGGCGTCGGGCTCGCCGGTGGCTCCTTTGCCGTCGGCGTCGCCTATGTCTCGCGCTTCTTCCCCGCCGGCAAGCAAGGCACGGCGCTCGGCATCTTCGGTGTCGGCAATGTCGGGGCCGCGGTCACCAAGTTCCTTGCGCCGTTCGTGCTTCTGTCCTGGGGCTGGCAGTCGGTCGCGCTGATCTGGGCGGCAGCACTCGTCGTCATGGCTGCCGTCTTCTGGTTCACCACCGGCGACGATCCGGTCATCCGCGAGCGCCGCGCCGGCAAGGCGGCACCGGCGAGAAGCTTCTGGCAGGAATTCGCGCCGCTGAAGAACGTGCAGGTCTGGCGCTTCGCCTTCTACTACTTCTTCGCCTTTGGCGCGTTCGTGGCGCTGTCGCTGTGGTTGCCGCGCTACCTGATCGGTGTTTACGGTTTCGGCATCGCGACCGCCGGCATGATCGGCGCAGCCTATTCGATCCCGGCGAGCGTCTTCCGTGCCTATGGCGGCGTGCTTTCCGATCGGATCGGAGCTCGCACCGTGCTCTATTGGACCTTCGCGGTGTCGTCCGCCGCCACGCTGATCCTGTCGCTGCCACCCACCGATTATATCGTGCACGGCATTACCGGGCCGATCGCTTTCCACTTCGCCATCGGGCCGGTGGCTTTCATCGCGGTCGCCAGCGTGCTCGGCTTCTTCATGAGCCTCGGCAAGGCTGCCGTCTATAAGCACATACCGGCCTACTATCCAGGCAGCGTTGGCGCGGTCGGCGGCGTCGTCGGCATGATCGGCGGGCTCGGCGGTTTCGTCCTGCCGATTGCCTTCGGCGCGCTCAACGACCTCACGGGCGTCTGGTCGAGCTGCTTCATGCTGCTCTTTGTCATCGTCGTCGCTTGCTTTGCCTGGATGCAGTTCAGCATTCGGCGGATGGAGCGCGCGGCATCTTCCGAAGCCCCAGCCCTTTCATACGCGGCTGAGTGACACCGGAGCGGATCAGGAATATGACCGAAAAACTCGTCATCATCGGCAACGGCATGGCCCCTGGGCGCATGCTTGAGCATCTCTTGGAAAAGGCCCCTGGCCGCTACCAAGTCACCATCTTCAACGCCGAGCCGCGCGTCAATTACGACCGCATCATGCTGTCGCCCGTTCTGTCGGGCGAGAAGGCCTATGAGGAGATCATCATCCACGGCGACGGCTGGTACATCGCCAACAACATCACCCTCTACAAGGGCCACAAGATCGTTGCCATCGACCGGGAGGCCAAGACCGTCACCTCCGATCATGGCGTTACCGAGCCCTATGACAAGCTCGTCATCGCCACCGGCTCGGTGCCGTTCATCATCCCGGTGCCCGGCCACAATCTGCCCGGCGTGCTGACCTATCGCGATCTGGACGACGTCCGGGCGATGATGCTTGCCGCGCAGTCGCGGGCCAAGGCGGTGGTCATCGGCGGCGGTCTGCTCGGACTGGAGGCCGCGGCCGGGCTGAATGCGCAAGGCATGGATGTCACCGTGCTGCATGTCATGCCGACATTGATGGAGCGCCAGCTCGATCCGGCCGCCGGTTATCTCCTGCAGCGCGCCGTCGAGCAGCGCGGCATCAAGGTCATCACCAAGGCCAACACCCAAGCCATCACCGGCAACGGCAAGGTCGAGCAGATTGAGCTTGCCGACGGCACCGTCATTCCGGCGACGCTGGTAGTCATGGCGGTCGGCATCAGGCCGAACGCGGCGCTGGCCAAGGAGGCCGGCATTGCCGTCAATCGCGGCATCGTCGTCGATGCCGGCATGCGCAGCAACGACCCCGACATCTACGCGCTCGGCGAGTGCGCCGAGGTCAATGGCCAGGTCTACGGGCTGGTCGCCCCCCTCTACGAGATGGCACGCGTCACCGCCAGCCAGCTTGCCGGCGACGAGGCCGCGGCCTTCGTCCATTCGGACACGCCGACCAAGCTCAAGGTCACCGGCATCGAATTGTTCTCGCTCGGCGACTTCGCCGAGGGCGACGACCGCCAGGAGATTGTGCTGCGCGATGCCTCCGCCGGCGTCTACAAGCGCCTGGTGCTGAAGGACGACCGCATCATCGGCACCGTGCTCTATGGCGAAACGGCCGACGGCGCCTGGTTCAACGATCTGAAGAAGAAACAGACCGATATTTCAGAGATGCGCGATACGCTCATCTTCGGCCAGTCCTACCAGGGGGGTGCCCCACTGGACCCTATGGCGGCCGTTGCAGCCTTGCCGGATGATGCGGAAATCTGCGGCTGCAACGGCGTTTGCAAGGGAAAGATCACGGGCGCGATCACGGCCAAGGGCCTGACCTCGCTCGACGACGTCAGGGCACACACCAAGGCGTCGGCCTCGTGCGGCTCCTGCACCGGACTGGTCGAGAAGCTGATGGTGCTGACCATCGGCGACAAATACAATCCGGCGGCGGTGCAGCCTTTGTGCGGCTGCACGACGCTCGGCCATGACGAGGTGCGCCGGCTGATCAAAGCCAAGAGCCTCAAGACCATTCCAGCGGTCATGCAGGAGCTGGAATGGACGACCTCCTGCGGTTGCGCCAAATGCCGGCCGGCGCTCAACTACTATCTCGTCTGCGACTGGCCGGACGACTATGCCGACGACTACCAGTCGCGCTTCATCAACGAGCGCGTCCACGCCAACATCCAGAAGGACGGCACCTATTCGGTGGTGCCGCGCATGTGGGGCGGGGTGACAAACGCCGCCGAACTGCGCGCCATCGCCGACGTCGTCGACAAGTTCGAGATCCCGATGGTCAAGGTTACCGGTGGCCAGCGCATCGACATGCTCGGCATCCGCAAGGAGGACCTGCCGGCGGTCTGGGCCGATCTCGGCCAGGCCGGCTTCGTCTCCGGCCATGCCTACGCCAAGGGCCTGCGCACCGTGAAGACCTGTGTCGGCTCCGACTGGTGCCGCTTCGGCACGCAGGATTCGACGGGGTTTGGTGTCCGCATCGAGAAATTCATGTGGGGCTCGTGGACCCCGGCCAAGGTCAAGATGGCGGTGTCGGGCTGTCCTCGAAACTGCGCCGAGGCGACCTGCAAGGATGTCGGCGTCATCTGCGTCGACAGTGGCTACGAGATCCATTTTGCCGGGGCTGCCGGCCTCGACATCAAGGGCACCGAAGTGCTCGGACTGGTCAGGACCGAGGATGAGGCGCTGGAGCACATCGTGGCGCTGACGCAGATGTACCGCGAGCAGGGCCGCTATCTCGAGCGCATCTACAAATGGGCCAAGCGCGTCGGCATCCCCGAGATCAAGCGCCAGATCATGGACGATGGGGAGAAGCGCAAGGCCTATTACGACCGCTTCGTCTTCAGCCAGAAATTCGCCCAGGTCGATCCATGGTCGGAACGCGTATCCGGCAAGGACAAGCACGAATTCCGGCCGATGGCCTCGGTCGGCTTTGCGCAGGCGGCGGAGTGATCATGATGAACTGGATCGCCATTGGCTCCATCTCCGACATCCCGCGCCGCGGCGCGCGCTGCGTCGCCACGCCCGAGGGGAAGATCGCGGTCTTCCGCACCGCCGACGATCAGGTCTACGCCATCGACGACCATTGTCCGCACAAGGGCGGACCGCTCAGCCAGGGCATCGTGCATGGCACGGCGGTGACCTGTCCCTTGCACAATTGGGTGATTTCGCTGGAGACGGGCAAGGCGCTCGGCGCCGACGAGGGCGCGGTGCGGACCATTCCGGTGCGGGTCGAAGGCGAGC
The DNA here is from genome assembly GCF_040318045.1 of Mesorhizobium sp. M1338. Taxonomy (NCBI): domain Bacteria; kingdom Pseudomonadati; phylum Pseudomonadota; class Alphaproteobacteria; order Hyphomicrobiales; family Phyllobacteriaceae; genus Mesorhizobium; species Mesorhizobium sp. M1338. The sequence continues at coordinate 232 of NZ_JAMYLL010000024.1, read as the reverse complement.
ATCTGTTCATTGCGCTGGAAGCGCTGGCCAGCCGCGCGGCCTGAACCCATGGAGATCGACGAAGCGCGCGAGGTGAGGACCACCTGCCCCTATTGCGGGGTGGGCTGCGGCGTGCTGGCGAAGGTCGCCCCCCCGCCGGCGAAATGCAGGAAGGCCGCCCCCCCCCCAAACCCCCCAAATTAAGCCGGCCAGGAGCAACGGGTGTGCAACCGCCCCGCGCACCGAGTAAAAA